>NZ_JARAMK010000004.1:0-367365 GCF_028807495.1 Roseovarius sp. SK2
AGGGCAGCAGATGTTCGCCCGGGATCCCAAGCTTGTCGCCAATCTCCTGGATCGGCTTCTTCGACGCCGCACGCGCAATCTCGATGTCTGATTTGTGGCTCATTGTGTCTTCCCTTTGGACATAAGCGATGATGCTTCCGGGACAGCCATACAAAGTCGGGCGCCGTCAACCGGTCAGGAATCCGACATTTCCGGGGGCTGATGCGGCAGCCTGTCGCGCCCGCGTTTCACATCGGAAACATCTCGCGCTCAGAAGGACTTGCCGCTCAGGCATCCCTCCAGATGCAACCAGGGCCGCTGGTCCGGCACGTGCAGGCGCATCCGGTCTCCCACGCGCAATGGTCCGGGCCGTTCGACCCAGGCCGTGACCCCCCGCCGGTGCGCCGCCGCGGGCTTGAACAGCTTGCCAAGACCCGGATGATCCTTCTCCAACTCCTTGGCCGGCCAGATGCAGGGCCGGTTCTCCATGTCGACGATCAGCGCCGTGCCACTGTCGGTCTGCAAGCGCGACGAGGGCGGCAGGCGGCTGAAGTCGTCGATGCCTTTCAGCACCAGCGACGCGCCCAGCCATTCGGGGCGCAAGGCGTCGATCCCGATCTCCTCGGCGATCGCCGCCATCTCCTCGGCCGACACGACGGACAGTTGCCGCACATTGGCAATCTCGGTGCCTTCCGCGTGCTGGTCCTTTACCCGAACACAAGACGGACGCGTGCGCCCGCCGTGAAACTCGCCGGGCACGCCGTCCCAAGTCAGATCCACTTGGCCAAGCGGGGCCGAGCGGATGTCGCTCTCCTGGTCGGTAACGCACCCGATCCAGGTGATGTCGGCATAATGGGCGGTGGGTATCAAGGCAGGCATGTCATCCCTTCTTGGCTCTTGTCCCGCGGCGAAGACGGACTTGGGAAGATGCGTGGTGACAAAATGGCCCACGCGGCTTTCCTATCATGTCACCCTTTCGCCTGAAACCGGTCAAGGTCGATGCGTAGACTTGGCCAGACTCACAGTGGGAAAGACAGTCATGGGCTTTACTCTCTTTAGGAAGAAACGGCACGCGATGTCCGATACGGCCTGGCAGTCGGTCAAGACATTCCATGCCGAGATCCGGACCATCGCGCTGGTCAAGCACGGCACGATCCCGACCACTGCCACGAACCGCCGGCACTATCCAGGTGTCAGCGAGACAGACTGGATGGCGGTGCAGGTCTACGAGCTGTTCGAGGACGTGCGCGAGAAGGCCGGGGCACAAGACCTCGACGCGCTCGGCCCCGAGCACCGGCACATCCTGCTGATGGCCACGCTGGCGGCCAAGGGCACGCAGGCGGAGTTCGACAGCGCGCTCAAGCACGACAGGTCGGTGATGTCCGAGCATATGCGCGGCCTGCGCGACGGCTGGGCGTGGGCCCGGTCGATGCCCGCGCCCCGCGCACTGCCGGGGGAATCCGCCGCAGAGATGCTGGCCCGGTTCAACCGCGGCCTGACACTGGACGAGGCTTACAATCGCGGCCGCGAGACCCTGATCTCGGGTCGGTTCATCGACAACGACACGCAGCTTTTCCTGTTGCCTTACGCGGTGCAAAGACTGCAGGCGCTCGGCGCGCAAATCCCGTGTGTCTGGCGCAACGCTCCCGCATTCAAAAACCTGCACATGGCGGAACGCAACGCGGTCGGCCTGATGTATCGGACGCTCTGCATATCCGACGACGTGCTGGACCTGATGAACGAGGTGCTTGAAGAACCGCCCAACGGTGACGTGGTCATGGAGTGCATCAAGATGTTTCACAATGGCGCCACGCGGCTGGCCCTGGCCGACAGCGTCACGGCGGACCTGCCCACGGGACGACCCGATTCCGTCCACGATATGCAGCTTACCGCGTTCGACACCGGACTTCGCCTGCTGGACGCGGCCATGCGCTATTACGCCGCGCGAAACGATGTCTGACAGTGCCACGCGCGGCCCGGAATTTTTCAAAATTCCGTCCCGTTTTCTTTTGAAAGAAAACGCCCGCGCTCAGACCGATAAAGTAAAGAAAATCCGGCGGAACGGGAACAGGACAGAGCCATCCGCGCGCACCGGGTACGCCGCGTGCATCGCTTCCTCGTAGCGCTTGATCAGCGCCGCCTTCTCGTCCTCGGCCAACGCCTCCAGCACGGGGCGGGCATAGGTGCTTTCAGTGAAGCGGCGCACCGGGTGGCTGCCCGGTTCGGCCATCAGGCGCTGGTAATACTCGGTTTCCCACAGCCGGAACTGGCCCATGCCGGACAAAAGCTCGTCGTATTTCACCGGGGCCATGACGCCGGGGGTGCCCATCTTCTCGACACGGCCCGGGAACATTTCCTCGACCAGGCTCAGCCACACGCGGTGCGACGGTGCCTTGTTCTGGTGCGGCATCTGTACCGCCAGCGTACCGCCTTTGGACAGCATCCGCACCAGCCGGGGCAGCAATTGCTCGTGATTGCCCACCCAGTGCAGCGCGGCGTTGGAAAAGATCAGTCCGGGCGTCCGCGACGGCGTCCACTCCGCGATGTCGGCCTGGCTGAAACTGTCATATCCCTTGGCGGCGCGGGCTTTTTCAAGCATCGCGGGGCTGGCATCGACCCCGATTACCTTGCGGTTGCCGGCCCGCGCCCGCAGCGCATCGCCCAAGGCACCGTTGCCACAGCCAAGGTCATAGATGTCGCCCGCGCCCATGCTGCTGATCGTGTTCACCAGGTCCAGGCCCGGGCGCTGGCGGAGGTCGTGGAACCGGGCATAGGCGCCCGGGTTCCAGTCGGTCTTCGCGTTGGTCGTCATCGTCACGCTGTCGGTTCCGGCTCCATGCCGCCGTCCGGCGGTGTCGACTTCGGCTTGGTCTTCGGAATGGCCGTCAGGGACGGTTTGTCATCCTTCTGAGGCGTGCCGCCCTGGTCGTCATCCGCCTCGGGCGGATCGCCGTTGATCACGCGCTCGATCTCTTCGCCGGTCAGGGTCTCGTATTCCAGCAGACCCTGCGCCAGACGCTCCCATTCGTCATGCTTGTCAGTCAGGATGTCATGGGCCCGCTGGTAGGCGTCGTCGATCATGCGCTTGACCTCGTCCTCGATCAGCTCTTTCGTGTGAGCCGAGATCGAGAAGCCGCCGGCGCTGTTGCCCATGTAGCCTTCATGCGCCTGCTCGTAATCGACATTGCCGACCTTGTCCGACATGCCCCAGCGCAGGACCATCGCGCGGGCCAGCGAAGATGCCTGCTGGATGTCGCCGGCAGGGCCGTTCGACACCGCGTCGGGGCCGTACTTGATGATCTCGGCTGCCTTGCCGGCCATGGTCATGGCCAGCTTTTCCTCGCATTCAGACTTGTGCCAGTTCAGCCGGTCGATCTCGGGCAGGCTGACCACCATGCCCAAGGCACCGCCGCGCGGGATGATCGTCGCCTTGTAGACCGGATCGCATTGCGGCAGGGCAAGGCCCACGATGGCGTGACCGGCCTCGTGATAGGCGGTCTTTTCCTTCTGCTCGGGCGTCAGCACCATGGATCGCCGCTCGGCGCCCATCATGACCTTGTCCTTGGCCTGTTCGAAATCCACCATCGACACGAACCGCCGACCCACACGCGCGGCCATCAGCGCCGCCTCATTCACCAGGTTGGCGAGGTCCGCCCCCGAGAAACCGGGCGTGCCGCGCGCGATGATGCGCAGGTCCACGTCGGGGCCCAGCGGAGTCTTGCGGGCGTGAACGCCCAGAATCTTCTCGCGGCCCTTGATGTCGGGATTGGGCACCGTCACCTGCCGGTCGAACCGGCCCGGTCGCAGCAGCGCGGGGTCCAGCACGTCCTTGCGGTTGGTGGCCGCGACGATGATGACGCCTTCATTGGCCTCGAACCCGTCCATCTCGACCAGCAGCTGGTTGAGGGTCTGTTCCCGCTCGTCATTGCCGCCGCCATAGCCGGCGCCACGATGCCGGCCCACCGCGTCGATCTCGTCGATGAAGACGATGCAGGGCGCGTTCTTCTTCGCCTGTTCGAACATGTCGCGCACGCGGGACGCGCCGACACCCACGAACATCTCGACGAAGTCCGAACCCGAAATGGTGAAGAACGGCACGCCCGCCTCGCCCGCAATGGCGCGGGCCAGCAGCGTCTTACCGGTGCCCGGAGGGCCGACCAGCAGCGCGCCTTTGGGGATCTTGCCGCCGAGGCGGCTGAATTTCTGCGGGTTGCGCAGGAACTCGACGATCTCTTCCAACTCTTCCTTGGCCTCGTCGATGCCGGCCACGTCGTCAAACGTCACGCGGCCATGCTTTTCGGTCAACATCTTGGCCTTGGACTTGCCAAAGCCCATGGCGCCGCCCTTGCCGCCGCCCTGCATGCGGTTCATGAAATAGATCCACACACCGATCAGCAGCACGAAAGGCAGAAGCGAGATCAGGAAGGTCTGAAACCCGGATTGCTCCTGCGATTCCGCCTTGATCGGGATATCCCGCTCCAAAAGCAGGGACGTCACCTCGGCATCTTCGGGCTTGATGGTCGAGTAATTGTTGCCGTCCTCGCCCCGGAAACGCACGTTTTCGCCATCCAGCGTGACCTCGGACACCTCGCCGTCCTCGACCGCCGCGACGAATTCCGAATAGGGAATTGCCTGGCTCTGCAATGTGTTACCGGATCCGTTGAACAGGCTGAACAGCGCCATAATCAACAGGAACAGGACCAACCAAAAGGCGAAGTTTCTCGCGTTGCCCAAGGGCTTTCTCCTCACGTGATGCCGGGCCTGACCTACCACAGGGCCCGTGTATGATAAATAGAGATCGTTAAGCGATGTTCAATGCGCAAGGATGCTGGCAAAGAACATGTCTTCATCCCGCAAAAGTGTTGCCGTCCAGCCCTCTGCAAACCCCGCAAGCGGCGCCGCGACCAAATGACCGCCCCGCCAGACCGCCGGACTGGCCAGGAGCGACGACCGTGGCAAACCTGGCTGCAGCCGCTCTTGGCAGTGCGCCAGACCTGCCTCGCCCAGCGTGGCCACCTCTGCCCCATCGGGCCACGGACCGTCCAGCTGCCAACGTCCGTCCCACGCCTCGCCGGGCGCGGCCCGCGTCTGCGCCACCGCCTTTGGCTCGCGCGCGAACCGCAGATGATCCGTTTCCACGCTCATCATGACGCCGTGCAACGTCATGCCGTTGCCACCACGGATCGCCTCCAGCATCAGGGCGACCGCCTTGCCGCGCGGAACGTAGTCCGCGCCGCTGATCCAACGCAGGATCTCCTGCACCATGCGGCGGCAGATGTCGCGCGGCAGCGTCCGGAACCCCTTGCGGTCGACCATCACGTCGCCCCGGTCGAAACTCACATGGTTGCGCGCCGCCAGGAAAACATACCAATACAGCGTGCTGCGCACCTCGCCCAGATGTCCGGCAACGTTGCCCAGTCCCCGCGCGGTCACGCCAAGGTCTTCCAGCGCCGCCAGCGCCTTGCGCACCCGCGCCCGTTCAAAGGCCTCGTCCTCGTTGGTCGGGTCGTCGACCCAAGCCAGCCCCTCGCGCTCCACCACCCTGCGCATCTCGGCCCGCGACACCTGCAACAGCGGGCGGCGGAACTCCACCGTACCCTGCCGCCAGCTTGGCGCCATTGCCGCCAGCCCGTCGACACCCGCCTCGCGCATCAGTCGCATGACGAATGTCTCGGCCACGTCGTTCAACGTATGCCCCAGCGCCACGTCGGTGATCTGTCCCGCCTCGGCCCAGTCCGCGATCAGGCCGTACCGCGCGCGCCGCGCCTGGTCGGGCAGGTTTCCCGCACCGTCCCAGCCCCGCCATTCCAGCGTCTTGTGCGCAACGCCCAGTCGGGCACACAGCGCTGCCACGCCCGCCGCTTCGTCGCGCGACGCTGCGCGCAGACCGTGGTCCACCGTCACCGCGTAAGGTTCTGGCCCGCCCTGCGCGGCCCATTGCCGGGCCAGCAGTAGCAGCCCAAGCGAATCGCTGCCCCCCGAAACGGCAATGCCCAGCCGCTTGGGCCGGGCATTCCCGAATGTCGCCACGAACTGATCAAGAATATGCGCCGTCGGGCCGTTCACGAACACCCAAGGTTCTGCATCGCCGAGGCCGCCTGCCCCACCGCGGGCGATTGCGGAAAGCGTTGCGCCACCTCCCCCAAGGTCAGGCAAGCCTCGTTGGTCTGGCCCAGCGCCCCCAGCGACCGGCCCAGCAGGAACAGCGCCTGCGGCGCCTGCGGGCCGTCCGGCGCCGTGCTGAACGTATTCAGATAGGCGCGCGCAGCACCTGTCATGTCATTCGCCTGCTCCAGCGCCTCGCCACGCTTCAGACCGGCCTGCGCCTCCATCGGGCTGCCGGGATAGTTGGTCGTGAACCGCTCGAACTGCTCGGCCGCGGCGGCATACTCGCCCGCCTCGAAGGCCGCCATGGCCGTGTCGAAATCGGCCTGCTCGGCAGCGGCCATCTGCACGCCACCCTCGGTGCCCGTGGTGCCGCCGGTGGTGGCGGTGCCGGTCGTGTCCGTGGCCGGGGCCGGGGCCGGGTCCGGAGCCGTGCCGGTGCTGCCTGCGTTGCCGCCGGTCGAGGGCGCCACCCCGCCCAGCGTGTCGCCGGGCTCGATGCTGCCGATATCGCAGGACGGCTCCAACTCGCAGATCCGGAATTCCAGGTCGCCCACGCGGTTGGTGCCGTCGGTCACCACGCTGTCGATGCGAAACTCCAGCTCCTCGGTCTTCGAGGTCAGGCGCTGCAACTCGGACTCGATTGTGTTCACGCGGTCGAGCACGCTGCCGCCCACGGTCGCATTGCCGCTGGCGCCGGTGGTGTTCAGCTCACGCTTCAGCTTCTGCAACTCGACATACAGCACCGACAATTCCTGCCGGATATCCGCCAGGGTTTCGGTATTGGCCTGGGCCGAGGCCGAAACCGGCCCCATCCCGAACGCGGCCACCACAAGGCCCAGTATCACACGACGCATGTTCACCCCACCATTCGTCCTAGCTTGTCGGCACCGCCGAGATCACCGTCACGGCCCGGCGGTTCTTGGCATAGCACGCTTCCTCGCTGCAGATCTCCAGCGGGCGTTCCTTGCCGTAGCTGATAACCTTCAGACGCGCCGGGCTGACGCCTTTCGAAATCAGATATTCCTGCACCGCGTTGGCGCGGCGTGCGCCCAGCGCGATGTTGTATTGCCGCGTGCCCTGCTCGTCGGCGTGACCTTCGATGATGGCGTTGTATGCCGTGTTCGTGGCCAGCCATTGCGCCTGACCGTCCAGCGTCGCCGTCGCCGTGGGCGACAGGGTGGACTGGTCCACCGCGAACAACACGCGGTCTCCGATCGTCTGCTGGAAATAGAGCGGCGATTGCGGGTCCTGCGCGGTGCCCGCGACCCCGCCAGCCGTGCCGCTGCTGCCCGCGCCGTTGTTGTATTGGTCGCCGAACCGGTCGGGGTTGCTGCAGGCGCTTACCGCCAGCCCCGCCACCACGATCAGTGCTTTGCTCAGATGTTTCATATCAGTGCCCCACTCGATGCTTTGCTGCTCTTGAATTGGTTAATATCATAGGCCCGCAACGGATGCATGTCCCTTTTGCGGCCTCAGTTCTGCAGCGGTCCCCATGACGGGTCCGACGCCCCGGTCTCTGTCCGAACCTGCTTGAGGTTGCGCCCGGTTATGTCCACCGACCACAGGCTCGACGCCCCCTGGGCGCCCTGGGTCTCGCGGGTGAACATGATGACCCGGCCATTGGGCGCCCATGTCGGCCCCTCGTCCAGGAAGGACGCGGTCAGCAGGCGCTCCTCGCTGCCATCGGTGCGCATCACGCCGATATGGAACCGGCCTTTGGACTGCTTGGTAAAGGCAATCAGGTCCCCGCGCGGCGACCAGACCGGCGTGCCATAGCGGCCCTGGCCGAAACTGATCCGCGTCGCCTCGCCGCCGCCCGCCGGCATGACATAAAGCTGCGGCGTGCCCGAGCGGTCGGATTCGAACACGATCCTGCTGCCATCGGGGCTGAAGCTGGGCGCGGTCTCGATCGACGGCGTGGTGGTCAGGCGCGAAGTCTGCCCGCTCCCGATGTTCAACTGATAAAGGTCGGTGTTGCCGCCCGTGGTCAGGCTGTAGACGATGGTCTGACCGTTGGGCGCAAAACGCGGCGCGAAACTCATCTCGCCATCGGCGGCATTCAGCACGTTGCGCCCCGCCGTCGCCACGTCCAGCACGTAGATCTTGGGAAATCCGCTTTCGTAGCTGGTGTAAAGCACCCGGTCGCCACCCGGCGAAAACCGTGGTGCCAGGACGATCGACGCGCTGTCCGTCAGGTAGGTCACATTGGCGCCGTCGTAATCCATGATCGCCAGCCGCTTCTGCCGCGCATCCTTTGGCCCGGTCTCGGACACGAACACGACGCGGCTGTCGAAATACGGGTCCTCGCCCGTCAGCCGTGAATACACTTGGTCCGACACCTTGTGCGCGATACGCCGCCAGCCATCCACGGTCCCCACGAATTGCAGGCCGTCGCCCATCTGCTGCCCCGCGAAAACGTCGTACAGCCGGAACTTCACGACGACCTTTCCGGTGTCATCCACATTGACGCCGCCCACGATCAGCGCCTGCGCGTTGATCGCCTTCCAGTCCGCGAATTGCACCGGGCTGGAAAACGCGGTGACCCGCGCGATATGCGCATCCTGCGGAATTTCGCGGAAAAGGCCCGTGCCGGTCAGGTCGGCGGCGATCACCCGCGTGATATTGGCCGCCATCTCCTGCGCCTGGGCGCTCTCGGCCACGAAGTTCGGTACGGCAAAGGGCAACGGCTCGATCACGCCCTCGGTGATCTCGATCCTCAGCGGCCCGCTGCGCTCTTCCTGCGCCACCACCGGCGCCGCAAGGCCTGCAAGGATCGCCACAAGGGCCAGAAATACTCTCATGTCACTGCTCCCCTTCGACCACCGGGTCGAATGTCATTTCTATCTCGCGCCACGCCTCATGCTGCTCGGCTGGCAGGTCATACCCGTCGCGCCCGCATCTCAGGATGGCACGTCGCGCCGCCATGAAAGAGCCCGTGTCGGACATTTCACGGGGAATTGAGCGCAGGCTGTCGTCAACCACGGTGCCATCCCGGTTCATCTCGAACGCTACGGTGACAACCGCGCCGCCCTCGGCCGGGTTCCAGCAACGCTGTACGTCCTCGCGAAACCCGTCGATCCAGTCGGATGCCTGCGTCCCGAACACCGCCGCCGGGGCGAAAAGACCCGCCAGCACCGCCCCACCAATGATACCATGCCGTTTCATCGGATCCGCATGTTCTCCGGGTTGAAGGTCATCTCGATCTCGCGCCATGTCGCGAACTTCTCGACCGGCAGGTCATATCCCCGCGCGCCGCAGCGGATGATCGCCCGCCGCGCGGCCTCGAACGCCTGCTGCGCCGAGGAGTTGCTACCCCCCTCGCTGCCGATCATGCGGATCGAGTTGGTGATCGGGCGGCCATCCTCGGACATCGACACCGCCACCGTTACCGTGGTGGCCAGAGCGTCGGAACTCAGCGAGCCCACGTTCCAGCATTCCTGCACCGCCACCCGCAACCCGTCCTTTTCTCCGGCCGTCAGCGGCGGGCCTTGCGGATTGCCCTGCGGTTCGGGGTCGGCGCCCAGCGCCTCGGCCAGCGCGTCATTCACGGCCGAGCTGTCCGGGCTGGTGGCCTGCTCCGTTTCGGGCTCCGCCGCCGGTTCCGGGTCAGCTTGCTGTGCGGGCTCGTCGCGCGGTTCGGGGTCCGGGTCGGGCTGTGCCGCCGGGGTCGCCTGTTCCGGCCGCGTGCGCGGCCGTACCGAGCGCGGCGGCGCGGCGGACGCCACCTCTTCGGCCTCGGTCACGATCTCGGTCGTGGCCTCCTGCCGGGCGGTTTCCTCCTGCTCGGGAGTCGGCTCCTCGGCCTGCTCGGATGGCTCCGGCGCCTCCTGGTCCACATCTGCGATCTCGACATCCGGGTCAGGCTGTTCCACCGCCTCGGGGGCCACGCGCGGCGCCGGCCGGGGCTGTGGGCGGTCCGACTGTTCAGGCGCCAGGACGGCTGTATCTTCCTGAGGCGGCGTCGGTTCCTGCGGCGCGTCTGCGATTTCGGCCTCGGGCACCGGGATCGGCTCGGGCTCGACGGCCTCGGGCACCGGGTCCGGCTCGACGCTTTCGGTCACTTCGGGCTGGTCCTGCTCGGGGGCCGTGTCAGCCTCGCTGGAAAGCTCCGGCGTCTGACCCTCCTCGGGCGGCTCGGGCGTGTCGACATTGGCCACCGCATCCGGCGACGGCTCGGCGATCATCGCCGCGTATTCCTCTTCCGAGACCGCCGTCACCTCGGTGATCTCGAACGGCAGGGGCTCGGACTTGAACGCCCCACCGAAGATGGCAAAGACGATCAGGCCCGTATGGGCCACACCGGAAATGATCTGCCCGGTGTCCAGCCGCATCTCAGCCGCCCTGCTCGTCAAGCGTGGGGCCGCCGGTATCCGTCACCAGCCCGATATTGGCGAAACCGCCCCGGTTCAGCGCGCCCATCACCTGCATCACGTCCGAATAGGGCACCGCCCCGTCCGCCCGCAGGAAAACCCGCGTGCTGTCACGCTCCGTCGCGATGGCGCGCAGCCGGTTCACCAGCTCGCCGCGCTGCACCTCTGTGGTCTGGATCATCACGACCCCTTCGGCGGTCAGCGTCACGGTCAGCGGCTCTTCCTCCTCGCCGGGCAGCGCATTGGCCGCGGTCTCGGGCAGTTGCACCGGCACGCCCACGGTCATCAGCGGCGCGGCCACCATGAAGATGATCAGAAGCACCAGCATCACGTCAACGAAGGGCGTGACGTTGATCTCGGCCATCGGGCGCGACCGCCCGCGCCCTCTGCGCCTGCGGCCTGAATCTCCGGATTTCTGGACGACACCGGCTCCCATGTCAGCTGTCCAACTGCCGGCTCAGGATGGTTGCGAACTCGTCGGCAAACGCCTCGTAGCTCGCCACGATGCGGTCGGCATCGGCACTCAGCTTGTTGTAGAACACCACCGCCGGAATGGCCGCCAGCAGGCCCAGCCCCGTCGCCAAGAGCGCCTCGGCGATCCCCGGCGCGACAACAGCGAGGTTGGTATTCTGCTGCTCGGCGATCTCGATGAAGGCGTTCATGATCCCCCAGACCGTCCCGAACAAGCCCACGAAAGGCGACACCGACCCGATCGAGGCCAAAATGGTCAGCCCGCTCTGCAGTTTCTCGCTTTCCTTGACGATCGCCACGTCCATGCTGCGGTCGATCCGCGCCGTGGCCCCCGCGATCAGCGCGCCGTCGGTGCGATGCGACCGCCGCCATTCGCTCATTCCTGCGGCAAACACCCGCTCGGACTGCCCGGCCGGGTCCGGCCCGATCTCGTCGAACAGCTCGTCCAGTGGCTCGCCCGACCAGAAGCGGCGGTCGAACCGTTCCGCCTCGGCGCGCGCCTTGCGATAGGTGATCGTCTTCTGGATGATGATCGACCACGCCCAGAAGGACGCCACGATCAGCATCAGCATCACCAGTTTCACGATCAGCGTCGCGCGTGCGAATAGCGCCCACAGCGAGAAATCCATCTCCTGTGCCATTGCCAGGGTTTCTGCTTCCATCTGCCTGCTCTTTTGCTTGTCCGGGCCTTGTTGTCTGGCCGTATTGAGAGTGAAACTAGACGATTTCCAAGGGGAAAGCCAACCTCAACCGCATTCGCGCGGTCAATTGCAGGTGATCAGTGCAGCATCAGGCGGATATTTGCCGGTAGCCGCGCCGGATGTCCGGTGTCATTGATGCAGACGATGGTCACTTGCGCGGAAAACACCAGTTCCTCGCCGCGCAGGACCCGCTGGTCCATGACCAGCCGCGCGCCCGTGACCGTGGTCACGGTCGTCCTGACCTCCAGTTCATCGTCGAACTTCGCGGGGTGATGATAGTCCGCCTCGACCCGCCGCACGGCGAACACCACGCCATCGTCGCGCCGCATCGCGTTCTGGTCGATGCCAAGCCCCCGAACCCAGTCGCTGCGCGCGCGCTCTATATACCTGAGGTAATTGGCATAATAGACGATCCCGGCCATGTCGGTATCTTCGTAATAAACGCGGATCGGAAACGTGTGTGCCATGCCAGCCTTCTACGGCGCGGCGGCGGCGGCGGCAATCCCCAAGAGGGGGCTCTGCCCCACCGCGACCCTGCGGCTCACCGCTCCCCGGGATATTTCTGGCCAGAGGAGGATCCGGCGGCTACAGCGGGTAGTCGGCCAGCACGTCGTAGACCGGGCCATCCGGCGTCAGGGTCGAGCCGTAAAGACAGAACCGATCCACCGCGAACGGCCCCGCGCGGAACCCGCCATAGGCGCCAAGGAACGCGGTCAGCCGCCCCATGTCCACCGGCCGTGACCTTGGGAACCGCGCCAGCGTGACATGCGGGCGAAACCGTTCACGCGGCAGGTCGATCCCCGCCAGCCGCGCCGCGCCGCGCACCTTGTCGTGCAACTGCCGCAGCGGCTCCGCCTTGGCCACTTCGGCCCAGACGAGCGCCGGACGCCGCCCGCCCTGCGCCTCGATTCCGGTGAACTCCATCTCCCATGGCGACACGCGGATGTCTTGCAGCGCCGCGTCCAATTCCGCCAGCGCGGCCTCCGGCTGATCGTCGAGAAAGGCGAGCGTCAGGTGAAGGTTCTCCTCGTCCACCAGACGCCCCTGCCGCAGCGCCTCCTGAATCGGCAAGAGCGCCTCGATGGCCGCGTCGTCCAGCGGGACACCAACAAAGACCCGCAACGGCTACATCTGCCCCAGCCGCGCACACAGACGCAGCGCATGGCTCGCATCCTTCGCCACGGCGGGCATGACCGGATCGTACCCCGCCCGGATCACCGCGCCGATATCGGGCCGCAGGATCACCTGCCCCTCGCCCGCCTGCGCCAGCACCGAGCGGTCGGTGTATGCGGTGTCGGACCAAAGCAGGATCGTCTGCGCCACCTGCGCCAGCGCCAGCGTGTCGGCGGGCACTTTCGACAATTGTTCATCCATGCGCAGGAAGACGAAGCTGGCCTTAATCGCGCCGGCCTCGTCAAAGCGGAAAATCCGGTACTGGTTGGCATCCGCCGCCTTCAGCCGCGCCACCAGCGGGCCAAGGTCGGGGATCATCCGGTCCATGTCCGGCACCTCCAGCAACTCGTCCCACTCCCGGAAGAAAAAGAACATCAGGTTCACGCCCAGTTCCGGGTCGGTCTCGGCCATCTGGTGACCTGCCATCATCACCACGGCCTCGACCGCGCCCTTGACGGTTTCCAGCGTCTTGTCGTCGGTGCCGAACACCACCGGCACGATGGGCCGCCCCCAGCGGGCAAAGAGGTATGAGCCATCTGCGCGGGTAAAGAGCGCCTCGACATCTTCGGGTGAAATCAGATCAGCCATGGCCCGCCTTTATCAAAGCCCGACTGCCTGGCAAAGCCCCCGGCTTTAACTGTTCCCAAAATACTCGAATCCCGACGGCGCAGCCCGTGTCACCGTTCGAATAGATCCCCCGACCCCGCCGCCTTGGGCGCGGCCATCCCCAGATGCGCCCAGGCCCGCGCCGCCAGCATCCGCCCCCGCGGCGTGCGCTGGATCAGCCCCTGCTGCAACAGGAACGGCTCGATCACCTCTTCCAGCGCATCGCGACTCTCGCTCAGCGCGGCACTCAGCGTTTCGATCCCGACAGGCCCGCCTTGATAGGCCTCGGCAATGAGGCGCAGGTAGCGCCGGTCGGCCCCATCGAGGCCCAGCCCATCCACGCCCAGCCGGGTCAGCGCATTGTCGGCCAACCCTTGCGTGATCCGCCCGTCGCCCTCGACCACGGCGAAATCCACCACGCGCCGCAAGAGCCGACCCGCCACCCGTGGCGTGCCCCGCGCCCGCCGCGCAATCTCCCGCGCGCCCTGCGCCTCGGCGGGCACACCCAGCTTCTGCGCGTTGCGCGTGACGATCTCGTGCAACTCCTCCTCGGTGTAGAATTGCAACCGCGTGGGTATCCCGAACCGGTCCCGCAAGGGCGTCGTCAGCAGCCCCAGCCGCGTCGTCGCCCCCACCAGCGTGAAGGGCTGCAACTCGATCCGCACCGTCCGCGCCGCCGGTCCCTCGCCGATCACCAGGTCCAGTTCGAAATCCTCCATCGCGGGGTAGAGCACCTCTTCCACCGCCGGGTTCAGGCGGTGGATCTCGTCGATGAACAGAACGTCATTGGCCTCGAGGTTCGTCAGGATCGCCGCAAGGTCGCCCGCCTTGGCCAGAACTGGGCCGCTGGTCATCCGAAACCCCACGCCCAGTTCGCGCGCCATGATCTGCGCCAGCGTCGTCTTGCCAAGGCCGGGGGGGCCGTGAAACAGCGTGTGGTCCATCGCCTCGCCGCGCTGCCGGGCCGACTGGATGAACACTTTCAGGTTGGCCCGCGCCTCGGCCTGCCCGATGAAATCGGCCAGCGCCTGCGGTCGCAAGGCGCGGTCCACATCCTCGGGCAAGGCCTCGGGGCGCAGGGTGGGGTCAGGCTCGGTCATGAATTAATCGTCCCACGTCCGCGCGGCAGGCCGCAAGGCCTGATGAGCGCATGGCCTGTCATCCCTTCGGCGCCAACAGCTTCAGCGCGGCGCGAATGAGGTCCGCCGTCGCCGCCTCGGGCATCTCGCCCGCCGCCTGCGCCACCGCGCCCGCCGCCTCGCCGGGGCCGTATCCGAGGTTCGTCAGCGCCGACAGCGCCTCGGCCTGCGCCGCGCCGTCCGGGGCCTTGGCGGGCGCGGGCTTTGCCACCGGCGCCTCGATCACCTCACCCTCGTCCGCGACCACCTCCGGCGCGGCGACCGACGCGCTCGCGCCCATCGCCATCACTTCCGGCGCCTTGTCCTTCAGTTCGATCACCACGCGCTGCGCCGTCTTGGGGCCGATCCCCTTAGCCGCCTTCACCGCGTTCACGTCGCCCAAGGCAATCGCCCGGCCCACGCCATCCGGTCCCAGCGTGCCCAGGATCGCCAGCGACGCCTTCGCCCCGATCCCCTGCACGCTCATCAGCAGGCGGTGCCATTCCTTCTCGACCAGCGAGGTGAAGCCATAAAGCTGCAACAGGTCCTCGCGCACCAGAAGGTCGGTATATAGCGCCACATGCTCGCCCGCCCCCGGCAGCGCCGCCAGCGTCCGGTCCGAGCAATAGACGAGATACCCGACCCCCTTCACGTCAATCAGCACGTGATCGGCGGCGCGGTAATCGATGCGTCCCGCGATCCGCCCGATCATGCGCGCACCTTCTCTTTCAGCACTCGTGCAGGCCCGTGATGCGCATGACAGATGGCGATGGCCAGCGCGTCGGCGGCGTCCGCCCCGGCCAGCTCGACCCCCGGCAGTTGCACGCGCACCATGTGCGCCACCTGGTCCTTGCCGGCATGGCCCACGCCCACCACCGTCTTCTTCACCGTGTTGGGGGCGTATTCGCCCACATCCAGCCCGAACTGCGCCGGCACCAGCAGCGCGATGCCCCGCGCCTGTCCCAGCTTCAGCGTGCCGGCCCCGTCCTTGTTGACGAAGGTCTGCTCCACCGCCGCCGCGCCGGGCGCATATTTTTCAATGATATCCGTAAGTTGACCGTGCAGCGACAACAGCCGCGCCGCCAGCGTGCCCCCGTCCCCGTGGCAAATCCCGTTCGCCACATGGGTCAGGCGGCTGCCTTCCATGTCGATCACGCCCCACCCGAGGTTGCGTAGGCCCGGATCGATCCCGATGACCCGCATCTGCACTGCCCGCCCTTGCTTGTTTTTCAACGCCCTAGCACGAAACAAGAACAAACGCCAAGCACTTCCACGCGCAAAACCACCCTTCCGCGCCCTGCGCCGCGCGCGGATCACACCGCCTCGCCCCCTCCCCGCACAATATATGAACAGGAAAAATAAAGCATTAACATGACGTTAAGATAAATCAACCCATGCAATGCCTGCATACTGACTATGCGGAAAATGCGTGTTGTCCGACTCCGCCGAACCTCCTAACTCCAGCCACAGAACAAGAAACGAACCGACTTATATCAAGGACCATGACAATGGCTGCAATCGACACAACCCGCAGCGTGCACCACGGCGCCCATTTCGGCTCCATCTTCGCGCGCATCCTCGCAACCGTCTCTGCCTGGAACGACGCCCGCGTCACCCGCAACGCGCTCAGCCGCCTTTCCGACCGCGAGCTGGACGATATCGGCCTGTCGCGCGGCGACATCGAACGCGCGATCCGCTAATCCCGGATCGCCCCCGCCCGGCGTCCCCTCCCTGCGCCGGACAGCAAAAAGCCCTGCACGTGATCAACGTGCAGGGCTTTTCGTGTTCCGAGAAGCGTCTTTGGAGGGCAGAGAGGCCAGACGTAAAGGAACGTTACTTCACGAAGGGGCGCAGGTACTGCGCGATCACGCTGGACACCTGGTCCTTCTGCATCACGAAGGCGCCGGCCTGTTCGACCACGGTGCCGGATTTCAGCGCGTCAACGCGCTGGTCGTAGATCGTGCTGCCCAGATGCGCCAGGATCATCGCCTTGAACAGGAACACGCCCAGAACCAGGAACGCCAGACCGCGGACCGAAAAGCCCCGCGCGCGGGGCTTGGGGCGGAAAACGATCAGGCCTTCGCGCGTCACCTTGGCGGAATAGCCGTTGGCCAGTCGAGCCCGGTTGCGGTCGATCTTTTTCAGACGGGCATCGAAGCCCTGATAGTTGTCGGTCGCATTGGTCATGGCAGCGTTCCCAAACTCTGTTCATCCCCGTTCCCTTGTTGATGAAACTAGGTTTGAAATGTGGCAATTGTGGGGCAGCTGCCTTTAAAAAACTTTTTTTACAAGCGTTTTCAAACACTTTTGCGGGTTATTATCGTCGTCCACTCACCAATCTGTTCGCGCGATACGACACTGTTTCCGGCCTCGCTATAAACCGCCGCGACCTCGTCGGCCTGTTCATTCAGAATGCCGGATAGAATCACGTACCCCCCGGGCTTCAGCGCATGGGTGATTCCCGGCGCCAGCGCGATCAGGGGCGCTTTCAGGATATTCGCGAAGACCAGATCGAACGGCGCCGCCCCGGCAATGCCCGGATGCTCCAGCCCTTCGGCCTCCAGGCAAGTCACCCGGCCCACAAGATCGTTGGCCGCCACGTTGATCTCCGCCACCTCGACCGCGACCGCGTCGATGTCACTGGCAAGGATCGTCGCGTCGGGCCAGACCCGCGCCGCCGCCATCGCCAGCACGGCGGTGCCGCAGCCCAGATCCAGCACGCTGTCCAGCGGGCCTTGATCCGCGTTCAACCGGTCCAGCGCCTTCAGACAGCCCAGCGTCGTGCCGTGATGCCCGGTGCCGAACGCCATCGACGCCTCGATCAGAAGCGGCAGCGCATCCTCGGGCACCTTGTCGGCATCGTGACTGCCATAGACAAAGAACCGCCCCGCCACCACCGGCGTCAGTTCCCGCTTCACCTTGGCGACCCAGTCCGTTTCCGGCAGTTCGGACACGATGAAATCCTTGGCACCGTGCATCGACGCCAGCAGCGCCAGCCCCGCCGCATCCGGTTCCGCCTCGAAATAGCCGCCCACTTCCCACAGGCCAGAGCCGTCCTCCAGCTCGAACACGCCGACGCCCGTGGGCTCCGGTGTCAGACGTTCCAGCGCCTCGCCCAGGGCTTCAGCCTCGGATTTGCCGGGCAGGGTCGTCAAAGCGGTGAATGTGGGCATGAAGCCTCCCTTGTCGATCAGATCACTCCGCCGGGGCGGGCGCCCGGGCGGTCAGGATCGTCTCATACCCCGGTTCGGGGTGACGGGGAATAAGCATCGCAAGGATAAATGACACGCCGGCCATCGCGGCGGCCATCACGAACACCGCCACCGGCGACACCAGCCAGAGGTAGCCCAGCGCGGCGGGCAGGAAGACGGCGGCGATATGGTTGATCGTGAACGCCACCGCCGCGGTGGGCGCGATATCCCCCGGATCGGCGATCTTCTGGAAATAGGTCTTCAGCGCCAGCGCCAGCGCAAACAGCATGTGGTCCACCACGTAAAGCGTCGCCGCCAGCACCACGCCCCAGCTAAAGAAGTAGAGCCCGCCATAGAGCAGGAACACGATCGCCAGCCCCGCATACTCAAAGAGCAGCGTCGCCCGTTCCCCGAACACATGCACCGCGCGGCCCATCAGCGGCGCGAACACCATGTTGGCCACAAGGTTGATCAGGTAGAGCGCGGTAACCTCGTGCACCTCGAATCCGAACTTCTCGACCATCATGAAGCCCGCGAAGACGATGAAGATCTGCCGCCGCGCCCCCGACATGAACTGCAACGCGTAATACAGCCAGTACCGCCGCCGCAGCACCATCTTCTTGATCTGCGGGTTGGGTGCCTCGAATTGCGGAAACGCGAAGACACAATAGAGCGCGATCAGTACCGTCGCCCCGCCCGCGATCATGTAGACGGTGTTGTAGCTCAGATCCAGCGTCTCCCACGTCATCACGATCAGCACGTAAGCCACCAGCGTCGTGCCCGACCCGGCGGCCAGCAGCCAGCCCAGCATCTGCGGCGCGCGCTCCTTCTTCAGCCATTGCAACTGCAACGACTGGTTCACCGTCTCGAAATAATGAAACCCGATCGAACTCAACATCGTGATCGTCAGGATACCGCCAAGGCTGGGAAACCACGCGGTGATCGCCGTCGCCACGCCCAGCAGGATCAGCGACACCAGCGCCAGCGTCTGCTCGCGCATGAAAATGATGATGGCGATGACCCCGATGGCCAGGAATCCGGGGATCTCCCGCACTGTGTGCAACCAACCGATATCCGAGCCGTCGAACTCCGCCGCCTCGATGACGAAGTTGTTGAGCAGCGCCGACCACGTCGCAAAGGCCAGCGGCATCGCCGCAGCCATCAGGAACAGCAGCGCCACGGGCCGTCGCCAGATCGGCAGCTCCCGCGCCAGTTCAAGGGGGTATGTCCTCGCCATCCTCATGCTTTACGCCCATCTTTCCGCTTTGACCATTGCTTCGACTGCAAGGCGACTGTGCAAAAATACGCGGCCTGATCTGGATCAAGGCAGCGGGCCCGCCCCTGTGGCACGACCGCCTGAAATCGAAAGGCACGGGTCATGGACGTTCTCGCCCTCGTGGAATGGATCGGCGAAGCCCAGGCAGCGGCGCTCCTGGGCCTGCTCACCGGCGTGATCTTCGGCGTCGCGGCACAACGCTCTCGCTTCTGCCTGCGCGCGGCGTCGGTGGAATTCGCCCGGGGCCGCATGGGCGACCGCATCGCGGTGTGGTTCCTGACCTTCTCGACCGCCGTCGTCTGGGTGCAGGGCGCGCAGCTGCTCGGTCTCTTCCGCGCGTCGGACGCCCGCATGATGGCCATCCCCGGCAGCTGGTCCGGCGCGGTGATCGGCGGGCTGATCTTCGGCGCGGGCATGGTGCTGGCGCGCGGCTGTCCCGGTCGCCTTCTCGTGCTCGCGGCCACCGGCAACCTGCGGGCCATCACCACCGGCCTCGTCTTTGCCGTCGCGGCGCAAATGAGCCTGTCGGGAATGCTCTCGGACCTGCGCACGCAACTGGCCGCGCTCTGGACCACCCAGGGCGGCCACAACATGGACCTGCTCAGCACACTCGGCCTGCCGGCCTACAGCGGCCTGCTGATCGGCCTTGCCTTTGCCCTGCTCGCCCTCGTTGTCTCGCGCCGCAACCGCATCGGGGCCGCGCGCCTGGTCTTCGCCTCCGGCGTGGGCTTCGCCGTCGCGGTGGGGTGGGTGTCGACCTTCGCGCTGGCGCAGGTCAGCTTCGATCCCGTCTCGGTGGAAAGCGCCACGTTCAGCGGCCCCTCGGCCAATACGCTGATGTTCTTCCTGGTCTCCAACCCGGTGCTGAACTTCGACATCGGCCTGGTGCCGGGCGTGTTCCTCGGCGCCTTCCTCGCATCGTACGTCAACCGCGAATTCAGCTTCCAGGGGTTCGAGGACGCCGCCAACATGCGCCGCATGATGACCGGCGCGCTGATGATGGGCTTCGGCGCGATGCTGGCCGGGGGCTGCTCGATCGGAAACGGCGTCACGGGGGCCTCGATCTTCGCCGGCACCGCGTGGCTGGCGCTCTTCTCTATGTGGATCGGTGCGATGATGACCGATTTCCTGGTGGACCAGCGGGGCGTGGGCGCACAACCCGCGTAGGGTGGGTGAAAACCCACGCGGACCACGCAACGCCCCCACCCCGTCCCGGACTTGATCCGGGACCTCCCGCGATACGCTCACATGAAACTCTGCGGATCGATATCCACCGCCAGCCGGAACTGGGTCGACCCCTTCACCGGCGCAATCCACTGCGCCAGCGCGCCTTGCAACGCCACGCCCTTCGGCGCCTTCACCAGCAGCCGCACCCGATGCCGCCCCCGCACGCGGGCAATCGGCGCCGGCGCCGGCCCGAACACCTGCGCCCCCACAGCCCGGATCGGGCCATCGTTCCGCGCCAGCGCATTACCGATATCGAACGCCTCCTGCATGTCGGTCGAGGACAGGATGATCCCGGCCATGCGACCGAATGGCGGCACGCCCGCGTGCTGCCGCTCCCCGGCCTCGGCCCGCCAGAACCCTTCCTCATCCCCCGTCAGGATCGCCCAGATCACCGGATGCTCGGGCTGGAAGGTCTGCAACAGCGCCACCCCCGCCTTCTCGGCCCGCCCCGCGCGCCCCGCCACCTGCCGCATCAGCTGGAACGTCCGCTCGGCGGCCCGCAGATCCGATCCCTGCAGGCCCAGATCGGCGTCGATCACGCCGACCAGCGTAAGGTTCGGGAAATTGTGCCCCTTCGCCACAAGTTGCGTGCCGACGATGATATCCGCGCCCCCCGCCGCGATCTCCTCGATCTGCGCCTTCAGCGCCCGGGCAGACCCGAACATGTCCGACGACAGCGTCGCCACCCGCGCTTCGGGGAACAGCGCCACCGCCTCTTCCGTCATCCGCTCCACGCCGGGGCCCACGGCGGCCAGCTTGCCCTCCACCTCGCAGGCGGGGCAGGCTTCGGGCATCGGCTTGGTCTCGCCGCACTGGTGACAGACCAGCCGCTTCAGGAACCGGTGCTCCACCATCCGCGCGTCGCAATGATCGCACCCCACCTGGTGCCCGCAGGCCCGGCAGATCGTCACCGGCGCATAGCCCCGCCGATTGAGGAACAACAGCGACTGCTCGCCCTTTGCCAGTCGCGCGTCGACGGCCGCCCGTAGGGTGGGTGAAACCCACGCATTGCTGGCCAGCCGCTCGTCGCGCATGTCCACCGCGCGCAGCTCCGGCATCACCGCCGGCCCGAACCGCGCCGTCAGGTCCAGCCGCCGGTACTTGCCGGCCTCCGCATTGGCCCATGTCTCGAGGCTCGGCGTGGCCGAGGCCAGCACCACCTGCGCCGCACACAGGCTGCCACGCAGCACCGCCATGTCGCGGGCATTATAAAGAACCCCGTCCTCCTGCTTGTAGGAGGTGTCGTGCTCTTCATCGACGACGATCAGGCCAAGATCCTGAAACGGCAGGAACAGCGCCGACCGCGCGCCCACGACCAGCTGGCACTGCCCCTGCCCCACCATCTTCCAGATGCGCCGCCGCTCGGTCATGGTGACGCCCGAATGCCACTCGGCCGGCTTCACCCCGAACCGCGCCTGCACCCGCGTCAGAAACTCCGAGGTCAGCGCGATCTCCGGCAACAGTACCAGCGCCTGGCGGCCGTGCGCGATGCACTCCGCCACGGCTTCCAGGTACACTTCCGTCTTGCCCGATCCGGTCACGCCGCGCAGCAGCGTTGTGCCGAACACCCCCTCGCGCAGCCCGGCCCTCAATGCCTCCGCCGCCACCGCCTGATCCTCGGTCAGGTCCGCCCCCGGTCGCGCCGGATCGAGCCTCGGGAACGGCGCATCCCGCGGCGTGTCCTCTTCCCGGACAACCCCCTGTTTCACCAACCCCTTCACGACCGAGGATGTCACCCCGGCCATGTCGCTCACTTCCTTCAGGGTGAACCCCAGCCCGCCATACTCCTCCAGCACGGCGATCACCTTGCGCCGGGCCTCGGTCTCGCGGTCTGGCCGCCCCTCGCCCAGGCGATAGATCTTCTGCATCGACGGCGGATCGCCCAGCCCCGGCGCGCGCGTCGCCAGCCGCAGCATCGCGGGCAGCGGCGTCAGCGTATAATCGGCGGCCTTCCGTATGAACGCCTGCAATTCCTCGCGCATCGGCGCCGCGTCCAGCACGCGAATGACCGACCGCACCTTGCTGATGTCATAATCCCCCGCCCCTGCGCCCCAGACCACGCCCAGCACCTTGCGCGGCCCCAGCGGCACCTCGACGAACGCGCCAAGATGACACCCGCCTTCCGGCGCCTTGTAATCCAGCACACGGCCCAGCGGCTGCGTCGTCAGAACGCCCACCAACTGGCCGGTCTCGAAAAAACTTGCACCGGAATACGTCAAAAACGGCGACCTTCGTCACGAGGTCCCGGGTCAGGTCCGGGACAGGGGTTTCGGGCGCATACCTTATGAGGTAAAGCATCCGACAGGAAACCCCAACGCGGCCAAGAGAGGGCCTTTCGAGATGAAATTCTTCGTAGACACCGCCGACGTCGACGCCATCAAGGAACTGAACGAGCTTGGCATGGTCGACGGCGTCACCACCAACCCCTCGCTGATCCTCAAATCGGGCCGCGACATCCTCGAAGTGACCAAGGAAATCTGCGACATCGTCGAAGGCCCGGTCTCGGCCGAGGTCGTCGCCGTCGAGGCCGACCAGATGATCGAGGAAGGCCGCAAGCTCGCCAAGATCGCCGACAACATCGCGGTGAAGGTCCCCCTCACCTGGGACGGGCTGAAGGCCTGCAAGGTGCTGGCGGGCGAGGGCAACATGGTCAACGTCACGCTGTGCTTTTCGGCCAACCAGGCACTGCTGGCGGCCAAGGCGGGGGCCACGTTCATCTCGCCCTTCATCGGGCGTCTGGATGACATCAACCTCGACGGCATGGACCTCATTGGCGACATCCGCACGATCTATGACAATTACGGCTACGAGACCCAGATCCTCGCCGCCTCGATTCGCACGGTCAACCACGCCACCCAATCGGCCCTGATCGGCGCCGACGTGATGACCGCGCCGCCGGACGTGATCAAGAAAATGGCCGCGCACCCGCTGACCGACAAGGGGCTGGAGGCCTTCCTGGCGGATTGGGAAAAAACCGGGCAGAAGATCCTGTAATCGGCGGCCTGCGACGGGCAGGCCTACTGTCGGTCATGCGGAAGGTTGCGCGTCACCGCATGCGACCCAGTGTACGGTTACGGCAGCTTCGAGGCCTTGGAGGTGTCGTCGATTTCGAGCCCCCAGCCGGTTAACAGCCGCGAAGCGGCCCGGCTATCGTCAGCCCCTCCCCTGGGCTGGCGATTTGGCCGAGGCTGGGCGCAACAATCCTTCCGAGGATGTGCTTGGCAGGCATGAAGCGCTTCAGAATTGTCGTCGGATCGCCACCCCTGGGGCTGGCGCTCGCCTCCGTCACGAACGGCCGCTCCGTCCTGCAAAACCGACGCTTCAAACACAGACGCCCTTGCAGATTTTTTGAAAGAGGCATTCGAATTTCAAGAGCCGAATTGTCTTGGGGTCCTGCACCCAAGCGCCACGCGATGGGTAAAAATCCGACCATTTCCAAGAAATTTATTGCGGCACCACCCCGCCGCATCTGATAAGCTTCCTAAAAATAATCAGAGGCACACATGAGCAGCAAGCCCGAGATCAACGACCAGATGCGCGACCACATCATCGCGCAACCCGATGTTATCCTTGAAGATCAGGACCTTATGCGCGCCCTCATCGCCGCCAACGAACGCGCGATGGGCAACAATATCGTCGACCTGCGCGGCATCGCCATGGACCGGCTCGAAGCGCGGCTGGAACGGCTGGAGGACACCCACCGCTCGGTCATCGCCGCCGCCTATGAAAACCTCGCCGGCACCAACCAGGTGCACCGCGCCATCCTGCGCATGCTCGACCCGGTCGAGTTCGAGGATTTCCTCAAGGATCTCGGGGGCGACGTCGCCACCATCCTGCGGGTCGACTGCGTCAAGCTGGTGCTGGAATCCGTCCAGAATGACGACGACCCCGCCGTCAAGCGACTGGGCGACGTACTGTCCGTGGCCGAACCCGGCTTCATCGAACACTATCTCGGCACCCGCCACTCCGGACCCGTGCGTCAGGTCACCCTGCGCCAGGTTCACGAGGGCGACGACCGCATTTATGGCCGCGAGGCCGAGTTCATGCGCTCCGAGGCGTGCCTGCTGCTCGATTTCGGCGAAAACCGCCTGCCCGGCCTGCTGGTCCTGGGCTCCGAGGACCCGCACCAGTTCAGCCCGCAACAGGGCACCGACCTCCTGTCCTTCTTCGCGGGTATCTTCGAACGGGCGATGCGCCGCTGGCTGTCATGATCTCGGCCGCGGCCCGCGACGCGCTTCAGGCCTGGCTCGATCATCACAAATCCCTGCGCGGCGCCTCCCCCCATACGCTCGACGCCTATTCCCGCGACGTCGCGGATTTCCTCGCCTTCATGACCGAACACAAGGGCGCGTCCCAGGGCCTCGGCGCGCTGGCCAAGCTCACCGTGTCGGACATGCGCGCCTGGATGGCCTTCACACGGGGCCGCGACGTGGGCGCCCGCAGCCTCGCGCGCAAGCTTTCTGCGGTCAAAAGCTTCTTTCGCTGGCTGGCCGAGCGCGAAGGGGTTGACCCGGCGGCGGTCCTCGCCGCCCGCGCGCCCAAGTTCCAGCGCAAACTGCCCCGGCCCCTGTCGCCCGACGCCGCGCGCGACGTGATCGAGACCACCGAGACCCAGCACCCCACCACCTGGATCGCCGCCCGCGACCAGGCGGTCGTGACCCTGCTCTACGGCTGCGGGCTGCGCATCTCCGAGGCGCTTGGCCTGACGGGCCGCGCCCTGCCCGTGGGCGACAGCCTGCGGATCGTCGGCAAGGGCGGCAAGGAACGCATCGTGCCGGTCATCGCCCCCGCTCGCACGGCCCTCGCCCGCTACCTCGACCTCTGCCCCTACCCAACCGAGCCCGACACGCCGCTTTTCCGCGGCGCGCGCGGCGGGGCGCTCTCGCCCCGTGCGGTGCAGAAACTCATGGCCAGCGTCCGGATGCAGCTTGGCCTGCCCGCCACCGCCACGCCCCACGCCATGCGCCACAGCTTTGCCACGCACCTGCTGAACGCCGGCGGCGACCTGCGCGCGATCCAGGAACTCCTGGGACACGCCTCCCTCTCGACCACCCAGGCCTACACGGCGGTCGACACCGCCCGCCTGATGGAAGTCTACAACCAGACCCACCCCAAGGCGCGCACGCCCGGCAAGGCCTGACCCTGTCAGCCCAAAGTCACAAAGCCTCCACCAGACGCCGCACGCATGTATTTGCAATTGCATCCCTGCGCCCGATCCCCCATCACGGGTGCCATGAGCCTGCGTATGAAAGCCCTTCTCGTGCACCTGCTGACCGCCACGGGTGCGGTCTTTGCCATGCTGGCGATGCTGGCCGCCATCCAGGAGAAATGGTCGCTGATGTTCCTCTGGCTGGTGGTGGCCTTCGCTGTGGACGGCATCGACGGGCCTCTGGCGCGCAAATACGATGTAAAGACCAACTTCCCGCTCTTCGACGGCGTGCTCCTGGATCTCATCATCGACTACCTGACCTACGTGTTCATCCCCGCCTTCGCGCTCTTTGAATTCGGCCTGCTGCCCGGCTGGACCGGCTGGGTCGCGATCATCATCATCACCTACTCCTCGGCGCTCTATTTCGCCGACACGCGGATGAAGACCAAGGACAACTCGTTTTCGGGCTTCCCCGGCTGCTGGAACATGCTGGCGCTCGTGCTCTTCGCGATCGAGCCCAACTTCTGGGTCTCTCTCACCATCGTGACGCTGCTGGCGGTCTCGATGTTCCTGCCGCTCAAATTCGTCCACCCGGTGCGCACCAAGCGCTGGCGCTGGATTTCCCTGCCGATGATCGTCGCCTGGACCTTCTTCGCCGGATGGGCCGCCTGGGTCGATTTCCATCCCGAAAGCTGGGCGCATTGGGGTCTCGTGGTGACCACGGTCTACCTGACACTCGCAGGCGTCGCGCAACAGCTGATCCCCGAGCGCAACGGCTAGAGCAACAGCCCCGCCGCGCCCTCATGGCGCAGCAGCCAGACCTTGGTCTCGATCCCGTCCGCCCCGGAATAGCCGCCCAGCCCTCCGGCGCCTAGGACCCTGTGGCAGGGAATGATCACCGGGATCGAATTGCCCCCGCACGCCCCGCCCACCGCCTGCGCCGGCACGCCCAGCACCTTGGCGATATCGCCGTACTCGCGGGTCTCGCCCCACGGTATCGCCAGCATCGCGGCGCAGACCTCGCGCTGAAAGTCCGATCCTGCGGGGGCCAGCGGCAAATCGAACGTCTTCAAGCGGCCCTCGAAATAGGCCGCCAGCTGCGCGCAGGCCGCTTCCAGTTCAGGCCGCGCCTCCGACGCCCCGGCCTGCCCCCAGCCCAAACCGACAATCGACGCCCCGTCGCTCGTCACCCGTAAAGGTCCCACCGGGCTCTCCATCCCGGCCTCGAAGACCGCTCCCGGCTTTTTCTTGCCAAAAATACTCAAATCCCGCCCTCTCGGCCCCTTGCCTCACTCGGTATTGAGCAGCACCGCCTCCACCCGCCGGTTGGCCTCACGCCCCGCATCCGTCAGGTTCGAGGCGACGGGCGCAAGATATCCCATCCCCTCTGCCTCCAGCTGGATACGCGGGATGTCATACTCCGACACCAGCCGCTCCAGCACCGCCGCCGCCCTTCGCCGCGACAACGCGGTATTGTTCTCCAGCGTGCCGACCGTGTCGGTATGGCCCACCAGCGCCACGCGCCGCTCGGGGTCTTCTCGCAGAAACGCCGCCAACGCCTGCAAGGACGGGTGCGGGCCGGGCCCCAAGGACACCGTACCGGTCTCGAAATCGAGGTCCGACAAAACCGCGTGCCCGGTCTGCGTCAGCCGCTCTGCCAGGGGCCCTGTGGCCGCGTCCGGCACGGCGCCGGTTGTCACCGTCTCCGGCCCTGCCGCACCGTCCTCGGCAGACAGGCTACCGGTCGCGGCCTCGGACTGCGCCAGCCGGATCACCTGGATATAGCCGCTGCCCGACACCTGGCTGACCACCACGGTCACGTAGTCCGACACCCCGTCATCGCCCTCCTTGCGGGCCGACAGGAAGCGATAGTCGCGCAGGTCCACGAACATGTCCGGCGCGGGCAGAACAGGCGTGTTGAACCGGAAATCGAAGCCGCCGCATTCCCGCGCCGCGCAGTCCAGCATGATGGAATATCCCGCCTCGACGATCTGCCGCCGCAGGGGCCGCTGCAATTGCAGGCTGGTCAGCCCCGGCGCATCCAGCCGCCACGCCTGTTGCAGGAAAAACCCTTCGGCATCGATCGCCGGGATCTGCCCGTCGGCATAGACATCCGTCGGCACAAGATAGGCTTCGGCGGCGCGGCGCACTTCCCGGGTCATCGTGGCGCCCTGCGGCAAGGTCAGCTCCAGCGCCCCGGCGCCACCAGCAGCCCAAAGGCCCAGCGCAATTCCAAAAGTTGTCGCCCGCGGCCCCACTGTCTAGCGGGCCTGTCCGTGATAGTCGGGATTGGGCTTCATGCCCACCGCGCTGGCCATCCGGTTCGACATGCTGAAGAATCCCACGACGGCGGCGATGTCCCAGATATCGCGCTCGGAAAAGCCCGCATCGCGCAACGCCTGCCGGTCGGCCTCCACCGTCTCGGCACTGGCCTTGGTGACCTTCTCGGCGAACTCCAGCATCGCCGTCTGCCGCGCGTCCAGATCGGCGGCCCGCCAGTTCATCACCATCGCCTCGCCCAGGGCCGGGTCACCTGACAGCGCGCGCACCGCCGCCCCATGCGCCACCTGGCAATACCAGCAGCGGTTGATCGAACTGACCACCACCGCGATCATCTCCCGCTCCAGCTTGCTCAGGCCACTGTCACCCAGCATCAGCTCGTTATACATCGCCGTGAAGGCGTTCAGCTTCTCGATATCGAACGCATAGGCCCGCAGCACGTTCGGGATCATGCCCAGCTTGTCCTGGCAGACATCGAAATACTTCCGCGTGTCCTCGGGCAGCGGGTCCGCCATCGGCAGGTTCAGGGCGGTGGGCAGATCATCCTGGCTCATGTGGTGCGGGCATCCTTCTTGGTACGGTAATGGTACTGTCCCACAAGCGTCATCCCTAGGGAAGAGTAGAGCGCGTTGGCCGCATCGTTGGCGATGGTGCACAGCACGCTCACATGCGTGGCCCCCTGCCCGGCGGCCCAATGCGCCGCATGATGCGTCAGGTGCCGCCCCAGCCCGCCACGCCGCTCGCCCTTGCGCACTTCCAGCGCGTGGATCATCGCCACCCCGTCCGAGATCGCGACAAACCCGGTGGCGGCGGGCCGGTTCTCGGTCCGCCCGAAAAGCGAGGTCTTGGGCCCCTCCACCCGGCGCATCACGTCAACCCGCGCCGGCCCGATGCCGCCTTCCTTCCAGATATCCTTCTGGATCGCCATCGGCTCCCACAGGTCAAAGGTCGTCACCGGCGGCGGGTCCTCGGCGGTCAGCGTGGCGACCGGGCAGACATACATGTTCACCGGGTCGATCACGTCGTACCCGGCGGCCCGCAGCATCGCATCCAGCGACTCGTCGCCATGCCGGATCATGAACAGCAGGTCCTGCCCCATCTCGCGCATCTTCTCCTCGGCCTCGGGCAGCGCGTCGCGTGTCACGGGCGTGCCCGGCTCGCGCAGCGTCGATGCCGAGACGCGTTTGCCGCCGCCCCTGCCCTCGCGCAGGGTCCACGGCCCCGCGTCAAACATCTCGGCGGCGGGCCAGGTGGCCTCCGTCACGGCATAAAGCGTCCTGGCATCGGGCAGCCCGCTCATGCCGGAAACGCCTTTTCCAACTCTTGCATCGCGCGTGTCACCTCCGCCTCGTCCTGTCCCCGGATCACCACGTTCACCCCGAACCTGCCGTTCACGATAAACGGGTACGACCCGAAGGACAGTGCGTCATACCGCTCCGCCAATGCGCCCAGCGGCCCCGCGATGTCGCCTTCGCCGCGTTCGACGCGCAAGGTCTGTGACACCACCGGCTGCCCGCCCGTCAGCGTCGGCAACAGCCCCTCGACCATCGCCTCGAAGATCTTGGGCACGCCTGCCATCACATGCACGTTCTCGAGGGTGAATCCCGGCGCCCCGCTCACCGGGTTGTCGATCAGCGTGGCACCCTCCGGCACCCGCGCCATGCGCAGCCGCGCCTCGTTGATCTCCAGCCCCTGCTTCTCGTAATGCGTCTCCAGGATGGCCCGCGCATCGTCACGCACCCCGATGGGCAGGCCAAAGGCCGCC
Organism: Roseovarius sp. SK2; assembly: GCF_028807495.1. NCBI lineage: Bacteria > Pseudomonadati > Pseudomonadota > Alphaproteobacteria > Rhodobacterales > Roseobacteraceae > Roseovarius > Roseovarius sp. SK2. The sequence goes on from NZ_JARAMK010000004.1 coordinate 29,415, forward strand.
GCCACGTTCTCGGCGGTGATGTCGTCATGGGTGGGCCCGATCCCGCCCGAGGTGAACAGGTGGTCATACGCCCCCGCCAACGCCTTGACCGCCGCCTGGATGGCGCCCGGGTCATCCGCCACCACGCGCACCTCCAACAGGTCGATCCCATGCTCGGTCAGACGGCCCGCGAGGTGATGCATGTTGGCATCGCGCGTGCGGCCCGACAGGATCTCGTCACCGATCACCAGCATCGCGGCGGTTGGGTTGGGCATGGCGGCTCTCCTCAAGGAAGCACTACAGACTTCACATTTTTTCAGCAGTGGAGTTTCGAAAGACCGAAAGTAACTCGTAGATCAGACTATTCGTTCATAGCAAGGGCGTCTTGGGGGTCGGCACATGGTGGCAGAGCATTCGCCAGATCAGGCACGTTGACTCTTAGCCAATCAGGAACCCAGCCCGGGGCTTTCTCGTATGCCGCATCAACTAGCCTGTTGGCATCATTCTGAAGTTCAGAAACCATGCCCTTTCCTGCCGCGTAAATCAGGCAACCATATTCCTCCAGAGTGCCCTCAGGATTAGCTTCTTTCCATTCCGCATAGTCTTGATCCTCAAAGTAGAGCAAGGCGATCGCTCCGGCGACTGGCACGGCCAATATATAACGCTGCAGCCGCGCCTTGGCTTTGGCCTTGAGAACAGCATCATTGACCCTTGCTCTATTACGAATTCGCAAGTCGGAGAGTCTCAGGCTATGCAGTACACTTGCGGTCGTTAGGGCCCCTTGTTGCAAGGCCCATTGCACGGTCCGCTTCGCGCGTTCTTTTTGCCGTAATGCAAACACCTTAACCCGGTGCTGTGTCTTTAGCTTCGAGATCTTTGCTCTGTTTTTTGCCTTCAAACTAGCCGTTTTCGTAGCGTGTGCAGCTTTAAGGCTCTTGATCTTCTTGCCGTGTTCAATCGCGGCGGTCGCAGCTGAAGACGTAAGTTTTGCAACTTGGAAGCTGGTGCTGATGGCCCAAACCATTGCCGACAAATTCGTCACAACAAGAAATATTAGGACGCTCGATAGGAAGGCGGCACTACGAAACAAGCCGAATATCCTTTTCAACATGCCAATAAATCCCGAAGTCGTTGCTTCAATTCATTATGAAGTTGAGTGTATCTGTCGCGCCACAGATCTAAAATCGGAAATTCTTTAAGGTCATGCGCTTTCAAACCCCTCTTGAACCGGCCACCCTGATCCGCCGCTACAAGCGCTTCCTCGCCGATATAAGGCTGGCGGACGGGCGCGAGGTGACGGCCCATTGCGCCAATCCCGGCTCGATGATGGGGCTGGCGGACGAAGGAATGCGCATCTGGGTCGAACCCAACGACGACCCGAAGAAAAAGCTGAAATACGGCTGGCGGCTGGTCGATCATGGGCACGGGCATTTCACCGGCGTCGACACCAGCCTGCCGAACAAGGCTCTCAAGGCCGCGTTGATGGCCGGCGACATCCCCGAACTGGCGGCCTACGACACCGTCCTGCCCGAGCAGAAATACGGGGAAAACAGCCGGATCGACTTTCTTCTGCGCGGCGCGGACCTGCCCGACGCCTATGTCGAGGTCAAATCCGTCACCCTGTCGCGCGAACAGGGGCTTGCCGAGTTTCCCGACAGCGTCACCGCCCGCGGCGCCAAGCACCTGCGCGAACTGGCGGAAATGGCCCGCGCAGGCCACCGCGCCGTGCTCTTCTACCTCGTCCAGCGCACCGACTGCACGCGCCTGACCGTGGCCGCCGACATAGACCCCACCTATGCCGAGGCGTTGGTCATGGCCCGCCTCGCCGGTGTCGAGGTTCTGGCCTATGATTGTGCAATCACCCCCAATGAGGTCGAAATTCGGCGCACATTGCCCCTGCGATGACCTGCCCCTCTGGTTCTCGGGCCGAATTCAGCCTACATACACCTCAAAGAATTGACTCGCATGGACCCAGACGTGAACGAACAACACCGAGGCAGACTGACCCGCGACGGCATCCGCATCCACGAGAGGGCGGATTTCGCCGGCATGCACAAGGCCGGTGCGCTGGCCGCCGAGATATTGGATCAGGTCGCCGACCTTGTCGAAGTGGGCCAGACCACCGCCGTTCTGGACAAGTTCATCGAGGACAAGGTGACCGAGGCCGGCGCGAAATCCGCCACCATCGGCTACAAGGGGTATCAGCACGCCAGTTGCATCAGCGTCAACCACGTGGTCTGCCACGGCATCCCCGGCGACAAGAAGCTTAAGGATGGCGATATCCTGAACATCGACGTCACCGTCATCGTCGACGGCTGGTACGGCGATACCTCGCGGATGTATGTCGCGGGAAAACGCAACCGCAAGATCGAACGCCTGATCCAGATCACCCATGACAGCCTGTTGAAGGGGATCGAGGCGGTGAAGCCCGGCAACACCTTCGGCGATATCGGCCACGCCATCCAGAACTTCGTCGAAGGCCAACGCATGAGCGTGGTGCGCGACTTCTGCGGCCACGGCCTGGGCCGGGTGTTCCACGCGCCCCCCAACGTCCTGCACTATGGTCGCGCCGGGACAGGTCCCACGCTCGAGGAAGGCATGTTCTTCACGATCGAGCCGATGGTGAACCTCGGCCGCCCCGAAACCAAAGTACTGTCCGACGACTGGACCGCCGTCACCCGCGACCGCTCACTCTCGGCCCAGTTCGAGCATTCCATCGGCGTAACTGCCGACGGGTGCGAGATCTTTACCCTGTCCCCCGGCAACCGCTTCCACCCGACCTGGAAGGACTAGGCGAGGCCGACGCCGCGACGGCGTCGATGGACTTCCGCGGCAAGTGCCGCGGCTACCTATCTTGAATCGTGCTTGTGCACCCGGACTTCCCCGAGAAGGTGCACCGCTTGTTTCGCGAGATCGGCCCGATCCTGTATGCGCAGGACCGGCAATACTGAACTCTTTGCACCATTCCAAAAGGCGGGCTGGCCTACTTATCAATGTAAGTTTCGCAAAACAGGCTTGTGATCTTCTCTACCAGCGCCAGCTTCACATGGCGCCTGTCGTTTTGCCAGGCGGTTTTGGGATGGGACAGCGTCACGAACTCGTAGGAAGGGAAATAGTCGACATCGTCGTGTGCGTCTGAAAACTTCGACGCCGCCACTCGAAGCTGCGCCTTCGACAACGTGTTCGCCACGACGACATCCTGTCCGGTAAAGCTGCGTTGCAGCCCCACGGGTGAGACAGTGACAATAATCTTGAGCTGATCCCCGGCAGTCGCCTTTGCTTTGGTACGGATGGCCTCCAGCCCTTCAAGCGCTTCTTCCATGGACACCCAGACGCCCGAGAACCTGTTTGACTTCCGGGCGTACCGCGCAGGTGGAGCGCTGTTCAGCGGAAGCGATGTCTCGTTGTCAAACAAGGCTTCTGAGAGGCCAAGGGTGATGATCATGCAACCCGCTTGCGACAAGGATTCACGCATCAAATGCCGCAGATGCGCCCGATCCTCGACGATTTTTTCAAAAGGCCGCGGCATCTGGTTGTTGGCATAGTTGCTGTCCCAGAACATGCCTTCCTCCGGCAGAGGATAAATCAGATGCTCACCAAGCCTTTCATCCCCACCCGAGTAGTTGTCGATCTCCAGCTTCATTGACGGCACGTTGAAGCGGTGAAGTAACGCGGCATCTCCATATTTGTTTTCACGCTGCGCAAAATCCCTGGAATTGTAGAGCGCATTGTTGACCTGCAACCCACGATCGATCAGCGCCATCTCGATATTGCGCGCAAAACAGGATCCGATTGTGAAAAAGCTGGTGTCCGACGGCACGGTGAATTTCGGGCGCACGGTAATCTTCGTTTCGCCGTCGAAAATGCGGTTGCATGCGAAGGCAGGGTTCTCGTCCTGCTTGCTCTTGTTCCATATTGCATGAGGCAACCTGAAGTTCTTGGCGACTTCATCCCAGCGAAACAATTGGTGGTTTCCTGTTTCGTTTCATATCCGAGCCTTTCGGACGCGATATCGAGTGGCATGCCGACGCGCAAGAATACAGCGGACAGACTTGAACACAGCCATAAAAAGATACTGGTTGCGAAAAACTCCTATCGGCGGGTCTCAATCCGGAACGTCTTGTTTTCTGACATCAGGTTTGACCGTGCCTGCATCAGGCTACTTTGACACTCCGCGATTGCCATTGCTCGCGTGCCTGACCACCTGCACCAACCCCCCGGCCAAAAGCCCCCAGACGGCGCCCCCCAGCCCGAACACCGTCACGCCCGAGGCCGTGACGACAAAGGTGATTACCGCCGCCTCGCGATAGTCCGCATCGCCCAGCGCGGCAGCCGTCGAATTGGCAAACACGCTCAACAGCGCCACACCGGCCACGCTGGCCATCACCATTGGCGGCGCCAGCCCCGCAAACGCCGTGATGACCCCGGCAAACACCCCGAGCACGCAGTAAAAGATCCCCGCCATCACCGCCGACCAATAGCGCATCCCGGCATCCGGGTGGCTGTCCTCGTCCGCGCACATCGCCGCCGTGATCGCCGCGAGGCAGGTCTGCGGCGCGCCGCCCGGGGCCGACAGCACGCTGAAGCCGCCGACCACGCTCAACAGCGGCCCCGGCTCCGGCGCATACCCATGCGCCCGCATCACTGCCAGCCCCGGCACGTTCTGCGTCGCCATCGTCACCACGTAAAGGGGCAGGCCAATCCCCACCACGGCGGCCAGCGAGAACTCCGGCATCACGAAGACCGGCGCCGTCACCCAGCCCCGGGCATCGAATGCGCCAAGATCGCCATAGGCCAGCACCGTGATCCCCGCCGCCACGACCGCCCCCGGCACCGCCAACAGCTTGTTGATCCGGCCCAGCACGAACCACGCCGCCAGGATCGGGCCAATCACCACCGGCGTCTCGGCCACCGCCAGAACCGGCCTGATCACCAGCGGCAAAAGCACCCCGCCCAGCATCGCCTGCGCCAGCGGCGCCGGTATCGCCGCCGCCAGCCGTCCAAGGGGTCGCCAAAGGCCCGAAATCACCGTCAAGGCCCCCGCCACCAGGAACCCGGCCACCGCACCGGCGAAGCCGGCCTCCACGGGCGCTGTCACCGCCAACAGCGCCGCCCCCGGCGTCGACCACGCGACCGAGGCGGGCATCTTCGTCCACAGGCTCAGCACGATCCCCGCCAGCCCCATCGCCAGCGCCGCCGCCATCAGGCCCGACGCGGCCTGCGCGTCGCTCGCCCCCACGGCGGCCAGCCCCTGCAACACGATGGGAAAGGAACTGAAAAACCCGACCATGGCCACCACGAACCCGGTCGAAATTGTCTGCATGGGCGGCATCACGTCTCTCCTTCGGCCAAACCCAACCGGATCGGTCCCTTGGCCGCAACCGGATCGACCGCCACGCCTTTCTGTGTCGCCACCAGCGGCAGCCCTGCCGCCACCTCGCGCACACGCGGCATCAATTTCCGCCAGTCGCCCGACAACGCCCGCGCCGCCTCGGACGGGCAAAAGGTCCTGCCCGCCTCCCGCGCCCGCGCCAGCCGCATCAGCACATCGGAAATCTCGTCATCCGTCATGTCGTAGGGTGGGGTTTCACCCCACCGTCACCCCAACGCCGCATCACACCGCGCACAGGTCCCCGGATGCTTGTGCGTGCCCACGTCCGGCAGGATCTTCCAGCACCGCTGGCACTTCTCGCCCGCCGCACGCTCGAAGACCACGGTCACACCGTCCACCTCGGGCAGCCGGTACGCCTCCGCCGGGCTGGGATCGTCGGTCAGCCGGATATCGGACGTGATGCAGATATCGTCGAAATTGACCGATTTCAGCACCTCCAGCGCCTCGGCATCGCGCACATGCACCACCGGCGCAGCTTCCAGGCTCGCCCCGATCACCTTGTCGGTCCGCTGCACCTCCAGCGCCGCAGTCACCACGCGCCGCGCCTGCCGCACCGTGGCCCATTTCGCCGCCAGCGGCTCGTTCAGCCATTCCTTCGGCGTCTCCGGGATATCCGTCAGATGCACCGAGCTGTCGTCCCCCGGGAACCGCTCCAGCCAGACCTCTTCCATGGTGAACACCAGCACGGGCGCCAGCCACGTGGTCAGGCGATGGAACAGGATATCCATCACCGTCCGCGCCGCCCGCCGCCGGGGCGTGTCGCCATCGCAATACAGCGCATCCTTGCGGATATCGAAGTAGAACGCGGAGAGCTCCACCGTGGCGAAGTTGAACAGCGCCTGGAACACCCCCTGGAAATCATAGGCGGCATACCCCGTGCGCACCCGGTGATCCAGTTCCGCCAGCCGGTGCAGCACCCAGCGCTCCAGCTCCGGCATATCCTCCGGCTCAACCCGGTCGTCCTCGCTGAAATGGCTCAGCGCCCCCAGCAGGAACCGCATCGTGTTGCGCAGCCGGCGATAGCCGTCGGCGGTCCCTTTCAGGATCTCCGGCCCGATCCGCTGATCGTTGGTGTAATCCGTCTGCGCCACCCAAAGCCGCAGGATATCCGCGCCATACTGCTTGACCACTTCCTCGGGCACGATCGTATTGCCGAGCGACTTGGACATCTTGTTGCCCTTCTCGTCCAGCGTGAACCCGTGGGTCAGCACGCCCCGGTACGGCGCATGCCCCGTGGTGCCGCAGGATTGCAGCATCGAGGAATGGAACCACCCCCGGTGCTGGTCCGTGCCTTCTAGGTACAGATCCGCCATCCCGTCCTCGGACCCGTCCTCGCGGTCGCGCAGAACGAACGCATGGGTCGAGCCACTGTCAAACCAGACGTCGAGAATGTCGTCGACCTTCTCCCACTCGTTCGGGTCATAGTCGTTCCCCAGGAACCGCTCCTTGGCACCGTCCTTGTACCACGCATCCGCGCCTTCGGCCTCGAACGCCTCAAGGATGCGCGCATTGACCTTTTCATCCCGCAGCAGAAAGCCCTCATCCGTGGGCATCGCCCCTTTCCTGACGAAACAGGTCAGCGGCACGCCCCACGCCCTCTGCCGCGACAGAACCCAGTCTGGCCGCGCTTCCATCATGGAATACAGACGGTTGCGCCCGGTCTTGGGCGTCCACTGCACCTTGTCGATCTCGGTCAGCGCCCGCTGGCGGATCGTGGTGCCGCTCTCGTCCTGCCCGTCGCCCACCTCGCGATCGATCGCGGCGAACCACTGCGGCGTGTTGCGATAGATCACCGGCGCTTTCGACCGCCAGCTATGGGGATAGCTGTGCTTGATCTTGCCCCGCGCCAGCAACCCGCCGACCTCGACCAGCTTGTCGATGATCGTCTTGTTGGCGTTGCCCTCCTTGCCCTTGCGATCAAGGATATAGGTGCCGCCAAAGAATGGTAGGTCGGCGCGGAAACCACCATCGTCCATCACGTTATAGGTGATGACCTGGTCCAGCATCCCGAGGCCACGATAAAGCTCGTATTCCTCCATCCCGTGGGACGGCGCGCAATGCACGAACCCGGTGCCTTCCTCGTCGGTCACGAAATCGGCCGCCCGGAAATCGCGCAGGTCGTCCCACTCGCCGTTCGACCCTTCCGCGCCATGCAGCGGGTGCTTGAGGCTCAGGCCAGCCAATTCGTCGGCGGTCACGTCCCGCACGCGCGTCCACTGATCGTCGTTCAGCCGCGCGCGGCCCATCACATCCCCGGCCAGCTTGTCGGCAAGGATGAACCTGTCGCCCACATTGGCCCAGCACTCGTCCGGCGTGCCCGTGACCTCGTAAAGGCCATAGGCGATGTCCTCGCCGTAAACGACCGCCTTGTTCGACGGCATGGTCCAGGGCGTGGTGGTCCAGATCACCACATGCGCACCTTCCAGGTCGCCTTCGGCAACCTCGAACTTCACCCACACGGTAAAGCTCTCCTTGTCGTGGTACTCCACCTCCGCCTCGGCCAGCGCCGTCTTCTCCACCGGCGACCACATCACAGGCTTGGAACCCTGATAGAGCGTCCCGTTCATCAGGAACTTCTGGAATTCCTCCGCGATGATCCGCTCGGCGCGGAAATCCATCGTGAGGTAGGGCTTCTCCCACTTGCCGGTCACGCCCAGCCGCTTGAACTCATCCCGCTGGATGTCGATCCAGCCTTCCGCGAACTTGCGGCACTCGGCGCGGAAATCGACGATATCCACCGCGTCCTTGTTCTGGCCCTTCTTGCGGTACTGCTCCTCGATCTTCCACTCGATCGGCAGGCCGTGACAGTCCCAGCCGGGGATGTAGCGCGCATCGCGCCCCATCATCTGCTGGCTGCGAACAACCATGTCCTTCAGGATCTTGTTCAGCGCGTGGCCGATATGCAGGTGCCCGTTGGCATAGGGCGGTCCGTCATGCAGCGTAAACGGCTGCCGCGTCTCGGCTGTCGCCTTCTCGCGCAGGCGGTCATAGACCTTCAGTCCGTTCCACCGCTCCAGCCACTCGGGCTCGCGCTTGGGCAGGCCCGCGCGCATAGGGAAATCGGTCTGGGGCAGGTTCAGCGTGTCTTTGTAATCGGGTGTGTCAGAACACATCTGTGACGTCCTTTGTCACTGGCATTTCAATCTCTGGGTGGGGGCGGCGCGGTGGTCCATACGCCTTTTCCCGGCGGCTCGTCTGTTTCAGAGCGCCGGGCATGTAATTCGAATGATGATCGCAAAGCGGGTCATGATGGGGGGCGTTATAGGTGCGCGCGTTCCAAGGAGCAAGCCGTAGAACCCGGGCTCACCGCCAGCGCCCAAGATTTTTCAGAAAAGTCTTGGCAAAAGCCTTCTCAAGGCTTTTGCAACGCCCGCCCTGTTAACGCGCCGGATCGCGAAATTTTGCACCGTCGGCACACCACCCGGATACCGACGCAATACCGACGTTCCGATTTCCCACGATCCGACGGCGTTAACCATGTTTCCCGAATCGCGTTTCCCATTGCATCCGGCCCATTCAACGGCCAGATTCGAGGCCATGACACCGGCCCTGCCCCCCCGTTTCGACATCACCCGCGCCGAGATCGAGCGCGTCGTGGCTGCCTTCTATGCATCCTGCCGCGCGCATCCCGGCCTGGCGCCGGTCTTTGCCGCGCATGTCACCGACTGGCCCGCGCACGAGGCCCGCGTCAGCGATTTCTGGGCCAACACGATCCTGCACGAGCGGTGTTACGTGGGCAATGCCATGCAGGCCCATGTGCAGGCGGGCAATGTCAAACCGGGCATGTTCTCGATGTGGCTCGACCTCTTCGACAGCACCCTGCAGTCCGAGCTGCCCCCGGCCAAGGCCGCCGCCTGGTCCGCCCTTGCCCACCGCATCGGCCAGACCCTGCGCGCGGGCGTCGTGAACCGCGAGACACATCCCGGCGGCGTGCCGAAACTGGGCAACCCGTTCTGACGCACGCAAGGGCGACCGGACGTTAAGGTTTTGCTGTCAGATTGGACAAGGTCGCGAGGTCAATCCGGACCTCCGGCAGAAATACCGACACACCGGCCGAAATTCGTTGGTCGTTTACGCTTTGTTAACTCCGCCAAAGAGACCGGTCAGCGCGCGCTGCACCATCCGCGTCACCGAGGGGCGCTTGCCCGCCCGGAACGGCAAGGGCCGACACACTTCCATTGCCGCCACGCCCACCCGCGCGGTCAGCGCGCCATTGACGATCCCCTCGCCGAACCGGCGGGAAACCTTGGACAAAAGGCTCCCCCCGGCGACCGAGCCAATCAGGTCGTCACCCACCGCCACGGCGCCCGTGGCGACCAGATGCGTCATCACCGCCCGCGCCAGCCGCCAGCTGCCCAGCGTACCCGACCGACCGCCATAGATCTCCGCGATGCGGCGGATCATCCGCAGGTTCGACGTCAGCGCCGCGATCACGTCGGCAAAGGCCAGCGGCACCACCGCCGTCACCGTCGCCACCTGCCGTGCGGCCGCCTCGATCTCCTTCGCCGCGGCCCGGTCCAGCGGCGCCAGCAGCTCGGTTTCCGCCAGCCCCAGCAGGCTGCCCGCATCCATCTGCTCGGGGCCATAGTCCCGCAAACGATCCCGCCCCCAGCTCGTATCCTCGCGCCCCGCATAAAGCTGCGTCAGATCCTGCACCACACCCCGCGCCTGTTTCAGGTCCGCCCCCGCCAATGCCGCATCCGCCGCCCGGTGCAGCTTGTCGATCCGCGCCAGCCGGGAAAACGCCGCCATCTCGCGGATGACAATGATCAGGCAAACAAGGGCAAACGCCGCGATCAGCGCCGTGACGGCATAGCCCAACACCACGTTGCGGGCCAGCAGCGCCATCACGAAATCCCACGCTGCAAAGGAAATCACCGCCCCCAGGATCGACAGCAGCAACCCCCAGAACCACCGCGCCAGGCGCGACGGTTTCTTCGCCGCCAACGTCGCCACGGTCTGCATCGCCCTGCCCTCTGGGTGCCCCTCCACCACGGGATCCGGCACCGGCGGCGCCGTGTCCGGGCGGGGGCTGTCATCGCCCTCTTCGATGTCGATCAGAACCGGTCGCTTGCTCATGAGTCTACCCTGGGCTCCACCCTGCGTTCCGGCGGCCAGACCATCAGGATCTCGGGCCGCCCCTCGTCATTTTCCGCACCGTCAGCACGTGTCTTTTCGGCAAAGCCATGCCGGTAATAGAACCGCCGTCCTCCGGTGTTTTCCTCGGCAACCCAGAGGTTTAGCCGATCCCGCTCTCGCTTGGCATCCTGCAACAACAGGCGGCCCACCCCTTGGCCCTGCGCCCTTGGGTGCACGTAAAGCGCGTGCAGTTCGGGCCCGGTGCAAAGGATGAAACCGGCCAGTCGCGTATCGTCACACACCGCCCGGACACAGCCGCGTCGAGTCATCCGGACCATGATTTTCAGGTCATCCCACCAATGCCCGCTTCGATGCTGCCACAAGACGCCCAAAAGGCCCGGCACATGCTTCAGACGTGCGTCGAAAGGGGTCATAACCGATCCCCGATCAGAAACTGCGCCGCCCGATCCAGCCGGATATGCGGCGGCCCCTCCCCGCGCTTCAGCGTCAAACGCGCGGGGGCGAAATTCATCACCTCGTACTCGGCGTCCAGCCACGCCTCGGCCCCGTCCCGTGCAGGCCCCAACAGGTGCGCCGGGTCCTCCGGCAACGCCCCGGGATAGAACGCCGCCTGCTTGCCGCGCCCGCCCTCTGGCCCCATCAGCGTGCCGCGCACACAGTCCAGGGTTTGCCCGCCATGCTCACGCGTTTCCTCGGTCGTGGCCCTTAACGCGGCAATCGCCATCCCCGCCGTCTCGGCCCCGGCGAAATCCGCCCGGTTCCGCGCGTCCCGCATCAACGCCTCGATGATGCCGGTCAGACGTCCATGCTGCGTATGGTGCAAATGGTCGGCTTTGGTCGCCGCGAACAGGATTTTCTCCACCCGCTGCCCGATCAGAAGCCTGGACAGAAAGGCGTTCCGTCCCGGCCGGAACGCTCCAAGGATATCGGCCATCGCGCGGCGCATATCCTCGACCGCCTGCGGGCCGTTGTGAATGGCACCCAACGCATCGACCAGCACGACCTGCCGGTCGATCCTCGAGAAGTGATCGCGGAAGAAGGGTTTGACGACCTTGGATTTATACGCCTCGAACCGCCGCTCCATCTCGCGCCACAGCGACCGGCGCGGCGGGCTGTCGGGCGCAGGCAGTGGCGCGAATGTCAGCACCGGAGAGCCGGCCAGATCCCCCGGCAGAAGGAACCGCCCCGGCGTGCAATCCGACAACCCCGCCGCGCGCGCCGCGTTCAGGTACGCGGTGAACGCCTCGGCCAGCGACTGCGCCACGGGCTCCTCCAGCTTGGCCGTCGCATCGACCTCGCGGGCCTTTGCCAGAAAACCTTGCGCCTGTTCACGCGGCGCCAACCGGCCCAACGTTTCCGCGGACCATTCGGCATAGCTCTTGTCCATCAGGCCCAAGTCCAACAGCCATTCGCCGGGATAATCCACGATATCCAGATGCACGGTCCGCGGCCCCTGCAGCCCCGCCAGCAACCCCGACGGGCGCACCCTCAGCGACAGGCGCAGCTCCGAAACCGAACGCGTGCTGTCGGGCCAATGCGGCGTCTCGGCGGTCAGCGCCCCAAGGTGTTTTTCATACTCGAACCGGGGCAGCGTATCGTCTGGCTGCGGCTGCAAGTAGGCGGCCGAAATGCGCCCCTCGGCGGCGGCCACCAGCCCCGGCATCCGCCCGCGATCCATCAGGTTGGCGACCAGTGACGTGATGAACACCGTCTTGCCCGCGCGGCTCAGCCCCGTGACGCCCAGCCGGATCACCGGCTCCATGAACGCGCCCGACAGCGTGTCGCCCACGCGCTCCACGCCGCGTGTCAGCCCATCTGCGATATCCGAAAGCACCAAACTGCCCCTTCTCTTTGCCCTCAAGATAGGCCGCACACCCGGCATGTGCCAGTGGGGAGCGTTGGGGGATTGTTCCCCGCCGCCGGTCACGCTAAGGGCTTTTCATGCCCCGCTATGCATTGAAAGTCGAATATCACGGCGCGCCCTTCGCCGGCTGGCAGCGACAGGCCGATCAGCCTTCGGTGCAAGGCACGATCGAGGACGCGCTGGCGCGGCTGGAACCGGGCCCGCACACGATTGCGGCGGCGGGCCGGACGGATGCGGGCGTGCACGGGTTGGCGCAGGTCGCCCAGTGCGACATGGTCAAGGACTGGGACCCCTTTCGCCTGTCAGAGGCATTGAATTATCACCTGAAACCCCTGCCCGTCGCGATCCTCGATTGCGCGCAGGTCACCGACGACTGGCACGCCCGGTTCTCGGCGGTCGAGCGCCGCTACCTCTTTCGTCTGCTGATCCGCCGCGCCCCGGCCACCCATGACAAGGGGCTGGTCTGGCGGGTGCAGAACCCTCTGGATGTCGAGGCCATGCGCGAAGGCGCGGCGCATCTTGTGGGGCATCACGACTTCACCACCTTCCGCTCGACCATCTGCCAGGCGAAAAGCCCGGTGAAAACACTGGACGACATCGTCATTTCGCAGGTCGACGGCCTCTCCGGTCCGGAAATCCAGTTCCGCCTGCGCGCCCGGTCATTCCTGCACAACCAAGTGCGCAGCATAGTCGGTACTTTGGAACGCGTCGGCGCCGGAGCCTGGTCACCGCATCAGGTCAAAACCGCGCTCGACGCCCGCGACCGCACCGCCTGCGGCCCGGTCTGCCCGCCTCAGGGGCTATATCTTGCCGGCGTGGGGTATCCCGACGACCCTTTCGCGTCATTTCGCCTTTGAATTCGCATGCGCGCTTGGGTAAGGCTTTTTGCCAAGCGGTCCCGTAGCTCAACTGGATAGAGCAGCTGACTTCTAATCAGCAGGTTCGGGGTTCGAGTCCTCGCGGGATCGCCACTTAGACCAAATGTCAGTGAATGGGCAAAACGCGCTCGATACTGCGCGCACCCTCATCCGGTTTGCCGCACAGTGGATGGAACTCATGAAGTTCCGGGCACACGCCTCGGCTCCGACTTTGTCGCCAAGCATGTCACACTACCACGATAAGCTCGATCCTGCGGCAACCGACCCGGCTCGAGTGGCCGCATGCAGGATAATGCGCAAGTGCGTTCTGCGTCAGGCCCATATTGAGGACCTTGATGCGGTAGCCAAACACGTCGGCTGTCGTCCCATGGATCCATATCGGCTTCGTTGGCGTACCACGTACAAAAGCGCCACTCTCTGGATAATCGGGCAACTTCTCATAACAGCGGTAAAGTTCCTCTGAACCATACAAGGCAATCGGGGCCGCAACACGGGGCCCCGATACGCATTTCAAAGGCACAGGCCATCATAAGCTGTGCACCTAAATCTGATCACCTTTCAGCGTTTCTGGTTTCGGCAAAAATGCCTCTCAATCAGTGTCTGCTTCGTCCTGACAAAGCGTTTTGAGTTCTGAAGGGCGGAAAGAGGTCGTTCGCTGGGGACATTTCGAATGACCGCTTTTTGCTCTGAACGACGATTCGAGCCATGACCAAGCATTCAACCCCTTGTGTTTCCCGAAATGCTATAAGATAACATTGTTATGTTATATAGTATCATTCTAGATATTACTCCAGAAACGAGTTGGTCGATTGGCGCTGGCCGGGTCGCCGGAGCGCGGGTTTCGCCGCCTGGGTCTGTCCGGGTGCCAGCACAGCATTCCCAACCGACCAGCGATTCCAATCCCAAACAGGAGCCTACATGAACGCAGATCCACACCCCCGCCTCCCCGTCACCGTGCTTTCCGGCTTTCTTGGCGCCGGGAAGACGACGCTCCTGAACCGCGTCCTCAACAATCGCGAGGGCCGGCGTGTTGCGGTCATCGTCAACGACATGTCCGAGGTGAACATCGACGCCGACCTTGTGCGCGAAGGCGGCGCCAACCTCAGCCACACCGACGAGACGCTGGTCGAGATGTCCAACGGTTGCATCTGCTGCACTCTGCGCGACGACCTTCTGGACGAGGTTCGCAGGCTCGCCGGCGAAGGACGCTTCGACTATCTGCTGATCGAATCGACCGGCATTTCAGAGCCGCTGCCCGTGGCCGCGACCTTTGACTTCCGCGACGAGGCGGGCGAAAGCCTGTCGGACGTCTCGCGCCTCGATACGATGGTCACGGTGGTCGACGCGGTAAACCTGCTGAACGACTATTCCAGCCACGATTTCCTCAGCGACCGTGGCGAGACGATGGGCGAGGAGGACGAGCGCACGCTGGTCCACCTGCTGACCGACCAGATCGAGTTCGCCGATGTCGTGGTGCTCAACAAAGTCTCCGACGCAGGGCCCGAGCGCACCGATGCAGCACGCAAGATCATCCGCAGCCTGAACGCCGACGCCCGGATCATCGAGACCGATCATTCCGACGTTGCCGCGGACGCCATCCTCGACACCGGACTTTTCGATTTCGAGAAAGCGCATGAGCACCCGATGTGGGCCAAGGAGCTTTACGGCTTTGCCGACCACGTGCCGGAGACCGAGGAATACGGCGTCGCCTCCTTCGTCTATCGCGCGCGGCAGCCCTTCCACCCCGAAAAGGTTCTTGAAATCCTCAATGGCAATTTGCCCGGCGTGATTCGGGCCAAGGGGCATTTCTGGATCGCCACCCGGCCCGACTGGGTGGCGGAGTTCTCACTCGCCGGGGCGCTGTCATCGGTCACGCCGCTGGGCCAATGGTGGGCCACGGTCCCGAAGGAGCGGCACCCCGATCACGCCGGCGCGCAGGAGTACCTGCGGGCGCACTGGCAAGCGCCATGGGGCGACCGCCGGCAGGAAATCGTGTTCATCGGCGCAGGTATCGACTGGCCCGCGCTGAAGGCACGGCTGGATTCGGCACTGGTGCCCGCGAACGTGGCACCGGGGCCGGACAGCCTGCCCGATCTGCCTGATCCGTTCCCCGCGTGGCGGAGGGCGTCATGACCCTGCATCCGATTGTTCCAAAAGGCGCCGGGTCGGGCGTGCTGAGCGTCAACGGCCCCGAGGACATGGGCGCGATCAGGCTGCCGGGTGTCGGTGGCGTGATCTGCCAGCGCAGGCTTCCCGAAACCGTGCTGCATTGGCTGGAGACCCTTCCCGCCGAAATGCTTCCCGCAGCCCGCGTCCTCGTGCGACCGGGCGAAATTGCCTCGGCCGTCACTCTGGCCTGCGACGAGACGGGACTGCCCGACGCGCCCGAGCGCCGGATCCTTATCGACGATATCGCGGCGCTGGCGGCCACCTTTGGTGAGATGACTCGTGCCAAGTGGCTGAGGCTGCGGCTGGACGTGGTGACGACCAATGCCTGCCGCCGGTTCCACATCGACAGGGTCACGGCCCGGCTGGTCTGCACCTATCGCGGCACCGGCACGCAATACGGTGTGGCGCGCAACGATGTGCCGGCCACCATCCATACGGTTCCGACCGGATCGCCCTTCGTCATGCGCGGCACGCTCTGGCCGGCGCAACCCGATCCGCATCTAATGCACCGATCTCCGCCGATAGAGGGCACCGGCGAAACCCGCCTGATGCTGGCGCTGGACCCGGTCACCGATCCGGACGCCGAGTCATGAGCCGCAACATCGCCACAAGCCTGCGCCGTCGCCGTCGCAGCGACCCGATGCGCGATTTCGACGCTTTGCCGCCGCCGCTGCGCAACTGGATGAGACAAGCGGCGCTGGCGTGGTCGCCCGCCTCATGCCGCCGCATCTGGCAAAAGGCGCGGGCCGAGGGCGCGGCGCCCGACGCGATCCTGGCTCGGCTCGACCGGGCCGAGCGGATCACGCTGGCCCGCGACAGGCTGACCTGTCCGGTCAGCACTATAGAGATGTCACGAGGCCGCGAGGACCGACATACATGAAACGCCCCGTGTTTCCGCCCGCGCTGGCGTGTGGCACGCTTGATCTCGACGTGCAGATCGAGATCCGGTCGCTGAAATCTTCAGAAACCACGCGGATTTGAACGACCATACCGCTTTGACGACGTTGCAACGACGCGCATCTGACTTCATCAATGAAACCTGAAAGGACCTGTCATGAGACCGATCTACCTGGCCTTGGCCGCCACCACTCTTGCCGCGCCCGTACTGGCGCAGGACACACGCGAGTTGGACGCGCATGTGCACGGCGTCTCGACCGTCGAAATCGCGGTCGAACACGGTGCGATCGAGATCAACATCCTGTCGCCGGGCATGGACATCGTCGGCTTCGAGCACGAGGCGAGTTCTGCCGAGGACAAGGAGGCGGTAGCAACTGCGATCCGGCAATTCCTGACACCGGAAGAGATCGTGACGCTGCCCGAAGACGCGGGATGTCGCCTGACCGAGGTTCTGGCCCACTTGCACACCGGTGATCATGATGACGAGCACATGCACGAGGGGGATGACCACGCGCATGATGACGACCACGCCGAAGGCGAAGGGCATGATCACGACCACGAAGAGCACGCAGACGAAGTGCGGCACAGCGCGTTCCACGTGACCTACGGCTTTGCCTGCGACGACGAGGACGCGCTGACCAGCGTGGGCTTCCCGTTCTTCGAGCGGTTCGCCAATGCCGAGGAAATCGAGGTGCAATACGTGACCGAGACCGGCGCGGGCACGGCGGAACTGACTCCCGGTGCCGCCGAAGTCTCGTTCGAGTAGCGATGGCGGACCCGGCCCTGACCCTGCAAGACGTCCGGTTCCGCTGGCCGGGGCGGGCGTCCTTCGGGGTGTCGGTGCCGGAGTTCCGGCTGGACCGCGGGGAAAGCGTTCTTCTGCTGGGCGAAAGCGGATCTGGGAAGTCCACGCTCCTGTCGCTGGTCTGCGGGATCGTGACTGCCGATGCAGGCCGGGTGGATCTGGCCGGCACCGACCTTGCCAGCCTGCGGGCCGGCGCGCGCGACAGGTTCCGGGCCGAGCGGGTCGGCATCATCTTCCAGCAGTTCAACCTGCTGCCCTATGCCAGCGTGTCGGACAACATCCTGTTGCCTTTGAAGTTCGCGCCGGAGCGGCGCAAGCGATCCGAGGCAGGCGATGCGGCAAAGCTTTGCGCGGCGCTTGGTCTGTCTTCGGATATTGTCGAGGCCAAGGCGGGGCGCCTTTCCGTCGGTCAGCAACAGCGGGTCGCCGTGGCCCGCGCCCTGATCGGCCAGCCGCCCCTGATCGTCGCGGACGAGCCGACCTCGGCGCTGGATGCGGCGACACAGGATGCGTTTCTGGGCCTTTTGTTCGATCAGATCGCGGCGGCCGGATCGTCGCTGTTGATGGTCAGCCATGACGAACGGCTGGGCGCGCGGTTCGACCGGGTGGTACGCCTCGCTGACATCGCCTCTGTCGAAAGGCTGGCCGCATGATCCTGCGCCTTGCCTTCGGCTCCCTCATGGCGCGCGCCCTGACCGTCGGCATGACGGTGCTGGCCATCGCCCTGTCGGTCGCGCTGTTTCTCGGGGTTGAGAAGGTGCGCACGGGTGCCAAGGCCAGTTTCGCCGACACGATCTCGGGCACCGACCTGATCCTCGGGGCGCGCTCGGGCCCGGTTCAGCTGTTGCTGTATTCGGTGTTCCGGATTGGCAACGCCACCAACAACGTGACCTGGGAAAGCTACCAGGATATCGCCAACTGGCCCGAGGTGGACTGGATCGTGCCCATATCGCTTGGTGACAGCCACCGCCAGTTCCGGGTGATGGGCACCACGCAGGCGTTTTTCGAGCACTACAAGTATCGCGGTGGCCGGTCTTTGGAGATCGGCAATGGCCACGGTTTGGACGATCTTTACGACGCGGTCATCGGTGCCGAGGTCGCGGCAACTTTGGGCTATGCGGTGGGCGGCCCGATCGTCGTGTCACACGGGCTCGCGTCCTTTACCCATCACGACGATCAGCCCTTTCGCGTGGCCGGCATCATCGACCGCACCGGCACCCCGGTGGACCGCACCGTCATCGTCAGCCTGGAGGCCATCGAGGCGATCCATGTCGACTGGCAATCCGGTGCACAAATTCCCGGCCAAAGCACACCGGTCGAGCAGATACGTCAGATGGACCTGTCGCCGTCGACGGTCACGGCCGCGCTGGTCGGGGTCAAGTCGCGGCTGCAGATCTTCGGCCTGCAACGCTGGATCAACACCTATCCCGAAGAGCCGCTGCTGGCGGTCCTGCCCGGCGTCGCCTTGCAGGAACTGTGGCAGATCGTCGGGGTGGCCGAGACCGCGCTGATCGGCGTGTCGGCGATGGTGGTGGTGACGGCCCTCTTGGGGATGATGGCAATGATCTTCTCCTCGCTCAACGAACGCCGTCGGGAAATGGCGATCTGGCGGGCCATGGGCGCGCGCCCGTCTACCATCCTCGGCCTGCTCGTGTTGGAAGCGGCGCTGATGGCCGCCCTGGGCGCACTGCTGGGCCTGGCACTGCTTTACGCCGGGCTGGCGCTGGCGCAGCCGGTGGTGGACAGCGCCTTTGGCCTCTGGCTGCCGATCGCGCCGCCGACCGGGCGGGAGCTGGCCACTCTCGCCGGTGTGATTGTCGCGGCGGCGCTTGTCAGCCTGTTTCCGGCCATCAGGGCCTACCGCCTGTCGCTGTCTGATGGCATGATGGTCAGGATATGAGACACGCGCATCCCTCTCGCCGGGCCGTCCTGGCCATGCTCTCGGCAACCCTGCTTCCGGGCCGGGCCATGGCCAACCCGTTCCGGGAAATCATGTGGGAAGACCTGATCCCCAAGGGCGTGCCCTATGGCGAGATCATCGGCCCCGGCAAGATCGACGAGGCCAATGACACCTGGGTGCCTGAATACGACCGCAACGCGTGGCGGATGAACACCCGTCTGAACGGCAAGGCGGTCAAGCTGCCCGGCTACATCATCCCGTTCGACGTCACTGCGCAAGGCGTGACCAGCTTCATGCTCGTGCCTTACGTGGGCGCCTGCATCCACACGCCCCCGCCGCCGCCCAACCAGCTGGTTTTTGTCACCACCAAGACTCCTTGGCCCAGCGACTCGCTGTGGGATCCGGTCTGGGTTTCGGGGCGTCTGTCGGCGAAGTCCATGAAGACGCAGATCGCGGATGTCGGATACCAGATGACCGCCGAACAGATCGAAGTCTACGAATGGCAGTGAAAGGCCCGACTCGTCGGGCGCTGCTTCTGTCCCTCGCGGCGTCAGGAATTGCCGGACAGGCGCTGGCCGACACGGTGATCGCGTTGGAATGGCGCGACCTTCTGCCCGAGAATGACACGTCTCTGCCCGGCAACCTGCAAGGCATCCTGCCGCACGACGAAAGCAGCATGGCCGCACGCCAGCCGCCATCGAAGGGCATCCGCACCGACTGGACCGGCAAGATCGTTCAACTTTCAGGCTTTATCGTGCCGCTCGACCACGACGGTACCGGCGTCACCGCGTTCATATT
This sequence comes from Roseovarius sp. SK2, assembly GCF_028807495.1. Lineage (NCBI taxonomy): Bacteria > Pseudomonadati > Pseudomonadota > Alphaproteobacteria > Rhodobacterales > Roseobacteraceae > Roseovarius > Roseovarius sp. SK2. The sequence goes on from NZ_JARAMK010000004.1 coordinate 49,197, forward strand.
GGTGCCGTATGTCGGCGCCTGCATCCACGTGCCTCCGCCTCCAGCGAACCAGCTTGTCTTCGTGACCACCGGCACACCTTATGAAAGCTCCGGAATGTTCGAGCCCGTGACGGTCACCGGCATGTTCGGCACGGCGTCGCGATCCACCCAACTGGCCGAGATCGGCTATGCCCTTTCGGCGGACGATATCCGTAGCTTCAGGCGTTAGGTGAGCCTGTAGAACAAACAGACGGCACGAGGTGTTCGTCCCAACCGCCCAAACGCCGAAGTCCGTCGCATCAAAGCTAAAGAACCACACTTCGGTACCGGCACTGTTAGATCGACCACTTCAGTTGTTCACTTAGCTATTGCACTTCCGCGTTCACGTTGGCGCTTTTGCCAAACATCAAATATGTCACCGCCCGGTTTTCGATCAATCAATCAGGCGGTTACAAAGTCGATCAATCCTGCCCCTAACGTAGGTCTCCTGGCCTTAGAATGCCCCGGGCGAAAGCCTGCGCAATCACCTGACGGCGGAAGGCCATGGTCGGTTCAGCCATGCGCCATTGTACGAGGTCGTATTCAAAACCCAGTCCCAAGGGATGGAGCGGTGTGCCAGGCGGAACGCGGCCCTCGAACAATTGTCCACGGGCCATGTTCGGGGTGAACAAATCAGCCATTTCGCCGTAAAGGCCGTCGCTGGTGTCAGGTTCGGCCGGTGGGAGGTGCTGTCACCGGATGCCTGCCCAGTATTGGCTTAATTCGAAACGGATCGACCGCGGATGACACAAACCTCATGATAGACTTCTACCTTGGGATCGGCATCGATGCGCGCCTGGACCTCTCTGGCGCTTAAGCGGGTCCTGCCTTCGGGGTCGGCGTAGAACTCGCATGTGAATTCGCGTTCCAGACCGGTCTTCGCCAGAGCATTCTCCAAGGCGACAAAGAACGAAATATCCGTACCGGCGTGCTGCAAGACGATCTGAGAATGAAGTTTCTCGGGCTCATAGCCATTGGCCTCGAAAAGTTCGAACAACACGGAGCATCCGACCCGCGCCCCGAAATTCAAGATCACATCGGCCGTGGGCGCCGCCGCCTTGACGCGGCGCAAGAGCGCTTCGTTCAGACCAAGCCCGACGGAGTTGAAGGGAAAGGAATCGAACTCCCCCCAAGGATAATAATGCGCAATGTGATCTTCATCGCGCGTGTTGGCTCCGTCTGCCAGTTTTGCCTTCTGGGCCTTGCGAAATGCCTCGAGTCGCAAATCGTCGGGAGTGCCCACTTGCGGCAGACAGCCGACGACAATATCGGTTTTCGCGATCTGCTCTTGGGCCTCCGGGCTGTCAATAAGGCTGACCGCACCGGGAACGGCATGGAACCGGTCCGCCTTTTTTGGCGCAAGATCCCGAACATTGCGCGCCGCGAGATCGGCAAGCCGGGGGTCCAGATCGCTGCCCGCCACGGAAATTGCGTCACAGATCTGAAGCATGAATGCGACATTGATCCCCGTTCCGATGCCCACCTCGTAGACCCGCTTGCCAGCCAACCCGGCCTTTTCGATTCCCCTTTGAAACGTTTCGGTCCAGGGGTCGGTCGGATCGAACGCGAACCCCGGAGCGTGCGGCGTCACGGCCGTTTCTCGAGTGGCGGAAACGCTATCGGGCGTTTTGAAGTCGGTCATTTGTTCTGTCCCTCGTATCGGCGGTATTCTTTTGGCTCTCGTGCAAGTGCAGTCAGTCGAGCAGCAACACTTCTTGCGCAGTACCGCGCATACAGTGATCCGACCGCATTGCAGCGGCATATCCTCCAGCATTGATCAACGCGACGACGTCCCCCGGCTCCGGTGCAGGCATGGCATGGTTCTCTGCCCATTTGTCCAAAGCCTCATTGACGTTGCCGACCACGGTGTAACGGACCATTGGCGCATTGCGCTGCGTGACCGGGACCGGTTCGCAAGGAAGGCCGTAAAAGGCGGGCTCCATAGCGAGGTTGAAACCTGCATCGAGACCCAGAAACTCCACCTCTCGGCGGCGTTCGGCATAGGTCACGCGTGTCAGAAGCACGCCCGCATCCTTGACCAGGTAGTCCCCCGGCTCTACCGCTACTGTGAGGCCGGTCCCGGCGAATGCGTCCGCGATCGTGGATGCCCACCTTTCGAGGTCAAGCGGCTTGTCGTCAGACTTGTGTGGCACCCCCAGGCCACCGCCAATGTTGACCTCTGTCACGTCGTGCAGTCTGGACAGAAACTCTCGGCTGGCCGCCAGCACCTCGGATAATTGCGACAACTCGCGGTCAAGGTATCCGGATCCGGCATGGAAATGCACGCGCGTGATACGGAGGTCGTGTTTGCGAGCGATGTCAATCGCCTCAGGCAGCCGGTCTATGTAGATGCCGAACTTGGTCGCCTCGACTCCGCTGTATTGCAGCATGTCATTGCCACCGTAGCCTATGCCCCGGTCCGGATTGATCCTGATCCCAATGTCGCGACCGGGACAGCGTTCTCCGAAGCTTTGCAGCGCCGAGAGCGAGTCCAGGTTGATGTTCAGGCGATCAAATCGTGAGATGGTTTCCAGATCGGACGGGGCCAAGGACGTGGCCGTGAAAGATATGTGTTCTTCCTCGAAACCGCAGGCCAAAGCATGAAGAAGCTCCGCCGGCGAACAGATATCTGCGCCGATCGCTCGTTGCGCGGCAAGGTAGGACAGCAATTGCGGTGTCCGGTTGGCTTTGATCGCGTAATAAAGCCTGTGCCGCACGCCGACCGCATCAAGCGCCTTTGTTAGTCGTTGGGCATTCTCCAGAACTCTCGGAGCTCGAATGACATAGGCAGGCGTTCCCACTTTCTCCGCGACCGTTTCCAGGTCAGAACGTCCCAGATGCAGGCGTCCCGTCCGGTAGCAAAGATCTTCGCGCGTCCACCAAGCAGTTGAAATTTCCGGCGGTTCGCCATCACCCTTTTCTTCCTTCGGGGTATCGGATTGCGGGACGGTCGCGGCTTCAGACATGCGCCGCAACGCCTCCGTTCCTGGTCTCACCCTGCACCACTTCAGGATTGCTTTCGGCACAATACAAAAGCTGCACATCGGTGCTTTCGCCAGTCAGGCTCGCGGAGACCCGCTCAGCATCGCAGCAGGATCCGTCTACCAGAACATCAATCGGCAACCCGCAATCTGCTCTGCCGATCATTGCCTGTTTGATCCGCAGAACGGTCAACGCGTTTGAGAGGCCTCGGCAATCGAGAAAAGTGGTCGGTTGGGGCATGGTCTGTCCTTTTTTGTTTATGAAAGAATGCGAACGAGTGTTGATGGTGAGGGAAACCTCATATCTTTCCGGCAGCCAGATCTTCGGCTGCGCGCGTCAGAGCGTTCTCCAGAATGGCGACGATCTCATCGATTTCGCTGCGCGAAATGACAAGCGGTGGCGACAGGATGCAGAGGTTCTCGTAGGGCCGCACAAGAAGCCCGGCTTCCTGGCAATAGGCATCGACGCGCGCAGCGAGCGCCATATTCTGCGCATTCGGACCCGCTTCTTCTCCGGTCCAGCATTCTACGCAAGCCATGAGGTGATCGCCGCGCACGGTGTAGACGATGGACGACGAAAGCAACTCTCGCAGCCGACTTATGAAGTAGGGACCGACATCCTGAACGTGGCCACAGATATCGTCGCGCTTCATGATTTTGATGTTCGTCAGTGCCGCAGCGCACGCGACCGGATGCCCGGAATAGGTGAAACCATTGGAGAACACGGGCTTATCTTCCGGGGCGGCATCAGAAACGGCTTCGGCGATCCGATCAGACACAAGCAGTGCACCAAGCGGCTGATATCCCGATGTTATGCCTTTTGCCGTCACGATCATGTCCGGGATTATTCCAAACCGCGCCTCGGACGCGAAGAAATGGCCCAAGCGACCGAAACCGGTGACGACCTCGTCTGAAACGTAAAGAATATCGTACTTGCGGCACAGATCGAAAGTGGCCTTCTGGTATCCGTCAGGCGGCGTCAGCACGCCGCCCGAGGCGAGGATCGGCTCAGCAACGAAGCAGGCCACGTTTTCCGGCCCGAGCCGCCGGATCTCGGCCTCCATCTCTTCCAGCAGTTCCTTCAGGCGACCTTCGGCACTTATTGAATCCCGGTCCGGGTCGTGACCGGGGCTGGACAGATGGTGTACAAATTCCGTTTCGTAGTGGAAATGCGTTCTGTCCGCCGCCTTGCCCGACAGTGACTGGGTCAGGTAGGTGCCGCCGTGATAGGCGTTGACGCGAGACAAGACATGCCGCTTCTCGGGCCTGCCCTGAGCTGAGAAATAGTAATGCGCGGTCCGCACAGCCGATTCCACGGCCGTGGATCCGCCGGTCGTGAAATGCACCCTGTTCAGGTCCCCGGGCGACAGCTCCGCCAAGGTCTCTGCCAGCATCGCGGCCGGTTCGCTCGATACGTCTCCAAAGGCGGTGTAATAGGCCATCTTTCGCGCCTGCTCGCCTATGGCATCTGCCAGTTCCTCGCAGCCATAGCCCACCGTCATGCACCACATGCCACCGATCGCATCAAGATAGCTCTTGCCTTCGGTATCGCGCACGCGCACGCCCTTGGCGGAATTCATGACAAGAGCCTGTTGCTTGCCGAGCGCCTGCAAATCCGCCCAGGGATGCAGCACGTGTCGGGCATCTTTCTCCGGCAAGTCCAGCTCGTTTCGCAGCTCCGCGGTCTCCAAGAGTGTGTCCATAAATCGTCTTGCTCCTTTGCCCTACACGGGTGAGACGGAAAACGAATAACGCGTTCCGACATGCTCCCCTCATAGGGGCAGGTGGATTTCTGTCTTTGGGGCGGCGACTATCCGACCTGAACACGTGCTCAGGCGTATCGCTCCTTTTTAGAACCCCGGTCTTTGTCTTTGGCGCGTCGACGGCGATCTTCCGTTTCGCCACGACCGCTCTTAGGTCAGCGCCGGTCAAGTCTTCGTCGACGGTGCTGGGGTCAGGCTACCCGAGCGCTGCGCAGACTGCAGCAGAGCGCGGCGTAAAAACGTCTCAAACGGCAATTGATCGGACTTTGACCGATGCGTAAGCGCTTTGGAACGGTCAACGCCAAGTATTTAGGCAGATACTAAAGCAAGCAAGACGTCTCTCGCCCCATGAGCCTGCCCCACCCTGGTGAAGGAGCGCCTGAGCTGACCAACAATGAAGTCGCTCGGGGCGAAGTCATCGGAGTTTCTGTAGCGGTCGCGCCCTCGGGCCAACGCTGTCCAGTGTGCAGCTCGCGAGGAGAATTGGTGCGCGAACGTGACAAGGCCGCGCGGAAACCGGACTATCTGTGCAGAGTCACGCTGATCGAGATGATGGCGGGAACGCTGGTTTCATGCGTCGAGGGCATTGCCCCATCGAAGGATCTCTTGAAGACCTTTCATGGCTCTTACTGAGTATTCCATGCACCCAGGGTCAGTATCTGCGGCGGGCTTGTCCACGCCGACACCGCAAGGCGCCACAAGCCTTGTCATCCGAATCTTCGGCCTTTCGAGCCTTCGCTCAGTCGGCGGATGATGCAGCTGGCCACATGAGCCGCGTCTTCGCCCACGCTGAGGAACCGGCCAGAACCCCAAGTGTGCAACCAACCCAACCCGAGAAAATAGACGCCATCCAGGTCACAGACCCCGCGCTGATGGATGGGCCGACCGGTGTCATCCAAGCAGTCGACCTGCAACCAGCCATAATCCGGGCGGAACCCGATACACCACAGGATCGACGTGATGCCCTCCTCCGCGGCATCTATCCGGGTGATCTCTGTCTCCGGGCGCCAGACTTTTTCGAACGGCGGTTCTTCGGGTGCGTCGATCCCGGTCTCGTCGATATACGCGTCGATCATCTTGCGGATGCCGACATAGCTTTCGTCCGCATCATCGAGGTTCTTTTCCAGGTTGGAGGCAAACGTGATCGACGTGCCCTCCATGCCTGTCACAGACCCATAAAGCTGCAATCCATCCAACGCGAATTGGCGCAGGTCGATCTCGTGGCCGCCATCGCGGCCGGACATGTAATGGTTGGTCTTGGCCTCGGTCGCCCTTGGGTCGGGCTGCTGGTCGATAGTTCGCTCATAATAACCCATCTCATGCAGCCAGTCCGTGGCATCGCGCCCCCGGTACATGCGGGGGCTGCGCGGGGCCGGCCCCACGGCCAGCGCCACATCGCGCCCGGCGATGCGCAAATCCTCCATCAGTTGCACACCCGACTGACCGGTGCCAACCACAAGGCACTTGCCCTCGGGAATATTCTCGGGGCGCTGATAGTCGCGTGTATGCAATTGCGTGATGGATCGGTCGAGATCAGCGGCAAAGGGTGGCATTATCGGTCGATCATACCCGCCGGAGGCCACGATCACATGCTCGGCCAGCCAAAGCCCGTCGTCGGTGTCCACCTCGAACCGTCCCTCGTCGGTCTGTGCGACGCGGGTGACGGCGACGCCCTCTTGCAGCGGGGCGTCGAAGCTGTCGGCGAAGGCTTCGACATAGTCGACGATTTCGTCCTTGAGCATGAAGCCTTCCGGGTCGTCGCCCTTGTAGGGGAATCCCGGCAGACGACATTGCCAGTTGGGCGTGACAAGGCAGAAGCTGTCCCAGCGCTGGTTCTTCCAGGCGTGAAAGCGGGTGTTGCGCTCCAGCACAACGTGCTCGACGCCATCGCGACAAAGGTACCACGAGGCCGAAAGCCCCGCCTGGCCTGCACCGATGATGACCACCGGGATCTGTGTGCGAGATTGGGGGATAGGTCTTACGTTATCGACAGGCATGTGACGGTCTCCTCGGGGGAAAAATCGGCGGCGCGGGCCTTTATCGAGGCGGCCTGTGCGTCTGCCGACGAGCAGCGGAAGCCGAACTTGGCCTCGACGCGGCGCGCGGCGTGTTCGAGCCCGGTCTCACTGCGCTTCAGGAACTCGGACAGCGGATAGCTCTTTCCGGCTGTCAGATGCTCGTGGATCGTGGTGGACGGGGAATAACAGGTGTCTTCCCTGCCATCGGGCCAGCGGATGCGAAAAGTGACTTCAGGCATGAGCGGGCTCCTTTTCTGGTGCAAGGCCGAGATAGGGATCTACGGCGTGATCCCAGAGCGTCGCACGTTCGGTGTCATCGTGCAGAGTGACCTTGCTGCCTTCGGTGATGCGCCCGATGGCGGCGGCGGCGATGTCGCGCGCGCCGAACCGATCCAAGATTGTCGGCACATCGGCCGGCTTGGCCGCGAGCAAAAAGCCGAAGCTGGGAAATGTGGTCATCCAGCGCGACAGATCTGTGTCTGCGGGTCTGGGGATTGCGTTGATGTCGATCTCGATGCCCACGCCCGAACATTCGGCCAGCATCACGGACGTGCCGGCGATGCCGCCCTGGCTGATGTCCTTTCCAGCGCGCACCAGACCGGCCTCGGCGAGGTCAGGCAGCAGGGTCAGATCGCCGCGCAGCCGCTCTGGCTCGACGCCTAGGAACGCCGGGAAGTTGTCACTCTCTCCCGCGTATGCGCCGCGCAGGTCGATGGCCGCGATCAGCAGGTCTCCGGGTTCAGCATCAAAGCTGGTGATCAGAGCCTTGGCGTGGCCGAACATGCTGGCGGCAAGCTGGGGCCGGTCGGTGCGCAGGTTGGAATGTCCGCCGACGATCGGAATGCCATAGGCGGCGCTTGCCTCGGCCATGCCTTTCAGAATCTCGGCGGCGGCCTCGGCATCAGGCGCCCAAAGCGCATTGGTCAGCGCCGTAGCGCGTCCGCCCATGGCGGCGATATCCGAGGCATTGACCATGACCGCGCACCAGCCCGCGAACCACGGCGCGTCGGCCACGAACTCGTTCATGAAACCTTCGGTCGCCAAAAGCTGCCAGCCGTCGCCAGCGCGCAGGGCGGCAGCGTCGTCGCCGGGGCGTCCGGGGCTCTCCTGCCCGAGGCAGAGCGCGCGGCAGACCATTTCGATATCGCGCTTGCCCGTCACGTGCGGATGCGCGGCCAGCGTGGCGGTGAGGGTCGCCAGATCCGTCACGCCGCCCGCCGTTTCGTAAGCGCCATCCAGCCGCGGGCCGGATCCTCGATCGGCGGATAGGCGGCCAGATCCGCGCGCATCTTCATATGCGGGTGGCCATGCAGGTCTCGTTCACCGAGTGAGGTCCAGTTAAGCTTCTCAAATAACGGCACGTTCTGCATCTGCACATAGGCAAGGAAGAGCTTGCACCCGCGCCCATGCGCCGTGCCGACCGCCAGCCGGATAAGTTCTGCGCCCAAGCGCCCAACCCGGCGATAGCCCGGCGCCACGGCAAGGCGCGAGCCCCACCAGACCCGGGGATCGGTCTCGTGAATGCGAACCGTGCCCACGACCTCGTCCGCCTCGGACGCCATGGTCGAGATCGCCACCAGCGGCAAGGCGACCTTGTCGACCTCGTCGCGGTCGTGGTCCGGGAAAATGCCCTGCTCGGTCACGAAGGTGCGATGCCGCAGCGACGCCGCACCGCCGATCTCCCACGGCAACGTGGCCTGACGGATCAGGAATTCTGGTGTGACAAAGACCTCGGGCTTTTCGATGATCATGCCGGAACCCTCTCGCGCGGTGCAAACTTTTCGAAGGCCGACAGGGCCGAGCACGCGCCGCAGCGTCCGCAGCCGGCCTTGATATCCTCCGCCCGCATCCCGTTCTCGTGGATCATCCGGGCCAGCGGCGGCAGGACGCTGTGCATGAACTCGGCCGTGGGCGACGGATGGCTTTCAAGCGGCGTGCCCGAAACCGGCACGAAGGGCACCACGAACGGGTAGACCCCCATTGCCGTCAGACGCTCGGACATGTCCAAAATGGCCTCGCTCGTATCGCCCAGCCCCGCAAGGATATAGGTCGAAACCTGCCCCCAGCCGAACACCTCCACAGCGGCTTCGAAACTGTCGAAATACTTCTCCAGCGGCACCGTCGCCTTGCCCGGCATGATCTCCGCGCGCAGCTCTGGCGTGACGACCTCCAGATGCATGCCCAGGCTGTCGATGCCCGCATCCTTCATCCGGCGGTGCCACGCGTCGTCGTCTGGCGGCTCGCATTGCCCTTGCAGCGGCAGGTCGACGGCGGCGCGGATGGCCTCTGCGCTCTCGGCCAGAACCTTGGCGCCACGATCCTTGCCCGCCGGCGTGCCGGTGGTCATGACCATGTGCCTGACACCGTCCAGCCGGACGGCGGCGGCTGCCACCTCGGCCAGTTGCGCCGGCGTCTTGTGCGCGACGGTGCGCCCGGCGGCGAGGCTTTGGCCGATGGCGCAGAACTTGCAGGTCTTCTTGCGGCTTTCATAGCGGATGCAGGTCTGCAGCACGGTCGTGGCCAGCACATCCTTGGAATGCAGCTGCGCGATGTGACCGTAGGGAATGCCGTCGGCCGTCTCCAGATCGAGGAAACTGGCCCGCTTGGGAAAGCTGACCTCGGCAAAGAACGCACCGTCCTTGGTGACCCTGGCCTGTCCATCGGCGTCGGGCGCATCGACCACATAGGGGCTATCGAAAGCGGAGTGCGTATGGACCGGGATCATGACGGTCATCCCGTCGATGGTGACCGCCTTGTGATCGGTCGGACCCGCCCCGCCACGGCGGCTGTCGGCGCCGGCATGCGGGTCGACCATCCGCATGCCGCGGGTCTGAAGATCGGTGATCAGGGAACCTGTCTGTGCCATGGGGTCAATCCTCCAGCGGTATGGGCTCAAATGGCGTTTCGGGCGCGGCCAGATGGCGTGTGGCGACCGGCGTCGGGTCGTGGCGCAGTGACAAAAGCTCGGGCCGGGCATAGTGCCCGACGCTGTCCATCATGCGTTTGCGTTTGGTCACGAGCGCCATGTCGAGATCGGCATATAGGATGCCTTCCCCCTCGGTCAGGGGCGGCACCGCGTGGCGGCCTTCGGGCGTGATGATGCAGGTCATGCATCCACCGCGCAGGCCCTTTTGCAGGGCTTCATCGGGCGTGACGGACGCGATCTGCTCCTCGGTCAGCCAGCCGGTGGCATTCACCACGAAACAGCCGGATTCCAGCGCGTGATGCCGCATCGTGACCTCGATCTGATCGGCGAAGATATCGCCGACAAGGCTGCCGGGGAACTGGGCGACATGGATGTCCTCGTGCTGGGTCATCAGTGCGTAGCGGGCGAGCGGATTGTAGTGTTCCCAACAGGCGAGCGCGCCGATGCGGCCCGCGCGCGTCTCCACGACCTGAAGACCAGAGCCGTCGCCCTGCCCCCAGACCATGCGCTCATGATAGGTCGGCGTGATCTTGCGCCGCTTGAGCACAAGGGTGCCGTTGGCGTCGAAGATCAGCTGCGCATTGTACAGCGAGCCGTGGTCGCGCTCGTTTATGCCCAGCACCACGACGACGCCATGATGCGCACAGCGTTCGGCCACGCGGCGCGTGTCATCCGAGGGCACCGCGACGGCCTGCTCATAGAGATGCAGGTGCGGTTTGCCCTGCTGCACCGGCGGCAGGACAAAGGAAAAGTAGGGATAGAACGGCACAAAGGTTTCTGGAAACACCACCAGATCGGCCCCGTGTCCGGCGGCTTCATCAATGGCGTCCAGCACGCGCGCCAGTGTCTTTTCCCGGCTGGTCAGGTCAGGGGCGATCTGGACGGCGGCGGCTTTGACGTGGCGGGGCATGACGGCTCCGATACTCTTGTGAATTGCGCCGGGACCAGCGTCGGCCCCGGCTGACGGCGTTCACACCGTCCAGGTGTCGACGATCACGGCATTGTCGCGGACATGGAGCAGCTTCAGGTCCAGCACGTCCTGCGGTGCGATCGGGATGATTCCCTCCAGCAGCGACGGCTCGCCGTGGCCGTAAAGCGCCTGAAGCGCGAAGCGGCAGGCATAGACCTTGCCGCCCTCGCCCATGAACTTCTTGAGGTTGTCGGCGAAATTCTGATGCCCGGGAAAGGCCGCGTCCCCAAGGGTGGGAAAGCCGCGCTGGATGCCCAAGGTCACGCCGGGCCCATAAAGCAGGATCGACGTCTCGAAGCCTTTCCGGTTGAGCCGGATGGCGTTGAGGATGTTGACCAGACCGATCGAACCCTCGAAGGCGACGGTATGAAAGGTGACCAGCGCCTTCTGGCCTTCCTCCGCCTGAACATCCTCGAAAACCTTGTCTTCATAGTCGACGAAGAAATCTCCGTCCTTGTGCTTGTCCATTGTGACTGCGGGCATGCGTATCCTCCGATTGGCCGTTTGCCGGTTGCGTTGAATGCCCTCAACCTGCCCAGCGAAACAGAATGCAATCAATAGGAAATACAATTTTCCATACAATAAAGCTCACAATGGCCCTACTGGCAGCGCAATACGTTGAGTTCTGAGGCGCAGATGCTCAATTAAAAAGCTACTTCCGCACACCTACAATTCGCGGCGCATTTTTTTCCATACAAAGGGCTTCAATTCACAACGAATCAATGTATGGATATTGTATGCAATCTTGGACCCCGACATTACGCCCTGACGGCGCCGCCCGGTATATTCAGCTTGCCGATGCCATAGCGGAGGGCGTTGCGAACGGCACGCTCAGCCTGGGCGACCGGTTGCCGCCGCAGCGGCGGCTGGCGGATCGGCTTGGCATCGACTTTACCACCGTGTCCCGTGGCTATGCCGAGGCGCGCAGACGGGGCCTGATCAACAGCCATGTCGGACGCGGCACCTTTGTCGCCCGCGCCCCGGCAGAGGCCGAGCGGCCGGAGTTGCGGAGACAGTCCGACGCGGACCTGACCATGAACCTGCCGCCCGAACCTCAGGACGCCGACTTGCTCGAGCGGATGCAGGAGGGCTTGCAGACGGTCTCGGCAAACCTGATCGACCTGCTGCGCTATCAGTCCGCAACCGGCGGACAGGTCGACAAGGATGCCGCCTCGACGTGGTTGTCTCTGCGCGGGCTGGTGCCGTCGCTGGATCGGATCGCCGTCACACCGGGTGCGCATCCGACGATGCTGGCGATTCTGATGAGCATCGCGCGCCCCGGCGATACGGTCCTGTGCGAGGATGTTACCTATCCGGGCCTGCGCAGCATCGCCGGACGACTTGGCCTGCGCCTCGTCGGCCTGCCCGGAGACGCGGAGGGGATCGACACTGACGCGCTCGATGCCGCGATCAGGCAGCACGCTCCGAAGGCGCTCTATCTGAATCCGACCTTGCAGAATCCGACAACGCGGACGATTTCCCTGGCCCGCCGCGAACGGATTGCCGAAGTCATAACCTCCTGCAAGCTGCCCCTGATAGAGGATGACGCCTATGGCTTTATCCCGCCCAACCCGCCAGCGCCGCTGGCGAGTTTCGCGCCCGATCTGGTCTGGCATATCGGCGGTTTGGCGAAATGCATCGGTGCCGGGCTGCGGTTGGCCTATACGGTCGCGCCCAACAGTCACGCGTCGCGCGAACTGGCCCATAACTTGAAGCTCATCTCGGTAATGCCCTCGCCCCTCATGATGGCGCTGGCGACACGGTGGATCACCGACGGCACCGCCGACCGGATACGACGTTTCATCCGGGAAGAAACCGTGGCCCGTCAGGCCATCGCGGCGCAGGTTCTTTCAGCCTCGAATTACGAGTCCCTTCCACACGCGTTCAATATCTGGCTACGCTTGCCCACGGGCCTCGGTCGCGCCGAGGTGATAGGACGCATGGCCGGGACCGGCCTTGGAATAATGCCGTCGGATGCTTTTACAGTGTCAGGCGAGCCGTCCGAGAGCCTTCGCGTGTGCCTTGGCGGCCAAATATCACGCAAAGAGTTGAGAGACACTTTGGGCCTCCTTGCATATATAACGTCCAGCCAGTTTTGATCTACGGTCGCCTTCCGCGACATTCTGGGCCGTACACCCAATCGCATAGGTCCCACACATGCGTATCTCGGTTCGCCCAAAACGCGCACGTGCGGCGCATGTCTTAAGGTGCCAGCCAATGCGGCTCAGCGCCACACACGTGCGCACGGCCGCTTCGGGCCCTTCGCGACGGTCCGACAGTCAGGGCGGGAAGCCGACCTACGCTGCGCGTGCGCGGAATGATCGACAGACCGAATGAACCGGACATTCATCCGCAAACTTTGGGGTCTACGCGGAGATGTGGAACCAAATATCGAACGTATTTCTTCGTAATGCCAAGTCTTTGGACGACTACCGCCATGTTTTCATCACAATGTCCGCTCAACTTCGGCGGGTCTGTCCGAGTGTTTTGAGTTTCTTCAAAGTCTTCGAAAGCCCCGGGAAAGCCCTGACGTGCAAAGCAACGCGACCAATCTGAGTCACTGCGAATCCGATGATCTTTCGCCGGGTCAGACCTTGCTTCACGGCCAATACAAGATAGAGCGGCACCTGATCGGCGGCGGATTCGGAATGACTTATCTTGCCCGCGACAGCCTCGATCGGGTGGTCGTGGTCAAGGAGTGTTTTCCCAGCACGATCTGTCGCCGTGTGAACGGCGAGGTGCGACCTCACAAGCCCGAGTTTCAGCAACAGTTCCAGAAGGTCATTCGCAGCTTCCTGCGTGAGGCACTGCGCATGGCCAAGTTCGAACATCCCAATATCGTGAAGATTCATCAGGTCTTCCAGGAGAACAACACCGCCTACATCGCGATGGATTTCGTCGACGGCATGGACCTTCTGACGATGCTCGAAATCGAGCCCGAACGCATGACCGACGAGCTTATCGAGAGCCTTCTTCGCGAAACGCTCAGTGCGCTGGAATACCTGCATGGGACGGGTATGCTGCATCGCGACATATCACCGGACAACCTGTTGGTCGACACGAGCAACAAGTTGACCATGATTGATTTCGGCGCCGCAAGCGAAGAGAAAGCACGACAAACCCGGGCCCTGTCACACATGATGGCCGTGAAGGACGGGTACTCGCCGCACGAGTTCTATTACACGGACGGAGACCAGAAACCGTCAAGCGACATCTACTCTGTCGGCGCCACATTCTATCACCTGATCACCGGAAACGCGCCGCCCGATTGTCAAAAGCGGATCGCCGCGCTGACATCGGAATTGCCGGATCCCTACACACCCCTCGCGACTGGAAACTGGGCGTTCGACAGGGGCTTTCTGTCCGCGATCGACAAGGCGCTTTCCGTGGCGCAGAAGGATCGCTTTCAGTCTGCGAAGGAATGGCTGGACAGCTTGGAAATAGGCACGGCTACCGAGCCACAGCCGGACCTCTCCACCAACATCAATGCCGGCTTGCAGCCAACCGAGGCGCCCGCACGGCCTGTCACGATGGCCGCAGCACCCTGTCAGGACGCATTGGAAGATGACCACGAACTGGCTTCGACGATCTCGTCGCTGGTTCAAGACACCAACACCAAGGTCAAACCGAAGACCTCGAAGAAAGACGTGGAACCGGTGGAAGAAGCCACTGAAGAAGCCTCGCAGCTGGTCGATATATTCGGCCAGCCGATCGAAGATCTGGAAGGTTGGCTTGAAGAAAACGACGGCAAAAAAATCCGCAAGCAGGCTCGTGCCGAGTCAGGCGAGGATTCGCTACTCGCTCAATCGGCCTTACCCGAGGATACGGACACGCGACGGAAAACAGGCAGCGGGCTTCTGCGCGCTTTGAGACGACTCGCCAAAAAACGCAACGGCAGGTTGGCGTGAGTAGATAAAAGAAAGGATAAAACATGAAATTCATTCGCGACATCATTGGCGAGAAACGGCAGGCGGACCTCTCGACTTCCGCAATGCCGATGGCAACCACAGCTGCACCCGAGGCGCGCGTCCCAGATATGTCTTCCGCCGCTTCCGCCGCTGTTTTGGGTCGCCGCTCTGATACCGGCTACGACGCATCCGGGTCCGACACCCAGATTGAAACTCCGGCGCAGCTGCAAGACGAGACGGATGCGGATCCAGGCATGAGCGAGGAGGTCGCAAAGTTCTTCGCCAACTCCGATGAGCCGAACCTCTTTCTCGACGAATACGACGACTCCTTCGAGACCTATGAGGACGTCGAGGATGACGTTTTCGGTTCCGGGGTCACTACACCTGCCGCAGAGGCGCGTTCCGGCCAAACGGCCGCACAGGACCATGGTGCAGACGCGGATCCGACGATGTCCGTTCAGGTGGAAGAGACGGCAGACGCGTCTTTCATGCAGGCCACGTCGGATCAACTCGATGAGTTGTTGAAGGAAGATCTGGACCCGTCGGACGTCATCGGCGTGAATGACGGTACGAAAACTCAAGCGTCATTTCCTGCCGAACCCAGTGTCGGCGCGGGGCAATTCACGGAAGAACCTGGCCCCATGGAGACCAGTGACGCGGCACCGCATCAAAGGGCCGGGATGCCACAACAGTCCATGCGCCCTGCCGGCCCGTCCGAGCCAATGGCGCAGGCCGGTCCCGCCCCGCAACTCGCCGCCGAGCCGCGCGCGGCCGTCGAGGTCCCGCAACCGGCCGTTGGTCGCGGTGCCAGCCGTCACGGACGCGTCAAGACAAGGCTACTCGGGTTCAACACGGCAATGGAGACGGAAACGGACCCAATGTCGGATAACGACAAGGCGAGTGAGGCGCCCTACACGTCATTCCCCGTCGGCTGGCTCATCGTCGTCGACGGGCCCGGGCGTGGATCGGCGTTCACCTTGTTTCAGGGTGTCAGCACGATCGGCCGGGGCGAAGATCAGACCGTGCGTCTCGACTTTGGTGACAACAGCATTTCCCGCGCAGGCCATGCCTCGATTGCATACGACGCCCGGCACAAAGGCTTTTTCATCGGACACGGCGGCAAGGCGAACATCGTTCGCCGGAATGACAGACCTGTCTTGAGCACCGAGGAACTGGCGGCGGGTGACACGATCATGATCGGCGAAACGTCGCTGCGGTTTGTGCCTCTCTGCTGCCAGGACTTTTCCTGGGATCAGGAAACAGACGCGGGCCGGGCCTATGCAAACCAAGGCTGATTTCACCTACGACTCCGCGATGGTCACCGAGCTTGGGCGCCGCGAGCGTCAAGAGGATGCACTCGCTTCGGATTTTCTATCGGGCCAACCATTCGGCTTTGTCGTTCTGGCGGATGGCATGGGCGGACACAAGGCTGGTGACATTGCCAGCAAGATCGTCGTCACCGAGGTCTTCAGCGGCCTGAAATTACAATCCGGCGATCCGGAGCTTCTCGAGTCGCGGGTATGCGACGCGCTCAAGGGGGCTGCCTTGAATGCCAATGAATGCGTGGGGCTCTACGCGCGATCCCATCCCGAGGCTCATGGCATGGGGGCAACGCTGCTCGCGACCATCTTCATAGAGGATCGTTTGTACTGGGTGTCCGTCGGAGACTCTCCGTTGTTTCTTTTCCGCAACGGAACTCTGACGCGCCTGAACGACAACCACGCGCTATCATCGCAGGTCGAATATCTTGTCGGGTCCGGGCTCATGAACCGCGAGGACGCGCTGCAGCACCCTGACCAAAGCTGTCTGACGTCGGTTCTGATTGGCAAGGACATCAATCAGATAGACTGCCCCGACGTAGCTTTCACGCTCTTCGAGGATGATATCCTGATCTCGGCGAGTGATGGGCTCCAGTTCATCTCGGAAGAACAGATCGAAAGCTTGCTGAGGTTCCAGCACAAGAACTCTGCCGAAAGGATCAGCGCCGTATTGGCCGAAGAGATCAAGAACCTGGATGATCCCGCACAGGACAATCTGGCAATCTGCGTCGTGAAAGTGCTGAAGAAAGGTGCCTTCGCAGAACCTGCGGACGTGCATGAAACCGTCGAACGCCTCGATAACGGCAGAACGGAAACGCTTACGATCTTGGCTCGCGTAAGGCGATCCAAGTCCGCGGCCGGGTAAGGCAGATCGGAGAAAAAATGAACACCGCCGAGCAGTTGGACCCCGTCATTGATCGTCTTGGACGCGTGCTTGACCGTGGCAATCTGCCACCACCCTATGCGCGGTGCGGTGCGCGGCTTCTGTCGCTCCTGACCAGGCCGGTGCAGGTTGTCGTAACCGGTTTCGCGGGAAGCGGAAAAACCAAGCTGCTTGAAATGATGTCGGCACATCCCGATGTCGGACACGATCAAACGGTCCCGGTCTTCGAACTTTCGTACGGCGACACAGAACAGGCCCTGATCGAACGCGCGGACGGCTCGGTGTCGATGGTGCGGGGGTTCCTGAAGCAGTGCGAGATACCCACGGACGCCTTGCGCGTCCGCCAGGAACTGCCCGATCCGAACCTTATTCAGCAGGACTACATTGAAATCGGTCTGGACGGCACGGAGGAGGAACGTCAGAGCGCGCTTGAAGCCGTGATTTCGCGCGCTGACCTCGTTATCTGGTGCAGTCAGGATTTCACCCAGGAAGAACAGAGGCTCTGGTCCGCGGTTCCGGATCACATCAAGGATCACAGTGTTCTTGCCCTGACAAAGGCGGATCAGCTGCTGATGCGCGATGTGTTGAACGACAACATCGCGCGGCTGGAGCCCATCGTCAGCAACGAGTTCCTCGGGATGTTCCCGGTTGCAACCATTCAGGGCGTCACCGCGCAGACCGGCGCAGAACACGTCAATGACCCGTTGTGGGCGGCCAGTGGGGGCAAGAGCCTGATGCAACTGGTCTCTCGGCACATCCGACACGGCAGGACCGCCGACATCGACCAGGCGCGGGTCTTCCTCGATCGTCTCGCGCTCAAAATGCCGCCGGACGCAGAACAACGTCCCGTGGCCCCTAAAGCAACGCCAACGCCTGTGGGCGAGACCGAGACAGACGTTTCGCAGGATCTCCGGAGTGAAGCACCTCGTGATGACGAGGCGCGTGATGAAACAACGATCGGTCTTTTGTCCGAGGCCGTGGATGTGCTGCAGCGCCACGCGGGCAAGATGTTCGATGCGCTCGATGAAAGCGAAGATGTTGACAGCACGAAAATAATCGACTGCTGCAGCGACGCGATCCGTTCCGTAAGCAACCTCATGGGATCGGGAACAGGTAACGCCGCGACGGATGCGCTGCAGGGTGATCTGCAGGATGGCGAGGAAATGCTGATGCTCTTTCAACTTGAACGGGGCGAAGACGCAGCCGTCGATGCCGTCGCGCTGGTGCTTCAACTGCGCAAGGAACTGGCGGGAAAAATGGCTGCCGGAAGTTAGCGAGAGCCAATGTTTTCTCGCACACACGTCCAACTATGACCACAATTCTTGGGCAGTTTTTACCCAAGCGCGAGCGCCGAGCAGGACAACACATAGACCATGCCGCGACTGCGCGAACAACAGGTGCCTTTATGAACATCGAAGCGAAGTTTGATACTGCGACAGAAATTCGGGCCTCGTCAGGCCCGTCCAACCTGCGGGCTGGCATGGAAAAACTCGCGGATTTCGCCCAGGACACCGAGGCACTTGAAGACGCCATCGACGCGCTTGGCGAACTCGTGGGCGAGGAAAGCCGGAAACCGATTGATCGCCTGAAGAACGAACTGGCCACGTTCGAGCCTCGCGTGACCGTTCTCGGACAGGTCAAGGCCGGCAAGACAGCATTGATCAACGCGATTGCCGGTTGGTCCGACCTCTTGCCATCCGACGTCAACCCGTGGACGTCCGTGGTGACATCCCTGCATCTGACCCCGGCAAAAGAACGCGCCGAGAAAGGCGCCCGGTTCCGCTTCATGACCGAAGACGAATGGGCACGACTGACCACCAAGGGCGGGCGCATCGGTGAATTGGCAGACCGTGCCGGAGCAGACAGCGAACTCGCAAAGATTCAGGAGCAAATCGAGCGGATGCGCGCGATGTCGAAGGCGCGTCTTGGTCGGAATTTCGAGCTGCTCATGGGGCAGGAGCACGAATACAGCTATTTCGACAAGAACTTGCTCGAACGCTACATCTGCCTCGGCGACGATTTCGACGTGGATGCGCAAGACGCGATTTCTGACGACCAAGGGCGATTTGCCGATATCACGCGTTCTGCCGAGCTCTTTCTGAATTGTCAGAGCGTTCCGTTCCGCATGTGTCTTCGGGACACGCCCGGCGTGAACGATACATTCATGGTCCGCGAGCTGGTCACGATCCAGGCGTTGCGCGACAGCCGTGTCTGCATCGTTGTCCTGTCGGCCACGCAAGCCCTGACGTCGGTGGACATGGCGCTTCTGCGCATGATCTCGAACCTGAAATCGCGCGACGTGATAATTTTCGTCAACCGGATCGACGAGCTTTCGGATCCGGCGAACCAGATGTCCGAGATCGAGGACAGTATCCGCGCAACGCTCAAGCTCAATGGCGGTCCTGAGGACGCGCAGCTTGTGTTCGGAAGCGCCTACTGGGCAAACATGGTTCTTACGGGCGAGTTGCAGTCCATGCACAAGGCCAGTGCAGATGCTCTCGTCTCGTTCTGCAGGGCTGTGCTGGGCGAAAAGTTCACCCGCAACACACCCGTGGGCGTGATCTGGGAAATGTCGGGCCTGCCGCAACTGATGGAAGCGGTGTCCGACCAGATCGTAACCAGTCTCGGCGCGCCGTTCCTCAAACGCGTTGCCTCCTCCGCAACCACGATCGCAACGTCGCAACAGGCGGTCCGGACGGTCCGGGTCGAAGGTGAGCGCGTCGCCAGCGACCTGAGCTCGGAACAGATACTGGCAGCGTTCGAGCGCATGGCAGAAGACACTGTCGCAACGCTTGAGTCGCAGCTGTCACGCATCTTCGACGATTACAGGATCCGCGCCGATCGTGCCCATGCGAATTTCGTTGAACGCGCAACACACTCCTTGCTTGGCCACCTTGAAAATTACGGCGACGAACATGTCTGGGAATACGATCCAACCGGACTTCGCGTGCTGCTGCGATCGGCCTATTCCGCCGTGGGCAACCAGGCACGCAAATCCGCAAAGGCAATTTACGAACAAGCCGTGACCGAGACCGCGGAGCTCTTGTTCCGTGGCTTTGGCCCGGCCGTGGAAGGCATCCAGCTTGCCGTGCCGGACGTCCCCCAGGTGCCCGCACCCGTCTCGCTCAGCCAGACGATCGCGCTGGATTTCAACGATAGCTGGTGGTCGCTTTGGTGGCGCAGGATGCGTGGTTACAAGGCCTTCGCAAAGAAGTTCGGCGATCTCATCAGCGCCGAAACCGAAGACTTCATGGTCCAGATGAAGGACGTGCAAACCGCTGATATTCAGGCGGAATTGCTCGGAGAGTTGGAGCATTTCCTGGAAGAGCAGAGAAGCATCCTGATCAGCCTGACCTCTGACGCAGAACGCCAAGGCAATGCCAAAAGCCTGTTCGACGCATCCGAAAATGAAAACCGCGAACGACAGCTCGAGGACACGCTCGAGACGTTCCGGCGCTACGCGACATGACGAAGGAGACACCGGTGACCCATGATGCATCTGGCGGGACGCCCCGCAAAACCCGTCTGGCCCTGATGGGCGAGTTCAGCGCCGGCAAGAGCACCTTGATCAAGCTCTTTCTCGGCGAGAACCCCCTGCCGATCAAGATCACGGCGACGCGTCTGCCCCCCGTTCTTATCAGCCATGGCGAAGAGGCCGCCTATGCGGTGGGGCACGATGGGGTCGAGACGCGTATCGACATCGACGAGATCGAACAGGTTAGACTGGAAGAGACGCGCCTGATCCGGCTCTACAAGCCCTGCGATACGCTGGAAATCTGCGACCTGATCGACATGCCCGGGATCTCGGATCCGAGCATGTCGTCGGATGTCTGGATGTCTGTCATGGACGAGGTTGATAGTGTCGTGTGGTGCACGCAAGCGACGCAAGCCTGGCGGCAATCGGAAGCCGCCACGTGGCAACAGATTTCGGAACGCACCAACGGAGAGAACTATCTTCTGGTGACCCAGGTCGACAAGTTCCATTCCGAAAGGGACCTCAATCGCGTGATGACCCGCGTGCGCAAGGAAACGCAGGGGCTGTTCCGCGGAACGTTCCCCATCTCAATCACCGAGGCTATTGCCGCCGGAGAGGACGAGGCGAAGTGGCGCGCCAGCGGGGCCGCGGATTTCATCAATGATCTGGTCGAAAACCTGATGAAGACCTCCGCGGTGTCATTTGCCGAACCGGCGTCACTTCACTCGGACGACATGCCTGCTGAAGCTTTCGCATCCGATGAAAAAGCTGCAGAGACACCGTCTGATGACGATGGCAAAGAAGCAGCCGCTTTCCCGGCCGCCGCAGACCAGACGGCAAGTATTGTTCCCAAGCGTGTGCGTGTCCTGACCCAGATGCGCGGTCGGACCGAAAGGCCGGTCAAGGCCCGGATGGCAAACGGCTAGCAGACCTGCGTCCCATGGATCCCTCGATGTCCCTTTCGGAGCGCCTCGATGAACTGAGGCAGACGGTGCCAAGCTGCACCCTTGCCTCGTTCGGCGACATCTCGACGGGACTCGCCCTGCGCACAAGTGCGTCCGACCTGTACAAGCAAGAGTACCTGGACGAAGTGCTGCGCCAGGCATCGGCGAATTTCGAAATGTCTGACCTTATGTCAGGCGACAATGATCTCGTGGTTCTGGCCATGCCGGATGAACTCCGGGTATTCGTGCGATACCAAGCGGGCAATCCGGATGTTGTGTGTTGCATTTGCGATGACCTGTCGGATGTTCCGCTTGCCACTCGGTCAGCTCAGAAAATCCTGGCTGACATGGCGGGGGCGACGTGAAAAGACATTCGAAAACCGCGTCTACGATGAATGACAATGCGACCGCGCACCTACTGCGCGGCATGCTTGACCGTGTGATGGCACCGAGCGAAGCATTAAGCGGAAGCGAAGATATGCCTGCGAGGGACTTTGCCGGGTTGATCAGCCGTCTTACGCAGGAAATCGATGAAACGGTGTTGCCGCGCACGTTTGCCCTGTGTTCCGATAAGGGGACGGAAGCAACAATCGTGGTCTCCAATCGACGCTTGATCGAATTGAAAATCGGCGAGAATAAGTTCGAACCCGACAATGAGCGATATCGCGACGCGGACGCCGTCGCGCGAGAATACGCAAAGGCGATCAAAGCCTTGTTCCTTCGATCCGGCCCGATGCGCTTGCGCCTTGCCGGACGGGCGCCAGCCATAATGACACAAGGCACGACCTGTACCGCAACGCACATGAGCCAATTCGGCCATCAACCAGGTTTCGAAAACCGGCTGAAGACCTTTCTCAAGTTGTCACACTCGCAGTGCTTGGGGTGGATCTACCAGGAAAGCAATGGTCGGATATTGACACATGGGTCTGACGGCGAGCTCACGAAACGGCTGCAGTCGCTTCGAGACATCGTCTTGTCGAAAGCCGAAAGTCGAAAAATTGCCTGCCGCATTGATACGGCGTGCCCATCCTGCTCGGCTTTCGCGATCACGCAGGACGTCCAGGTCTTGGTTGCAGAGGACGGCAACGACCGGGTTTTCGCAGCGTTTTCGAACTCCGGCGTTTTCAAGGCCATCAGCGCATGGCGTCAGGTTTTCCAAGCGTCAGAACGCTAAGCATCCGTTGCAATCCGCCGCAACGAAACCTGAGGTTGCGCAAGCCAGATCCCAAGCTTGCTGCGTAAAGATCAAAGCTTTAAAATATCAGCCACAAATACGCCACACACATCCTCTGCAAAAGGTCCCGCGGTATAGGCGCGTTGGGCACCACGCCTTGTCATAATTGCCGACCCGGCATCAGATACGGGCCAGTCTGGCATCATAATTCTGGCACAATAGTCTATATTTTTTGGTGTTTATGCCTCAAATTGATCAAATTGATTGAGGAAGGTGGTCGTGCAGATCCCAACCCAGCGAGCATGGAACATGTCAATCTCAGATCACGACAAAGACGCTTTTCAGCGACGGCTGCACAAGATGGCCGATGAAGAGCCAGCATTTCGCGTCCTCGTCGTCGACGACGAACCCAGCATTCTGGAATTGGTCAAAACCGCGCTCGAGACGCTGGAAGACTATGACGTTCTGACCGCAAGCTCTGCCGCGGACGCATTCGAGATCATCCTGGATGAAGACGTGCCCTTCGATTGCGTGCTTCTGGACATCCAAATGCCCGACATCGACGGCATCGAACTGCTCGCCGATTTGCGTGCCTTGCCGGAATACGCGGAAACGCCCGTGTTAATGCTGACGGCCATGAGGGATCGAGAATACATTGACGCCGCATTTCGCGCTGGCGCGTCCGATTTCATCAATAAGCCATTCGATTTCCATGAACTGCGCAGCCGCATCAAATGCGCGCACGAGCTTGTCCAGGCGCGACGAGCGGCCGAGAAAAGCACGGAAACCCTGAGTAAGCTGAAGCTCAAGACCGCCAAGGTTCATCAGTTCAGTTTCGATGACCCTATTTCGATTGGCGACGTGGACTCCTTCTTGCGCTACATCGAGTTTGAAAATTACGTGTCCCATTTGGCGCGCGCGAAGATCTTCGGATCCTACGCCGTTTCGGTGATGTTGCACGACGCGAGGCTGTTCTACGATCTTGCTGGCAGCACAAAGTTTCGTGAAGCGATCCAAAGCATGGCCTATTCCATCCATCGCGCCACAGAGGAATTTGAATGCGTCTTTTCCTATCGTGGCAGCGGGATATTCGTGATCCTGGTCCATAGCACCAAATCTTCCGCCAACTTGTTGAGAGCAAAGAACCTCGGAGAACTATTCGGGGCCCGGATCCGTAGCTACATCGACGACGATCGCATAGAGGTGCTGCTCAGCAACCCTGTATCGACGCGTCTGTTGTCTCGGACGGGAACCAAAGGCGCAATTGAAAAATCCGTGACGGCAGTTCAGCAACTCGAAGAGGAACTTCAAAGCTGCGACGAACGTCCCGGCAAAGCAAGCGTCGGGCAGTCACAAGGCGCGCACCAGCCGTCAGAGAAACGCTTTTACGAGCGGGTCTTGCATGAGCTGTTCAGTGAAGAAAACCGTCTTCGCTAAAGGTGCATTGGAGCATTGTCGCCTCAACAGCTTGCTGAAAAGGCAAGTCGATGATTCTGCCCACACTGCGTTGCCCTTTACTGGCCGCGCATCCGCCTCGAGTTGCCGTATCCGACCAACACGAACATCTCGTATCCGAACCATTTCCGCGTGGTGGCGCGTGTCCAGTCCGAGCTTAATCTCGATCCCGAACGGCGTCCCGGTTCATGGGTTCTCGGTCCCGACAAGGACACTCGGCGTAGGCATACGGAGCGAGTAGCCCTTATCTCTCGGCTTGAAGAGGTACTGCATGCCAGACGCCTCGCTGCCTGACACGTTGGCCGATTGCTCCTTGTGGTACGACATGCACCACGCGGTAGGGTGTGCCACATGCGGGTACACCCTTACTCTTCAATGGCTTATGGCAAATGGCGGAGACGAAGGGATTCGAACCCTCGAGACCCTTCCGGGCCTACTCCCTTAGCAGGGGAGCGCCTTCGACCACTCGGCCACGTCTCCGCCGACCCGTTTAGAGGGACAGGAACCGAGAAACAAGGCGAAAAACGCCAATTCTTGATTGCCAACAAAACATGCCGGAAGCTGAATATGTTTCCCGGCGTCGCCATAAAATTCCCCGCCGCTCGGCAACGATTTGTCAACGGACATCGGACCGGCCTCAAACATTCCACGGCCATCGAAGAATTTAGGTGCCCACCATCTCAAGCGGAAATTCCTACGCAGGCGTAAGGCTCTGGTAGCCTGAACGAAGTGACGACCGGTCAATTCGTGCGGGCGCGAATTTCCGGGCTGGCTCGCAGGGAACCAGTTCCTTGCGATGAAACACTCGCTCCCCTCATCCCAAACACTTTCATCAGCAGACGGCGGTCTATCAGCTGTTGACTACGTCCGACTGCCGCACCTCTCCGGCAGTGCAGGCAAGGTTTCCTTCACCATTGTCCGAAGTCGAGATGACGCGATCACGCGCACGTATTCTGTCGAAACCGCCTTCTCCAACATGGATGGAACTTCCGCGAAGATGTTGGCGAGCCGGTAAAATTCGGCGCATTGGTCACCGTCCGGAAATAAAGCATGCCCGGGAGAGATATGTCCCGGGCATGCTTTGAATTTTATGTGGAACAGCCACTGCTATCCGATGCATTCCGGCGAGGACACCGAACCGGGACAAGTGAAAGATAAAATCTTGCTCGGATCAATTCTTTTTGAGGACTGGATGTTCCGGCCAGACGGATACCCCAAACATACCAGAGGCATTTGAACAATCTCGCACGAACCCCGCCAATCAGGCTACAATGGTCTCGATTTCAACATCGATCGTTTGGCGGATCGAGTTCGAGTAAGGGCAGGTCCGATGCGCTTCCTCAACAAGTTCCTCCGCCTCATTCTGTGATATGCCGGCCAATATCACCTGAAGCTTTGCAGACAGAACAAAACCTCCCTCGGTTCGTTTCACCAATCCAATTTCGGCCTTCACCTCATTGCGGCTGGGGGACAGTTTGCGAGGTCGGGAGAGCGCTTGCAAAGTGGCACCGAAGCAGGCCGCGTAACCGCAGGCAAAGAGCTGTTCAGGGTTGGTGCCGGCGTCGCCCTTGCCTCCAAGTTCCGGAGGACGCACCAGCGCCAGGTCGACAGCGCCATCTTCAGTCGTAACTCGGCCGTCACGTCCGTTAAACGCAGTTGCCTTGGTGGTGTAGAGAGTGGACATCTTAACTCCTTCCTAAGTTCAGATCAGATCATTCGGGCGGCCGCTTGCGCATCGTGCATCGCTTCGAAAAGCGAATGCGGCGCAAGCGCATCGCCCACCACCGAGAGCGGCAATTCGAGCGCCTCGATGTTGGATTGCAGTGTGAAGGCGGATTTCCCCCGAGAAGCGAAAAGCGCCTCGTCGTAAGGATAAGTCTCCGTTTCCCCGGTAAACTTGTTGGTAAAGACAAGGCTCTGGTTGTCGTGCCCCTTCAGAGAAAGCCCTGGACGCAGGCGGACGCCCAGTTCGGACAACCGCTCCATCGCTATCATGCGCGAGTAAATATTCACGTCCCAGAAAGGGCTGTCTGGCGAGCATGACACCATGACCTCGGCGCCACGTGCGGCAAGTGTTTCGGCCGCCGATAGCGAGGCCCAGGAACCCGAGACATCGACAATCAAGATCTTGCGTCCGGTCCAGTTCCCGGCTTCGTCTTCCATCGCATCCTCGATACTCCGGTCCAGCCCAGGGGGGTGGGTCGACGGCACCGCTCCGGAGGCCAGAACGACATGGTCCGGTCCGAAAGCCGCAACATCCTTGGCCGTGGCAGTCCGGCCAGTTTCGATGTGGACTCCGGCTGCTTCAACCTGGTTCAAAAGATAAGTCCGCATCTCGTTCAGGTCGCCCCTGCGATGACCCTTTGCGCCAAGCAGGAGCTTTCCGCCCAGCTTGTCCGATGCCTCCCATAGTGTCGTGTCGTGACCGCGCGAGGCCGCCACCCGGGCAGCCTCCATGCCACCCGGCCCTCCCCCGATGACAAGGACACGCCGGGGGTCGCGCGAAGGCTCGATGGTTTCGTGCCATTGGCCTTCCTTGCCCACGCGCGGGTTCATCATGCAGGAGATGGGACGATGCAGAGCGATCTGCCCGATACAATGATTGGAGGAAATACAAGGCCGTACCGAGGCTTCATCCCCCGCTGCCGTCTTGGAGATAAGATACGGATCCGCCATGTGTGCACGGTTCATGCCCACCATATGGATTGCGCCGGTCTGAAGGGCCGTTTCCGCATGCGACAATGTGCGATAGCGATTGACCGCAAGCAAAGGAACATCACCGGTGAACTGAGCGATCTCCAGTGTGCGCGCCAAGAACGGGTGGGGCGGATAGCTCATGTCGGACACGTGGTGGCCGATACTTGGCCAATGATATGCCGCGACAGAGGCATGAATGAAGGCCACACCCGGCGTTCTCGCAACGCGCTCGATGATCCGCGTCACCTCTTCGTTGCTGCAGCCCCCCGCCATCAGATCCTCGACGGAGACTCGAACACCAACAGGCACTTGGCCGTCCACCGCCTTCAGCACGTGGTCGAGCACCTCGAAGGGATACCGGCAGCGGTTCTCGAAGCTGCCACCATAACCGTCGTAGCGCGAATTGCAGGCGGGAGATAGGAACTGGTGCAGGAGGTGGCCGTGTCCGAAGTGGATTTCCATTCCCTCGAACCCGGCATCGATCGAAAACAGCGCAGTCGTGGCGTAGCAATCCCTGACCTCGGCCATTTCGCGTTCAGTCATTTGGTGAGGCAGTTCACCCGAAGTGGTCCAGGGCGTGGGTGACGGCCCCCATGCAGGCAAACGGTCGGTGAAATTGTCGCTGTGACGCCCGGTATGGGTGATCTGGGTAAACATGCGGGCCCCGAGACCCCGGATCATCGCGGTGATGTCCCGGAGCTTGGGTAGGCTTTCCTGCGAAGCCCCGGCGAGCCCGGCGGCCCTGCCAAGTGCGGTAGGGTGTACTCGCAGCGGGTCCATGAACAGCAGCCCGACACCGCCTTCCGCCCGTTCGCGCAAGTAGTTTACATGGCGGTCGGTCGGCAGGAAGTTCTCGGCGAAATTGGTCGTATGCGCAGGCAGGAAGATCCGATTGCGAATTTCGACGCCGCCGATTGCGATCGGCTGAAACACGTTCGGGTATCGGTTTTCGAGTGCCATGGCTCAGCTTTCCTCGGTCAGGTCAGAATTCCCCCGCCATCAGCAAGCACCGTGGTGCCGACCACGGCGGTCATGTCGGGGTGTGAGAGTTGTACGATCAAATCCGCGATTTCCCCGCTTTCAAGGAACCGCGCGATCGGCATCCGCGAAATCACGGCATCGCGATAGCTGGCGCTTTCCCGCGCTTGTGCGGTCATCGCATTGGCAACCGGCCCCGGCGCGATGGCGAAGACGCGAATACCCTCAAGCGCGAGTTCTGCTCCGGCCGCTTTCGTGAATTGAACGATGCCAGCTTTCGAGGCGGCGTAAATGCCGCGCCCGCCTCCGCCAGCAAACGCATGCTGCGTGGCGAGGTTGCAGATAACTCCCCCGCGGCGGCCCTTGTTTGAGCGCATCTGCCGGGCCATGCCAAGCGCCATAAGGATCGACCCGCGAAGATTGACGTTGAGAACGGCATCGATCTCGTCATCGGTGTGATCGAGAAGGTTTTTCCGCACCATTATGCCCGCGTTGTTCACGAAAACATCAACCGCTCCGATGGCCTCACAGGTTCGAGCCACGGCAGACCGGTCCGACTGGTCGCACACGTGATGAACCGCTCCGAACCTCTCTGCCGTCGCCTTGAGGCGACGCGGATCCCGGTCGACGAGAACAAGTTCAGCCCCGGCCGCGGCAAACGCTTCCGCCGATGCCTGACCGAGATCGCCTCCGGCCCCGCTGATCGCGACACGCATGCCTGAATAGTTCGCCTCCATCTCAGTGCCCCAAGTAGGCGGCAAGCACCGATTTATCGCGCAACAGTTCGGCCGCCGGCCGGTGCATGGCGATCTTGCCAGCCTGCAGGACGATGGCCTCGGCCGCCACATTCACCGCAACGCCCACATTCTGTTCGACCAACAGAACGGTCAGCCCCTGATCTCCGAGGCGGCGGATCGTGTCGATCAAAGTGTCGACCATGGAAGGCGACAATCCGGCCGAGGGTTCGTCCATCATTATCACTTTGGGATCGGTCATCAGGGCGCGGCCAATCGCGACCTGCTGCTGCTCTCCGCCAGACAGCGAGGAAGCCGCGACATGAAGCTTGTCGCGCAGCATTGGATAGGTCTCCATCACGCGATCCATCCGTTCAGCCCGGAGCTTGCGGCTCTTGACCGTCGCGGCACCGGCCAAAAGGTTGTCTCGTACGCTCATGGTGGGAAAAACCTCGCGGCCCTGGGGCACATGGGCAATGCCGGCAGCAACGGCGCGGCGCGGGCCAACGCCCGTAAGTTGCGTGTCACCCGACCAGATCCGCCCCGACTTCAGCGGTACAAGCCCCGACAAAGCGTAAAGGGTTGTGGATTTCCCCGATCCGTTGCCGCCCAGAAGCGCGGTAATGGCGCCGGATGTCAATTCCAGGCTCAGGTCTTTGAGAACTTGAGTCTGACCACGCCAGACTTCTATGGATTCAGCTTTCAACATAGTACCCTCGCCCCAAGTAACTTTCGATGACTGCCGGATCACGCGTCACCTCTTCCGGTGGGCCGTCGGCGATTACCGTACCGGTCGCCATGACGACCACCCTGTCGCAGGCGGAGAGCACCAGTTGCATCACGTGCTCAATCAGCAGGATGGAGGTGCCGAAATTGTCCCGAATGCTTTTTATTTTTTCGGCCAGTTCCTCGACCCGCGGAGCAGTAAGGCCGACGGCGGGTTCGTCAAGCAGCAGGACATCCGGATGACTCACCATGGCACGCGAGATTTCGACCAGACGCTGTTGGCCGAAAGACAAGCTCTGACCGGGTCGGTCCGCGAACCGTGCCATACCCATCCACTCCAGCATCTCCATAGACCGTTCGCGCGCCTCGTTTTCCCAAGCCCGGGCCGTCTTTCCGGCGACCAAGGCCGACCATATATTGTAAGAATTCTGCGGCTCGAGCCCCAGCATGACGTTCTCGACAACACTCAGACCATTGCAAAGCAGACTGGTCTGGAAAGTCCGCCGCAAGCCCATGGAAGCGATCTGGTGGGGCGGCAGGCGGGAAATGCTGGTATCTCCGAACCGGACCCCACCTTCCTTGGGCCGGTGAATGCCGGTTATGACATTCATGATCGACGTTTTGCCAGCGCCGTTCGGGCCGATCAGGCCAAGAACCTCACCGCGCTGAACAGAGAAGTCCACTCCATTGAGCACCTGATTGCCCGCGAAACTAAGTGATACATCCTTAACATCGAGCATGTCAGACCGCCTCCTCGTCTTTTCGATTTTCGCTGGGCGCCGCGTTGAGCGACTGACCCGTCTGGGGCGCGTCGTCGACACTCTGTGAGCGGAACTTGCCGGTGATCGCGTTCAGGATTAGCGGTGCAAGCCCGCGCGGCAGGAAAAGCACGAAAGCCACAAGCATTCCCCCGAATATTATCTCGAGCCAGCCCTCACTGTCCCGCAGCCATTCCTGAAGCGTCAGCACCACGATCGGGCCGATGACAGAACCAAGCATCGTGCCGATGCCGCCGACCACCACCATGATCTTCATCAGGATCATTTGTTCGAGATTGAAACTCTCCGGCGCCACGAACCCGAGCAACGACGAGTAGAGCCCGCCCGAAAGCCCTGCGATAGCCGCGCTGATTGCGAACGCCTGGGCCTTGACGCGCGTGACGTGTACGCCGTTGGCTGCCGCAGCGACCTGGTTATCCCGGATCGCAATGAACCGGCGGCCGAAACTGGTTGTCAAAAGCTGGCGGACCAGCAGGTACACGGCCGTCGTCAGGACAAGCGAGACGACAAAGATGGTTTGCGTCTTGTCCATTCCGAACATGCGAAGCGAAGGGGCCCGAAAACCGCCAGCGCCGAAGGTGACGTCGGTCCAGTTGACGAGCACCCAGGTAACGGCCTGTGCCACGGCGAGTGTCGCGATAGCCAAGTGAATGCCCGAGATCCGCAGCGCAGGTAGAGCCAGCAGCGTCCCCGCCGCGGTTACCAGCACCACAGCGAGCATGATCGACGGCACGAAGGGCAGGCCAAGGTGAACCTGGAGAAGGCCTGTGGTATAGGCGCCGACCCCGAAGAGCGCCGCATGGGCGAAGGTGAACTGGCCGGAGTAACCAAGCATGATGTTCAGACCGACAATGAGCATCACGAATATGACGATCCGTGTCAGCAGGAACAGCGTGTAGGGGTTCAATGTGAGACCGAACGCCCCCACCAGCACCGCGATCAGGATTGGCAGGACTGGCGAGTTCAGCCAGCCCTTGGCGTGTTTCATTATTTTTTCCGGCATTATACGCTCCGCGTCTTGCGCGCGCCGAAGATACCGCGCGGGAAGAAGATGAGTGCGACGAAAATCAGGACGAAAGCCGACAGCTCTTGCGCGCTCGACGACACGTAACCGGACACCATCACCTCGCAGACGCCCAGAAGGATGCCTCCAACGATTGCGCCCGGCAGGCTGTTGATCCCGCCAATGATGGCAGCTGCGAACCCTTTCAGGAACAGCGCGAAGCCCATATCCGGGAAGATAAGTGTGGCCGGTGCGAGAAGGAAGCCCGCGATTGCGGTCACCGTGATGCTCAGCACCATTGCGGAACATAGCACCAACTGCGTGGGGATACCGACTATCTGCGCGGCACGCGGATTATCCGCAACGGACCGCATGAACAAGCCAAGGCGGGTAAAGCGGAAGAAAGCTGCGAACAACAGAATGATGACTGCGGCACCGGCCATCATCACGAGATACTGCAGCGGAATGATCACATTCCCACCGAAAAGGATGAGCGGCGGCCCCTGCACCAGGGGTGGCACGGCGAGATAGTCACCCTGCCCGCCCCAGATCAGGCGGATCAGCCCCTTGACCAGAAAAGACAGGCCGATGGTAGCGATCAGCAGGCTCATCACGTGCTCGGTCTTCATCAAGGGACGCAGAATTAGGAAGCTCGCAATCCCGGCGACCACGGATACCACGAGCACGGCGACGATTGCAGCGGCGGGGCCAAGACCCGCCGCGCTTATTACGGAATAGGAGACAAAGCCGCCTACAGCCATAAGGTCTCCCTGCGAAAAGTTGACGGCATTGGCTGCCTTTGACAGCACGACTACGCCGAGCGCGATCAAACCATAGAGCAGACCGTTTGCGATTCCGCTGGTGAGTAGGACGGACAGCATTGGAGTTCCTTTTCCTTATTGTTCGGGTCGCACCGCGGGTCAGTCCAGTTCGGACGTACCTACGACCTCAGCGACGCCATCACTGTTGCGCTTGATCCAGGCTGCTGATTGCAGGCACTGGTGCGTGGAGCAGTCAAGCGCCCCCGGCCCAAATGTTGTTTCAAGCGCGTTCACTTGGTCGAGCGCCGCGATAAAGCTTTCGCGGGTCAGGTCTTCGCCGGCGGCCTCCAGCGCGGCCACGGTCAGTTCACCGGCGGTAATTCCGTAAAGGTTATAGGAATGCGGAGTGTCGTCCGGGAAAGCCGAAACGAGCTTTTCACGCCACTCCGCGGCCTCCTCGCTGTCTACCGGATGGCGGCTCGGGGAGATGGTTACGAAGTTGTCCGTGGCGCCAGGCACTGCAACTTGCTCGTAGAAGGCGACCGGGTCGGGAATCACCGAGGTTCCAATGAATGTGCTACTGAACCCAAGGCGCGCCGAATCCCGAAGGAAGATCGATGCCGGTTTGGGATAGCTGAGGAGCACGACCGCATCGGGCTGGGCACTCTGAATGCGCAGGAC
Source organism: Roseovarius sp. SK2 (assembly GCF_028807495.1). Lineage (NCBI taxonomy): Bacteria > Pseudomonadati > Pseudomonadota > Alphaproteobacteria > Rhodobacterales > Roseobacteraceae > Roseovarius > Roseovarius sp. SK2. The sequence goes on from NZ_JARAMK010000004.1 coordinate 81,390, forward strand.
CTGAGCTGTTGCGTCGTTGCTTTCCATCGACAATTCCTCGTCAGCGACGACCTCGATACCCTTCTCCTCAAGAGCAGGGATCAGCGTCTCATGACGGTCACGACCCCATGCATCATGCTGGGCGACGACCGCGACAGAGGTCGCGCCGACATCAGCCAGGTATTGGGCCTGCAGCGCGCTTTCGAGATTCGAGGTCAGCATCGACGTGAAGATGTTGTCTTCTTTCGGCGCCGAAATCTTGTTCGAAGCGGCCGCGAAGTTGATGTAGGGAATCCCAGACTCGACAATGTCCTCTTTCGCTGCAAGCACGCCGTTGGAGCACGATCCGCCGACAATGGCGAAGACTTCTTCGTTGAATATCAACCGCCGCACGGCGGAAATGGCCCCAGCCGGGTCGCACTGGTCATCGACGCGCACCAGTTCGATTTGACGGCCGTTGATGCCGCCAGCTTCATTCACGTCAGCAAACAGGGCCTCCATGCCGTTCATCGTAAGGCGGCCGAAGGCGAAATAGGGGCCCGTAATCGGGCCGTAGGTCCCGATCTTGATCGTGTCTTCGGTCACACCGGGGGCCTGAGCGGATCCTACCGTGGGCATTAGTGTAGACAGAAAGAGCGCCGCTAAAAATGCGAATTTCTTATTCATGATTAACCTCTCCTGGTTTCTTGGTCGCGCCATGCGCTGACATGTGCACAAAACACACATGCAAATCACAAACTGTCAACACTTTTGATAAATCTTCTCCCTTAAAGGTCCAAAAAATTAATCTTTGCACTCTAATCTATCCAAAATCACCGGAGCACTTGCTTAAATTTTAGAACTGTCGTCACTCTTCCAGCGCCCCGAGCGCACTGAATCGGGCGCTGCGCAAGTGCTCCCGCATGGCGATCTCGGCGCGCTCCGGGTTGCGTGCATACAAGGCATCCACGATGGCGCGGTGCTCACTCAAGGCTGCGCGCGCACGCCCCGGCTGGGTGCCTGATCGCCTGCGATGAAGGCGAAGCTGAAAATAGACCTCGTCCATGAGGATACGCTTGAGCGTTCCGCAGCCCGACGCACTCACGATGGATACGTGAAAATCTTCATCCCCAATTCCCTGAAGATAGCCTCCCTGCGCATCCCCCTGGATCACCCGCTCATGCTGCTCGAGCAACCCTGTAAGTCGCTGAAGATCTGTGTTTGTGGAGTTCTCTGCAGCCAGCCTTGCCGCCATACCCTCCAAGGCCTCGCGCACGCGGAACAACTCTTCCAGCTTCTCCCGATCCATCTCGATCAGCCTCACACCGAGGTTTGGACGACGCTCGACCACGCGACCCTCCAGCCTCCCGAGCGCCTCGCGAATCGGTCCGCGGCTGACACCGAGCTGACGCGCGAGCTCCGACTCGCTAATCCTCTGGCCGGGCGCGAAATGCCCTGACGAAATCGTCTCGAGCAGGCGCGGCAGCAATCCATCCGGTGACTGCCCCGTCGCGCTATCTGTGTCTCGCTTACCTTCCGACATAAATCAACTCCCTGACTTTCCTGCTCCAACAGCCCTCACATTAAGCGACGACGACGCGGCATTCCATAGAATTTTGTCAAAACTGTTGACAGTAATGTAATTCTGTAGACAGTTTGGGAAAATTTTGCGGGCCAGTCGTTCTGTGCCCGACAGCAAGGGACAATTCAATGACTACACGCAAGGCCCTCAAACAGCTCGCCTCGGAACGGCGCGCCATCGTTGTACCCGGGGCACCCAACGCGCTGTTCGCCCGCGCAATCGAGGACGCCGGGTTCCCGGTCATCTACGTAAGCGGCGCCGGTGTCGCCAATATGCAACTCGGTCTACCCGACATCGGCCTCGGAACAGTGACCGAACTGGTGCAGACCGTTTCCGCCATCGCCGATACCGTGGACCGGCCGCTGATCGTGGATGCCGACACTGGGTTCGGCAATGCCATGAACATGTACCGCACGGTACGCCAACTGGAACGTGCCGGAGCCTCGGCGCTGCAGATCGAGGATCAGGTCTTTCCCAAGAAATGCGGCCATTTCGAAGGTAAGGCCACCATTCCAGCCGCCGAGATGATCGAGAAGATCAAGGCCGCGCTCGACGCGCGGCAGGACGAGAACCTCCAAATCATCGCGCGTACGGATGCCCGCGCCGTCGAGGGACTCGACGCAGCCATCGAACGGGCACAGATGTACCAGGAGGCGGGTGCCGACATGACGTTCGTCGAAGCACCACGCAATGTGGATGAACTCGGCCGCATTGCACGCGAGCTCAAAGCGCCTCAGGTGGCAAATATCGTATTCGGCGGTCATACACCCGATCCGGGACAGGCCGCTCTGGCGGAAATGGGGTTCGCCTTCACGCTCTACGCCAATGCCGCGCTGCAGGCGTCACTCTTGGCGACGCAGACAGTCCTCGGCTCGCTAAAGGATCACGGATCACTCCAAGAAGTCTCAAAGCTTCTCGCAGGCTTCAAGCAGCGGCAGGATGCGGTGAAGAAGCCGGAATGGGACGCGCGTGAAGCGCTCTATGCAACTAAATCGGAAGGGGCTCAAAAATGAGTGTGCCATGGGAAGGACTTATTCCAGAAGAGGAAATCCGCCGCTATGAGGCCGCGGGCTTCGGACGCAAGGCGCGCCCGGGAAAACGGCCGGGCCTGCTCATCATCGACGTTCAGTACCGAACCATCGGCACGGAGCCGAAACCCTTTTGGGAAGCGGTCGAGGAATTCGCGACGTCGTGCGGACAGGTCGGCTGGGACGCGATGGCAAACATCCAGCGGCTTCTGAAAGTCTTCCGCGACAATGAATGGCCTGTGCTGTATCCGCATGTCGCACCCAAGGAAAAGTTCGACCAGGGACGCTTGGCCGAAAAGAATCCCGCCCTGATGAAGGTCGCGGCCAAAGGTTATGATTTCCCGGAAGAGATTGCTCCGCAGCCAAACGACGTCTTGCTTCCCAAGAAGCACCCTTCCGCCTTTTTCGGAACACCGCTGACCAGCTACCTGATCGAGCGCGGCATCGACACTTTGGTCGTCACGGGCTGCACCACTTCGGGGTGTGTCCGAGGCTCCGTTGTCGATGCCTTTGCCAACAACTTCTCCGTACTGGTGCCTCATGACGCTGTTTACGACCGCTCGCAGGTCTCTCACGCCGTCAACCTGTTCGATATGTCCGAGAAATACGCCAACGTCGGCACCACTGACGAGGTGCTGGGAACTCTGAAGGATATCGAAAATGTATGATCTGCTGATTCGCAACGTGACCGCAATTTTGCCGGGACGAGGGCCCACGCAATGCTCCATCGCGGCCAGCGGCGGGAAAATTTCCGCCTTACTGGCGCCCGACGCCACGGACGCGGCGGCTGAAACGATCGAAGGCAAGGGGCTCCACGCCTTTCCCGGGGCCATTGACCCGCATCTGCACCTCGGCCACGGCAATAGCATCGCCGCTCCCGAAGAACCTGCGGACGCGGCGGCCGAAACCGCCGCCGCCGCTCTTGGCGGCATCACGACATTTATTCCATACCTGCTGTCGACCAAGCCATACAGCGGGGTCGCGCAGGACATCATCGACGTCACGCAAAAAGGCGCACGTATCGATTTCGGGTATCATTTCATCATTTCGACTGAGGATCAATTGACCGAGGTCCCTTCGTATGTGACCGATTTCGGTGTTTCCAGTTTCAAGATTTTTCTCAACAACCGAGGTGGCGAAGGATCCCGACTGGGTCTTCCGGACATTGACGATGGCTTCCTGTTCCGACTGTGTGAACTTGCGGCGAGCAAGGGGGCGGTCGTGAACCCGCATCCCGAGAATATCGAAATTGCCTGGGTCCTCAGGGACCGTGCGATGAAGGCTGACCCCGAGGGCACTGGTGGACTGGCCAGTTGGGACGACAGCCGTCCCGACTTCATCGAGGCCGAAGCGGTGAGCCGTGTCGCATATCTTGGCCAACAGACAGGTTCGCGTGTCTATGCTGTCCATATCTCTTCGGCAAAGGCACTTGAGGCCGGTCTCCTGCAACGCGGGGCCGGTGCGGCACTGACGATGGAAACCTGTCCGCATTACTTGACTCACGACGTCGAATGGGAGGGCGGTGAGATTGCAAAAATCAACCCGCCGGTCCGCAAGGCCGCCGATCGGGAACGGCTGTGGCAAGCCCTCGCGCGAGGCGAGATCGACACGATCGGCACTGACCATGTCCACCGCCCGCTCTCGTCCAAGGATGGCGGCATCTGGAAGGCATCACCGGGTTGCCCCGGTATGGAAACGATGCTGCCAATTCTACTGAGCGAGGGCCACCACAAACGCGGCCTCGGTCTGGAACGGATTGCCGAGCTTACTTCTGCCAACTCCGCCAGGGCGATGGGCCTTGCGCACCGAAAGGGCGCGATCTCGATCGGGCTTGATGCGGATATTGCCTTGATAGACCTCGACAGGGAATGGAGTCCGTCCAACGCAACGACAGCCTCTTCGGCGGGTTACACGATCTATGACGGTTGGACCCTGAAAGGCGCTGTGAACGACACCTTCCTGCGCGGAAACGCGATCGTCCGCGATAGCGAACTCGTCGCGAACACCGAGGGTCAAGGCCAATTCCTCAAGCGCCTTCCGCACTGACCACACCCAGGCAAGACAGGTCCGGTTCTTCGGCCATTCGCGGGCACCCGTGGCCAGGGACCGGGCCTAAGCATATTGCAATTCAGTGGTTTGCCGGTCCTTGGATCAAGTGCGCTACCAAGAATCCCATTTTGCGATCGGCCATGCTGCCTTTGACCTGATCATTTTCCACAGGGCACAAAAACCAACGGATCGAAAGCCAGGCCTGAGGGCTGAAACCAACCACCCGGCATTCTCGGCCGGAAACCTGCAGCCAAAGCGGTCAAGCCGACGGTAGCATGACCGCCCTTAAGCGGAAAATCGAAATCGCAAACGGCCGACAGAATTGGCAAGGATTTGTCAAATTGGCGCCGAAGGAAGAAAAGTCATTTTATTTCAGATGCTTTTATCCCCTTGGCAAGGGAGCGCCTTCGACCACTCGGCCACGTCTCCGCCGATGCGTGTAGCCGGGCAAGGTGCGCTGGAACGGCTGACAGCGCCCCGCCGCGTTCGGCGCCTCAGGTGTTGAACAGAAAGTGCAGCACGTCGCCATCCTTGACGACATAGCTCTTGCCCTCGGCCCGCATCTTGCCCGCTTCCTTCGCCGCCTGCTCGCCGCCCAGCCCGACGAAATCATCGTAGGCAATCGTCTCGGCCCGGATGAAACCCTTCTCGAAATCCCCGTGGATGACGCCCGCGGCCTGCGGTGCCGCCGTGCCGGTGCGGATCGTCCAGGCGCGCGCTTCCTTGGGGCCCACGGTGAAATAGGTCTCGAGGTGCAGAAGGTCATAGCCTGCCCGGATCAGCCGGTCCAACCCGGCCTCCTCCAGCCCCATCTCCTCGAGGAACATCTCGGCTTCCTCGGCATCCAGCTGGCTGATCTCCTCCTCGATCTGGGCCGAGATGATCACGTGCGCCGCCCCCTGCGCCTCGGCCATCTGCGCCACCGCCGCCGAATGATCGTTGCCATCCGCCGCGTTGGCCTCGTCGACGTTGCAGACATACAGGATCGGCTTCGAGGTCAGCAGCTGCAGGTTCTTCCAGGCCTTGGCGTCCTCGGCATCCACCTCGACCAGCCGCGCGGGCTTGCCCTCGTCCAGCATCGCCTGCGCCGCGGCCAGAAGACGGTCGGCCTGCACCGCCTCCTTGTCATTGCCCTTAAGCTTGCGCACCAGCCCCGCGCGGCGCTTCTCGATGCTTTCCAGGTCGGCCAGCATCAGCTCGGTCTCGATCACCTCGGCATCTTCCACCGGGTTCACGCGGCCCTCGACGTGGGTCACGTCTCCATCCTCGAAACAGCGCAGCACATGGGCGATCGCATCGACCTCACGGATATTGGCCAGGAACTGGTTGCCCAGCCCCTCGCCCTTGCTGGCGCCTTTCACGAGGCCCGCGATATCGACAAAGGTCATGCGCGTCGGGATGATGGATTTCGACTGCGCGATCGCCGCCAGCTTGTCCAGCCGCGCATCGGGCACCGCCACCTCGCCCACATTGGGTTCGATCGTGCAGAACGGAAAATTCGCCGCCTGCGCCGCCGCCGTCCGGGTCAGCGCGTTGAACAGCGTCGACTTGCCCACGTTGGGCAGCCCCACGATTCCCATCTTGAAGCCCATGATGCACCTCTTTGCTCTCGTTCCGGCGCCTTCTATGCCCAAGCCGCGCCCAGCGCAACGCCCCTGCTTTTTCTTGCTTCAAATACTCATTTCCGGCGTCTGCCGTATGCACATGCCATTGCATTTCCGCGCCGCATTCGCCAAACCATGCCGGAACATCACGACGGGAACGCGACATGACACGCATCGACGCCAAATTCGAAGAGCTTCGCAAGGCAGGCAAGAAGGCTTTCGTGGCCTACGTCATGGCCGGCGACCCCGATTTCGACACCTCGCTCGAGATGGTCAAGGGCCTGCCCGGCGCCGGTGTCGACATCATCGAACTGGGCCTGCCCTTCACCGATCCCATGGCCGATGGCCCGACGATCCAGCTCGCCGGCCAGCGCGCGCTCGAAGGCGGGATGACCCTGCAGCGCACGCTCGACATGGCCGCCGAGTTCCGCAAAGGCGACGACACCACGCCCATCGTGCTGATGGGCTACTACAACCCGATCTACAATCGCGGGGTCGAGACGTTTCTGAAGGACGCCAAAGAGGCCGGCATCGACGGTCTCATCGTGGTCGACCTGCCGCCCGAGGAAGATGAAGAGCTTTGCGTCCCCGCGCAGAAGGCCGGGCTGAACTTCATCCGCCTCGCCACCCCCACCACAGACGACAAGCGCCTGCCCAAGGTGCTGACCAACACCTCGGGCTTCGTCTACTATGTCTCGATCACCGGCATCACCGGGGCGGCGGCGGCCGAGGCGGCCGATGTCGGCCCCGAGGTGAAACGCATAAAGTCGCAGACCGACCTGCCCATCGTGGTCGGCTTCGGCATCCGCACCCCGGAAAGCAGCCGCGAGATCGCCTCGGTCGCCGATGGCTGCGTCGTGGGCTCGGCCATCGTGGGCAAGCTGGCCGACGGCGAAAGCCCGGCGCAGGTGCTCGACTTCGTCAAGGGCCTCGCCGACGGCGCGCATTCCGCCTGAGATCCACGCCGCCCGCGCGGCGCGTTAAGCCTTTCGCGCAACACGATTGCCGCGCCGCGGCGGTGCACGCCCGGTGCATGCGGGGTGCACGCATGTCACCCCCCGTCTGCCACCCTCCCTTGCGGCATTAACCCCTCCCCCGCAGGACTGTCCGCCGCATGGACAAGCGCACCCGATCCGGGCTAGTGGTCAGCAGACCTGACCAATGTCCGAGACGTCCGCCATGCCCGTCATCACCAATATCGACGACCTGAAAAAGATCTACCGCCGCCGCGTGCCCAAGATGTTCTACGACTACGCGGAATCGGGCAGCTGGACGGAACAGACCTTCCGCGAGAACACTAGCGATTTCAGTGACATCTACCTGCGCCAGCGCATCGCCGTGGACATGTCCAACCGCTCGACGGCGACCCAGATGATCGGCCAGGACGTCTCGATGCCCGTGGCGCTTGCCCCCGTGGGCCTGACGGGCATGCAGCACGCCGATGGCGAGATAAAAGCCGCCCGCGCCGCCGAGAAATTCGGCGTGCCCTACACGCTGTCCACCATGTCGATCTGCTCGATCGAGGACGTGGCGGCCCACACGGAAAAGCCTTTCTGGATGCAGGTTTACACCCTGAAAGACCATGATTTCATGCAACGGCTTTTCGACCGCGCCAAGGCCGCCAACTGCTCGGCGGCGGTCATCACCGTCGATCTGCAAGTGCTGGGCCAGCGCCACAAGGACCTCAAGAACGGCCTCAGCGCGCCGCCTAAACTAACTGTTAAGTCCATTGCCGACATGATGACCAAGGTGCAATGGGGCCTCGGTATGCTCGGCACCAAGCGGCGGTTTTTCGGCAATATCGTCGGGCACGCCAAGGGCGTGACCGATCCGTCCTCGCTCAGTTCCTGGACGGCCGAGGCGTTCGACGAGGCACTCAACTGGGACCGCATCCGCGAGTTCCGCAAGATGTGGGACGGCCCGCTGATCATCAAGGGCATCATCGACCCGCGTGATGCCAAGGAGGCGCTGAATGTCGGCGCCGATGCCATCGTCGTGTCCAATCACGGCGGCCGGCAACTGGACGGTGCGCTTTCCGCCATCCGCGCCCTGCCCCAGATCTTGGACGCCGTGGGCGACAAGATCGAAGTCCACCTCGACAGCGGCATCCGCTCGGGGCAGGACGTGCTCAAGGCGCTCGCCCTCGGGGCGAAAGGCACCTATATCGGCCGCGCCTATGTCTACGGCCTTGGCGCCATGGGGCAGGAAGGCGTCACCAAGGCGCTCCAGTGCATCCACAAGGAACTGGATGTCTCGATGGCCTTTTGTGGGCACACCGACATCAACCAGGTCGACCGTGATATCCTGATGGTGCCCCGGAACTTCTCGGGCGACTGGCAGTAACCCCGGAACATCGTCCCATCCCCTGCGTTCGCCTGTCATGCAAACGTAGGAGTCCGGACATGCCCGATACCGTCCTTCAGACCGTCGTGGCGGTCGCCGTCATCATCCTGCTGGCACGGGTCAATGGTCTGCGCTCCTTCTCCAAGATGTCCAGCTTCGACTTCGCCCTGACGCTCGCCAGCGGCTCGGTCGTCGCCACGCTGATGACCACATCCAACCGATTCCTGCCGGGCATCCTCGCGCTCGCCGCGCTCTTTGCCCTGCGCTTCGCCATCTCGGCCCTGCGCGTGCGGTTCCGCGCGGTTGAACATCTTGTGGACACCCGGCCCATCATCCTGATGCACGAGGGCCGCATACTCGACGAGAACCTCAGCCTTGCCCGCGTCACCCGTGCCGACATCCGCGCCAAGCTGCGCGAGGCCAACGCGCTTGAGCCCGATCAGGTTCGCGCCGTTGTGATGGAAGCCACCGGCGACGTCAGCGTCCTGCACGGCGACCGGCTCGACCCGTCCCTGCTCGAAGGCGTTTCCTGGGGCCGTGTGACGCCGCCCGCCCAGACCGTGCGCACCTGACCCGCTGAATCCCGCAAAACCTTGCATATTTGGGCTTTTCAAGCCGCCCTTATTCCTCTAAAGCGACGGCTTCACGCGGGGCTACAGCCTTGGAGGAGCCCCGCCTTTGCATATGGAGAACACACATGGCTGGAGAAATTCCTGATCTTCACGCCCAGGAACGCACGGGGACGGGCAAGGGCGCCGCTCGTGCTGCACGCCGCGACGGCATGGTTCCGGGGATCGTATTCGGGGGCGACGTCGATCCGCTGCCCGTCAACATTCCGTTCAACGTCCTGTTGAAACGGCTGAAACAGGGCCGGTTCAAGTCCACCCTCTTCAACCTCAAGGTTGACGGGCACGACGACGTCCGCGTGATCTGCCGCGACGTTCAGCGCGACGTGGTCAAGGATCTTCCGACCCACTTCGACCTGATGCGCCTGCGCCGCACCACCAAGATCAACCTCTTCATCCCCGTCGAGTTCATCAACGAGGAAGAGTGCGAGGCACTGAAAACCGGTGTTCTGACCGTGATCCGCAACGAGATCGAGCTTGTCGTCACCGCCGGCGACATCCCCGAAAGCATCACTGTCGACCTCAGCCTGATGGAAAACATCGGCGACACGATCACTATCAGCCAGGTCGAACTGCCCGAAGGCGCGAAACCCACCATCGACCGTGACTTCGTGATCTGCAACATCGCGGCTCCGTCGGCGCTGAAATCCGACAGCGATGAAGAGGAAGACGAAGACGTCGCAGCCGATGAGGTCCCGGCAACCGAGCAAGAGGCCGGCCCGGACAGCGTCGAAGAGGCGGAAGGCGGCGAAGACTAAGCTCTTCCCCCACTTACGAAAAAACCAGCGCGAGGGCTCCGGCCCTCGCGTTTTTTTATGCGTGCCGCAAGCGTCGGAAGCACAGGATCCGTCCCCGCGACGGCCCCGGATCGTAGGTCAGGTTCGAATCCGACATGCAATCCACGATCTGCTTGATCACCGCGTCAGGATACTGGTTGGGGTGCAACTCCATCATCACCGCCCGCACATGCGCGGGCCAGGGCGCACCGAACAGATGCCGCTCGGCGCCTTCCACGTCCATGATCACCAGATGCGGGCGATACTCCTTCAGCAACCCCGCCAACGGCAGCATCGGCACCGACACCAGCTTGTCGGGGTCGGTCTCCTCGTCGGCGATCCGCCCCGCCCAGAACACTTTCTTGGGATCGAACGCGATCTCGTCCGCATCGCCATCCCCGGTCACCGCCCCGTGGACAAGTCGCGTCGCCTGATGCCCGTTCCGATCAAGGTTGTCGCGGATCACCGGCAGCATTGCCGGGTTGGCCTCAACCGTGACCACGTTCGCAGCGCCGGCCACGCCCGCACAGATCGACGCGATGTACCCCACACCCGCGCCCAGCTCCAGCACGCGCATCCCCTCGCGCAGGCGCATCTGCGCCGCATGGGCCTCGTGCGCCTCGTAGGTGCCGCTTGCCAGCTTGCCCGCGACCCGCTCGTTCAGCATCTCGTCGGGCACCACCAGCGTGACACCGTTCACCGCGTATTCGCCCATGTCCCCTGCCCGTCCTTGCCGCTCTCGTGTTGATTCAACGCGCCCCGCCGCGTAGACCATCCTCACCAAAGAACGGGTGATCGGCAATGCTGCTTTTCGTGGGCCTGGGAAATCCGGGCGGCAAATATGAGAAGAACCGCCACAATATCGGCTTCATGGCGCTCGATCGCATCGCCTCCGATCACGGCTTCGCGCCCTGGCGGTCGAAATTTCAGGGCCAGCTGACCGAAGGCAAGCTCGGCTCTGAAAAAGTCCTGCTGCTAAAGCCCGAAACCTTCATGAACAAGTCCGGCCAGTCGGTCGGCGAGGCCATGCGTTTTTACAAGCTGGAGCCTTCGGACGTCATTGTCTTCCACGACGAGTTGGACCTTGCCCCCGGCAAATGCCGCGTCAAACAGGGCGGCGGCCACGCGGGCCACAACGGCCTGCGCTCGATCCACGCCCATATCGGCGAGGATTACGGCCGCGTCCGCCTCGGCATCGGCCACCCGGGCCGCAAGGATCTGGTGTCGCATTACGTGCTTCAGGATTTCGCCAAGGCCGATGCCGACTGGCTCGACGACCTTCTGCGCGGCCTCTCCGACGGCGCACCCGAACTGGCCGCAGGCCATAACGACAAGTTTCTCAACGCCGTTTCCCTGCGCACCGCGCCCGCCCGCTCCTCGAAATCCACGCCGAAAACACAAGCCGACGCAAAACCGGCTGCAAAGCCGGACGCGCCCCCCGATCCCTCCGACACCGAAGACCGCAGCCCGCTGCAAAAGCTGATGGACAAGTTCCGGTAACGCCGCGTTCTTCTTGCCGCCCGGCGCACCGGGTGCTTTCCTGCGCCAAAGGGAGGATTTCAACATGCGCGGCATCCTGAAATGGACGCTCCGGATAATCGGCGTCCTGGCGATCGTCGCCATCGGTATCGGCCTTTGGAAACGCGAGGAAATCGCGCGGCTCATGGCGGTCAACACGCTTTTCGAGTCCGAGCATATCGTCCAGAACTTCTCGAACATGGACAGCGCCTTCCTGCACACGCCCGTGCCGCGCGGCGACGCGCCTGTCATGCCCTTGCCCCCGGGGAATCCCATCACCCTGACCCAAGGCACACAGGATTGGATCGAAGATCGCGCCGTCACCTCGCTGCTGGTCCTGCACCAGGGCGAAGTCGTCCACGAAAGCTATCACCTCGGCACCGCACCGGATGATCGCCGCATAAGCTGGTCAGTGGCCAAGTCCTTCCTGTCCGCGCTGATGGGCGTCGTGGTGGACGAGGGCCAGATCGCCTCCCTCGAGGACCCGGTCACGCAATACGCGCCCGCGCTGAAAGACAGCGCCTATGACGGGGCCACGATCCGCAATGTCCTGCAAATGACCAGCGGCGTGCGCTTCGACGAGGATTACCTTGATTACGATTCCGACATAAACCGCATGGGCCGCGTGCTTGCTCTGGGCGGCACGATGGACGGTTTCGCCGCCGGGCTGGAGGCCCGCGACACGCCCCCGGGGCAGCGCTGGCAATACGTCTCCATCGACACGCATGTCCTTGGCATGATCATCCGCGGCGCCACGGGCCGCGACATCCCCTCGCTTCTGTCGGAAAAGATCATCGCGCCGCTCGGGCTCGAATCCGCGCCCTACTATATCACCGACGGCAAAGGCGTCGCCTTCGTGCTCGGCGGCCTCAACCTGACCACGCGCGACTATGCCCGCTTCGGCCTGATGATCGAACAGAACGGACAGTTGGGCGGCCAGCAGGTGGTGCCCGCCGACTGGATCGCCGCGTCCACGGAACCAAGCGCCCCGACCGAGCCGGGCCAGATCGGCTACGGCTACCAATGGTGGATCCCCGAAGGCTCGGAGCCGGGCCAGTTCATGGCGCGCGGCATCTACGGGCAGTATATCTATATCGACCAGGCGCGCGACGTGGTCATCGTCACCACCGCCGCCGACCGCGCCTTTCGCGAGCCGGGCGTGAACGATGCCAACATCGACATGTTCCGCCGCATCGCGGGCGCGCTCTGACGCCGCGACACACCGCCTCCCTTGCCCCGCTTCCGCCGGGCGTGCAGGATGTGGCCAACCGGATCAGGGAGCATCGCATGGCAATCGAAATGGACACCTCCGTCAACGTGCTGGGCGGCAAGCTCGAAAGCTGCTCCACCGCGCCGATGACCGGCTTTTTCCGCGACGGGCATTGCAACACATGTTCCGAAGATCAGGGCAGCCACACGGTCTGCGCCCTGATGACCGCCGAGTTCCTCGCCTATTCGAAATACGTCGGCAACGATCTCTCCACGCCGCGCCCCGAATTCGGCTTTGACGGTCTCAAGCCCGGCGACCACTGGTGCCTCTGCGCCGGCCGCTTCCTGCAAGCCCATGACGAAGGCTGCGCGCCCAAGGTGCGGCTCGAGGCGACCCACGCCCGCGCGCTCGACATCGTGCCCATCGACGTGCTGAAACAGCACGCCTCCGGCGAGACTTCGTAAGGCCCTCTCGCGCCACTTCAGATGCGCTTTCAGGTGTCCGCCTGCGATCCACACGGTGATCGAATGCTGCGAAAGCCTGCACGGCATTCGGCAGAAATTCAGGAACTCGCATCGCAACGACACGTTCTTTCTCCGGGACGTCAATACCGGAGGAGTGACGCCACACCCGTCCTCCCGACCGTTTGAAAAAACGAAAGGAGACATGACGATGAAAACCCTGACAACAACGATCCTGACTTCCGCCGCGCTGGCCACAGCCGCCCCCGCGCTGGCGCGACAGAGCGACGGCGAGACCGACATGTCCGCCTTCTGCGAAACCGCCTTCATGCCGGCCGACCAGAACAAGGACGGCTTCATGAGCGAACAGGAAATCAAGGACGCGCGCGACGCCGAATTCGCTGCGCTCGATCTCAACAAGGATGGGTCGGTCGACCGCGAGGAAATGGTCAACTGCATCGGCAAGGCCGAGCAGAACAACCGCGAAGCCATGACGCAGGCGGGCAACGACAAACCCGACTGGGCTGATCTCGACGCCGGCGACAAGACCGAACTCAGCGTCGAGGAATACCAGGACCTGACCAACAAGGCTTGGCGCACCGATGACAGCGACATGAAATCGGCCGTGTCCACCGACACCGACAATGCCGAGGAATTCGCAAAAACCGCCGTCGACCGCTTCAAGATGTATGACAGCGACGGCGACGGCATCATCACGCAGGCTGAATATGAAGGCGAAATCGACAAGGACTGGAGCGAGAAGGCCCTGCAAAAGCGCTTTGACGCGATGGATGCCGACGGCTCCGACTCGCTGTCGCCACAGGAATACCGCGGTGCCGGGACCAAGGCGCTCGACATGACCGCAGGCACGTCCGAAAGCAAAAACATGGACAGCGGCGACAGCGCCGATGCCTCGGACAGCAGTAACACCAGCGCGAGTGAAACGCGAAACGCCAGCGACGAAACCACCGTTCCGGTCGTGATCTACTACTACTCGCTCGTTTAGGCTGACGAAGATCTGCGATCCGAATGACGATGGAACGGCGCGCCGGACCTCACCGTCCGGCGCGTTTTCTATCTCGCGGCGCCAAGCGTCGTCGAGAGGACCTGTGTGATGTGGTTTCGCCCATGGCAACCTATCGCCAGAATCGCGTGCCCCGTTGGTGCTGACTTGCTCTGCATCCTCACGGCGCTACCTCTACCGCATGTACTGCGCCAGTCGGCGCGTTCGTACCAGTAAGCGAAGGAATCCCGCATGCAACGCATTATTGCTTTCTCCGCTACCGCTATCCTGCTTTCCAGTGCGGCCATGGCCGACGACACTGTCGCTGACTCCAGTTCCGGGACCACGCCGGAACAGCTGGAACTCAACGCGGCTGGTTTTCTTTTCGACGACTCGATTCGCGAAGACGGCGAGGCCGATCCAGACGGCGACGAAGCCGCAGACGGCGATCGCGGCAACGATGAAGACAGCTCGGACGACAAAGACCAGGAAACCGAGGATGAAAAAGACGACGACTGACCGTCCTCACGCCTTGCCCGGGGGTGTGGCGCCCTAGTCGCCTTCACCCATCTCGAAGCCCAGGTGCCGCGCGACGGTAAAGATGTCCTTGTCGCCCCGTCCGCACATGTTCATGCACAGGATGTGATCCTTCGGCAGGTCAGGCGCGATCTTCATCACGTGGGCCAGCGCGTGGCACGGCTCCAGCGCCGGGATGATCCCTTCGGCCTCGCAGCACAGCTTGAACGCCTCCAGCGCTTCCTTGTCGGTGATCGACACGTATTTTGCGCGCCCGATCTCGTGCAGCCACGAATGCTCTGGCCCGATCCCCGGGTAATCGAGGCCCGCCGAAATCGAGTATCCCTCCAGGATCTGCCCGTCATCGTCCTGCAGCAGGTAGGTCCGGTTGCCATGCAGCACCCCGGGACGCCCGCCGGTCAGTGACGCGCAGTGTTCCATCTTCTCGTTCACGCCCTTGCCGCCGGCCTCGACGCCGATGATGTTGACCTCTTTGTCGTCAAGGAACGGGTAAAACAGCCCCATCGCGTTCGACCCGCCGCCGATGGCCGCGATGATCGTGTTGGGCAGACGGCCCTCGGCCTCCTGCAATTGTTCCTTGGCTTCCTTGCCGATGATCGACTGGAAGTCGCGCACCATCGCCGGATAGGGATGCGGCCCCGCCACCGTGCCGATGCAATAGAACGTGTCGCGCACGTTGGTCACCCAGTCGCGCAGCGCGTCGTTCATCGCGTCCTTCAGCGTGCCGCGACCGCTGGTCACCGGGATCACCTCTGCACCAAGCAGCTTCATGCGGAACACGTTGGGTCGCTGGCGTTCCACGTCATGCGCGCCCATGTAGACAACGCATTTCAGCCCGAACTTGGCACAGACCGTGGCGGTGGCGACCCCATGCTGGCCCGCGCCCGTCTCTGCGATGATCCGGGTCTTGCCCATGCGCCGCGCCAGCAGGATCTGCCCCAGCACGTTGTTGATCTTGTGTGCGCCGGTGTGGTTCAACTCGTCGCGCTTCATGTAGATCTTTGCGCCGCCCAGCCGCTCGGTCAGACCTTCGGCATGGTACATCGGGCTCGGCCGGCCGACGTAATGCTTCCACAGGAAATCCATCTCGTCCCAGAAGCTCTGGTCGGTCTTGGCGTTCTCGTACTGCTCTTCCAGTTCCAGGATCAGCGGCATCAGCGTCTCGGACACGAAGCGCCCGCCGAAATCTCCGAAACGGCCCTTCTCGTCCGGGCCGGTCATGAAGGAGTTGAAGAGATCGTTCATGGTCATCATCCCTGTTTGCTTGCGCCTCAATATGGCACGGGCCCACCGTTTTCCAGCGCATTCCTGTGCGACACGCGGCCCCGAGAATATTCGTACGAATATTCTCGAGCGTTCACCTCACCCGCACGACATAACCAGTGCTCAGCAATTCCGGCTCGGCCAGCAGGAAGGGCCGGAACGACGGCGTGGTGTAAATCACGTCCCACGCGCCCGAGGCCGCAAGCTTGTCCAGAACCGGCGGAAAGCCCTGCTCCTCGTACGTCGCATCCAGCAGGTTGAACACGCCAATGCCCCCGGGCCGCGTCACCCGCGCCAGATGTTCCAGCGTCACCGGCGGCGCATGGCCCGGCCCGAACGCCCCGACGCAGACGAACCCTGCAAAGGCATCATCGTCAAAGGGCAACCCGACGCCGGTATCGGCCACCTCCAGTTGCTCGTAGGCGCCGGTCCTGTCGGCAAACGTCAGCATATCCGGAGACAGGTCGCAGCCGACGACCCGGCCATATCCCATCAGCCGCAGCGTCTCGCCCACCAGCCCGGTGCCACAACACGCGTCCAGCACCGGCGCGTCCGTCTCGCCCAGATACCGGCCCAACAGCGCCGCGCCCAACCCGGGCAGGCGGAAGCCCTGGCTCAGGCAATCGGCATCATAGCCGGTCGACCAATTGTCATAAATCGCCCGCGATTCCTCGGGCGTCTTGGCTCCGTAAACATCGTCCAGATCCTGCTTGTCCATGCGTCTCTCCTTTGCTTCAACTTGGGCAAAGCGAACCGAAGCGTCAATCCAGTGCCAGCTTGAACCCGGTATGCGACGCCACGAAGCCAATGCGCTCGTAAAATCGGTTGGCATCGTTCCGGGTGGCGTTCATCGTCAGCTGCACCAACGTGCAGCCCGCGGCCCTCGCCCGCGCCTTGACGTCCTCGAACATCGCCTCGCCCACGCCCTGCCCACGCTTATCGCCCGCCACGCGCACGCTTTCCACCTGCGCCCGCCGCGCGGCGCGCAGCGACAGCCCGCTGATAAAGGTGA
Source organism: Roseovarius sp. SK2 (assembly GCF_028807495.1). Classification (NCBI taxonomy): domain Bacteria; kingdom Pseudomonadati; phylum Pseudomonadota; class Alphaproteobacteria; order Rhodobacterales; family Roseobacteraceae; genus Roseovarius; species Roseovarius sp. SK2. The sequence goes on from NZ_JARAMK010000004.1 coordinate 98,360, forward strand.
TCTGGTAGGTGGCGACGATCCGGCCCGCTTCGTCCTCGCCCACGATCAGATGGTTGTTGCCCTCGTTTCGCATCCGCGCAAAGGCGGCCTCGTAAAGCGCGGGCTCGGCACCCTCGCGCCCCTGCCCCAGCATGTCATCGGTCAAAAGCGCCACCACGGCAGCGACATCCGCCTGTCCCGCCTCACGGAACCGGATCATGCCCGCGCCGCGTCGGCGAAGGCGCGCATCTTGCCGTGGTCCTTGACCCCCGGCCCGCTTTCCAGCGCCGACGAAAGATCAAGCTGCCGCGCCCCCGTCACCCGAATCGCCTCGGCCACGTTGTCCACGGTCAGCCCCCCGGCCAGCATCCACGGCACGGACCACTCCCGCCCCGCGATCAGGCTCCAGTCAAAGCTCTCGGCATTGCCGCCCGGGCGGGTGGCGTCCTTCGGCGGCTTGGCATCCAGCAGGATCTGGTCCGCCACCGCCGCGTACCGGTCGATCGCCTCCAGATCCCCCGCCTCGCGCACGCCCACGGCTTTCATCACCGGCAGGCCATAGCGGGCCTTGATCTCGGCCACGCGTTCGGGGCTCTCCTGCCCATGCAATTGCAACATGTCCAGCGGTACGACGTCCGTCAGCTCGTCCAGCAACGTGTCGTCCGCATCCACCACCAGCGCCACCTTGGCCACGCCGGGCGGCACCGCCAGCGCCATCTCGCGCGCGAGCTGGGGCGTCACGTATCGCGGCGATTTCGGGAAAAACACGAACCCTACATAGGCTGCCCCCGCCGCCACCGCGGCAGGGATATCCTCGGGCCGGGTCAGCCCGCACATCTTGATCCGAATGTCCTCCGCCATGACGCAGCGGGTTAGCTGGCCTCGTCCAGAAGCGCAAGCACCTCGTCCTGGTCCTTGTGCTTCTCGCCTTTCAGCCGCCGCACCTCGGCCCGCAGACGCGCCATCTCCCGCGCCTGCCGCGCGGCTGCCGCGCGCTCCTTGGCCTCGCGGATCCATTCCCAGATGAACCCGATTACCAGACCCGCAAGAATGCCGCCGAACATCACGATGAACAGCGGAAGCTCGTAGGACGGGTTCAGCGCCGCCATGCCGCCCAGTTCCTCGGGCAGGATCTGCACCTCGACAAACTGCCGGTTGGCCAGCGCGATCAGGATAAGCGCCAGTCCGAAGATGGCGATCGAAAGGTAACGGATATAACGCATCAGGATTTTCCGTTCAGCCGTTCACGCAACAGCTTGCCGGCCTTGAAGAACGGCACATGTTTTTCCTCGACCTGCACCGACTCGCCGGTGCGCGGGTTGCGCCCGGTCCGGGCATCGCGCTTCTTGACCGAGAACGCACCGAAGCCGCGCAGTTCGACACGGTTGCCTTCGGCCATGGCATTGGTGATTTCATTGAAAATCGTGTTCACGATGCGCTCGACGTCACGCTGATACAAATGTGGATTCTCGTCGGCGATCTTCTGGATTAATTCCGACCTTATCATCGGTTCCCCCCGGGCGTTGTTCTTGGTTCGCGCAGCGTATCGACTTTAACGACTATAGATAGAAAAAGCGCAATTAGGAACTGCAACCTACCGGATAAACTCGGAAATTCGCCGGGAAAAAGCGCGCGACGCTGCCGCGTGCAGTTCTTTGCCTACCCGAAAGACCGGCATCGTGGCCCCCTGGCGGCAGGGTCCGGCGCATATGGCCATGATTCGGGCGCGCCCGGAGGCCTCTTGTCGCTCGGGCGTGCCATCGGCTCGAATACGGTGCGCGGTGCGCGAAAACCGCCTCGGATCAAGGACCCGCCGGCAGACCGGAACAAGACGAAAAAAGGCCCCGCGCATTTGCGGGGCCCTTCCAATTTCCAATCCGTAGCCGGCTTACTTGTCGTCGTCGCCTTTCAGCGCGGCGCCAAGGATGTCGCCCAGCGAGGCGCCCGAATCCGAGCTGCCATACTGTTGCACGGCTTCTTTCTCTTCGGCGATCTCGCGTGCCTTGATCGACAGGCCCAGACGGCGGGTCTTGCTGTCGACGTTGGTCACGCGCACGTCGACCTTGTCACCGACCGAGAAACGCTCGGGGCGCTGTTCGGAACGGTCACGCGACAGGTCGGAGCGGCGGATGAAGGATTTCATGCCTTCGTATTCCACCTCGATGCCGCCATCCTCGATCGAGGTGACCTCGACGGTGATGATCGAGCCGCGCTTCACGCCGCCCACGGCCTCGGCGAACTTGTCGCCGCCCAGGTTCTTGATCGACAGCGAGATACGCTCTTTCTCCACGTCCACTTCGGAAACGACCGCCTGCACGACGTCGCCCTTCTTGTAGCTCTGGATCGCGTCTTCGCCGCGTTCGTCCCAGCTGAGGTCGCTGAGGTGGACCATGCCGTCGATGTCGCCTTCCAGCCCGATGAACAGGCCGAACTCGGTGATGTTCTTGACCTCGCCCTCGACCTCGGTGCCCTCGGGATGGGTTTCCGCGAACACTTCCCACGGGTTGCGCATGGTCTGCTTGAGGCCCAGCGACACGCGGCGCTTGGCCTGGTCGATCTCCAGCACCATGACCTCGACCTCCTGGGAGGTGGACACGATCTTGCCGGGATGCACGTTCTTTTTGGTCCAGGACATTTCCGAGACGTGCACCAGGCCTTCGACACCGGGTTCCAGCTCAACAAACGCACCGTAGTCGGTGATGTTCGTGACACGGCCGGTATGCACCGATTCCAGCGGGTACTTGGCAGCCACCAGATCCCACGGATCGTCCTGCAGCTGTTTCATGCCCAGGCTGATGCGGTGGGTTTCCTTGTTGATCTTGATCACCTGGACCTTGACGGTCTCGCCGATGTTCAGGATCTCGGAGGGGTGGTTCACACGGCGCCATGCCATGTCGGTCACGTGCAGCAGGCCGTCGACACCGCCCAGGTCCACGAAGGCCCCGTATTCGGTGATGTTCTTGACCACGCCGTCCACGGCCTGGCCTTCGGTCAGGTTGCCGATGACTTCCGCACGCTGCTCGGCGCGGCTCTCTTCCAGGATGGCACGGCGCGACACAACGATGTTGCCGCGGCGGCGGTCCATTTTCAGGATCTGGAAGGGCTGCTTGAGACCCATCAGCGGGCCGGCATCGCGCACGGGGCGCACATCGACCTGAGAACCGGGCAGGAACGCCACGGCGCCGCCCAGATCGACGGTGAAACCGCCCTTGACCCGGCCAAAGATCGCGCCTTCGACGCGCGCGTCGTCTGCGTATGCTTTTTCCAGGCGGTCCCAGGCTTCCTCGCGGCGGGCCATTTCACGGGAAATGACGGCTTCGCCACGGGCGTTCTCTGCCGAGCGCAGGAACACTTCGACCTCGTCGCCCACTTCGATTTCGGGCGCTTCACCGGGATTTGCGAATTCCTTGAGTTCGACGCGGCCTTCCATCTTGTAGCCGACGTCGATGATGGCTTGTCCCGCTTCAACCGCGATGACCTTGCCTTTGACAACCGATCCCTCTTGGGGCGTGTCCATTTCGAGGCTTTCATTAAGGAGGGCCTCGAATTCCTCCATCGATGCGTTTTGAGCCATGTGGCGTTTCAATCCTAACGTTTCGTTGTGTCCGGCCGCGCGGTTGTCTCCGCCGGTCTTCAGGGTTTCGTTGGTCAGACGGGCCGCCTCATATACGCAAAACAAAGAGGGCCGGTATTCCCGACCCTGCTCGCTCTCAATGCTCTGCGGCGGTTCCGCCTTGTCGACGAGGGGCGCTATAGCCCGCTCGGCCATGACAATCAAGTGGTTTCGTGCCCTTCGGCCTTCTCCAGCAGCCGCAGCTGCAGGTACGCGCCCGGCGTCCGGCGCATCACGCTTTGGCCTTTGAACGGCCCGTTGGGGTTAGACACCTCCACATGCACCTCGCCGCCCGCCGACAGGTCGACGTAAAGGATGTTGCTGGCACACCAGTCAATCGTGGCTCTCAGCGTATGCTGGGTCGCCGCCACCTCGACACTCAACTGGCTGTTGCCCTTGATGTGCCCGATCTCCTCGCCGGTCACGATCAGCCGGTAGGCCCGGAACCTGTCCATCCATCCGCCACCGCGGTGAAAGGTGATGGTCGCCGTCACAGCACCGCACGCACCCGCGCGACCTCGGCACAGGCCGCTTCGACCGCGCCTTCGATCGACAATGCCGTCGTGTCCAGCAATATCGCGTCAGATGCGGGCTTCAGCGGCGCCGTGGCCCGCGCCGAGTCGCGTTCGTCGCGCTGGCGCAGGTCGGCCAGAACCTCGTCATAGGTCGTCTCGGCCCCCTTGCTCACCAGTTCTTCCAGCCGCCGTTGTGCGCGCACGTCGTCGCTTGCCGTCACGAACAGCTTCACGTTGGCGTCGGGGCAGATCACCGTCCCGATATCGCGCCCGTCCAAGACCGCGCCGCCCGCCCGGGCCGCGAAGGCGCGCTGAAACTCCACCAGCGCGGCGCGCACTTCGGGCACCGCGGCCACCCGGCTGGCGGCCTGTCCCACCTCGGCAGAGCGCAGGTCGTCCGCTTCAAGGTCCTCGGCCGTCAACGCGCGCGCGGCATCCACCGGCTCGGTCCCGTCCAGCGTCCGCCGTCCCGTCGCGCGGTACAGCAGCCCTGTGTCCAGGTGCGCGAACCCGAACCGCTTGGCCACCGCACGCGCGACCGTGCCCTTGCCCGCCGCCGCCGGCCCGTCGATCGCAACCGTGAAACCCATCTTCTGCCCTGCCTTGTTCAGCCCGCCGCGCGCACGATACGCCCGCGAACACTCTGTTTCCGTATTCCGCCCGGCTTTATGGGTCAAAACACCCCAGTACGGCAAGAAAAAGGCAAATCCTCCCTATTCCTGGCGTCTTTCAAGCCCACATCGAGCCTATGAAAAGTGATGCTGCCAAAACCATGAGTAACGATCAATCAACGGATACACCCGCAATCCAGCTTGGACCTCCCGCACCGAGGCGACGCTCGCGCCCGTTCGTGCGCCGCGCCTGGGGCCAGGGGCTCTTGTCCGGCCTGCCCTTCGCCGAGGTGGTCCTGCTGGCGGGGTTCCTGATGTCCGCGGGCATGTTCCTGACCATCGACCACGAACCTGCCACCACTGAAGCCGGTGATGCCCGGCCGGACGCCCATACGCGCTAATCCGCGCGCCGGTCATTCGCTGATCGTGTGGTGATGAGGCTTGGAGCGGGTAGCGGGAATCGAACCCGCGCGTTCAGCTTGGGAAGCTGACAGGCTACCATTACATCATACCCGCCTGCGCGACCGCTAGGTATGACGCCGGTTGTCCCCGGTCAAGACGGATTCGGCGCAGCACCGCCTCATTCGGCCGCCCGCACCCCTGTGTAGGTATAGGTTTCCACGTCCCCGTCCAACGTGCTGGCCACCAACAGGCCGACCCCCATTTCCGGCAGGTAATGATAGCGCTCGGTATAGGTCGGGTCGTCGTTGAAGGTCAGGTCGATCTCGAAGGCCGGATAGGCGCAAGCTCCCAGCTCGATCGTCGTCATCGGCCCCGATGTCGCTGTTCCCCCGCCGCTGCTGTCGTTGCGCCATTCCGCGTCGGGACGGGGTTCGTCCCACTCCTCCAGATCGGCGTAACTGGCGAAGACATCCTTCTGTCCGACCCTCACGACCCCGTCCTCGATCGGTGTCGAACTGGCCAGGTAAAGCCCGTGCCGCGTCTCCAGGACCGACCCCGAGCCGTCGGGAAACTCGGTCTGGATCAGGATTTGTTCCGGGGCAAAGCGCCGGTGCGTCTCGGTCATCCCGTCGCGGGTCTCGAACACCACGCCGGTTTCTAGCGCCTCGGCGCCCGGGCATGCCATCGCGGGCAGGGCCGTCGCTGCGGTTGCAAGGAAAAGGGGCAGCAAAAGGGATTTCGGTGTCATATCGGCCAGATCAATCAGTTGCGCCACGTCGGGCAGGAAAATGAGAAACACGCCGCCGCAGCGGACGCGCGGGGGCCATGGCCCTACTCTGCGCAATCACCCGCCGCCGCGCAATCCCTTGTCTGCCGTCGGCTCAGCCGCGCCGCCGCCGGCGCCGTCCGCCCTCTTCCCCGCCGCCGGTATTGAACGACGGGTTCGGCAAAGGCGCGACCTTGGCCAGTTCCGGGAACGGGTCGGTCTTGTGCGGAATGGCGTTCGCGGCCACGAAATGCTCCTGGAACTTGGGTTCGATGGCGGTCTCGACCTTGGTGATCTCGCGCACGACCCGCTCGATCTCGCGCCGCGCGCCCACGTTGCACAGCGCGATCCGTGCGCCCGTGCCTGCCGCGTTGCCCGCACTGGTCACCTTGTCCAGCGGCACATCGGGGATCATCCCCAGCACCATCGCGTGCTTGGCGCTGATATGCGCACCAAAGGCCCCGGCCAGCACCACGCGGTCCACCTTGTCCACGCCACGCTCGTCCATAAGCAACCGCGCCCCGGCATAGAGCGCCGATTTGGCCAGCTGGATCGCCCTTATGTCACCCTGCGTCACGGTGATGCGCGGGCCACCCTCGGCCGTGGCGTCATGGATGAGATACGAATGCGTCCGCCCCTCGGCCACCATCCGCGCGGTTCCGGTCGCCTCGGCGGATCCGATCAGCCCGCTTTCATCCATCAGCCCCGCCATGCGCAGCTCGGCCACTGCCTCGATGATGCCCGACCCACAGATGCCGGTGATCCCGCCAGCGCCCACTTCCTCGGCAAAGCCGTCTTCGTCCGACCATATCTCCGAGCCGATCACGCGGAACCGCGGCTCTTTTGTCTCCGGGTCGATCCGGATCGCCTCGATCGCGCCGGGCGCCGCCCGCTGCCCGCTGGAAATCTGCGCCCCTTCAAAGGCCGGGCCGGTGGGCGAGGAACAGGCCAGAACCCGGCTCTTGTCGCCCAAAAGGATCTCGGCATTGGTGCCCACATCCACGATCAGCGCCAGATCCTCGGATTTCCCCGGCTCCTCGCTCAGCGCCACGGCGGCACAATCCGCGCCCACGTGCCCCGCAATGCAGGGCAGTACGTAGACCCGCGCCCGCGTATTGATCGCGCTCAACTCCAGTTCCCGTGCCTCCAGCGCCATGCTGTCCGACGTGGCCAGCGCAAACGGTGCCTGCCCCAACTCCACCGGGTCGATCCCCAGCAGAAGGTGATGCATCACCGGGTTGCAGACAAACACCGTCTCCACGATCAGGCTCGGATCGATCTCGGCTTCCTTGGCGATTTCCTCGGCCAGCGTGTTGATCGCCTCACGCACCGCGCGGGTCATCTCCTGGTCGCCGCCGGGGTTCATCATCGCATAGCTCACCCGGCTCATCAGGTCCTCGCCGAACCGGATCTGCGGGTTCATGATGCCGGAACTGGCCTTCACCTCGCCGCTTTCCAGATCGGTCAGATGCGCCGCCACCGTGGTCGATCCAAGGTCGATCGCCAGCCCGTAGAGCCCGCTTTCGTGCAGGCCCGGCCAGATCTCGATCACCCGCGGCACGCTGTCCAGATGCGACTGGTGCAGCGCCACGGTCACCTGGAACTTGCCCTTGCGCAGCACCGGCTGCAACTTCGACAGCAGAGTCAGGTCGGCGGTGATCTCGGGGATCTCCCACTGTTCGCGCAGCGCCCGTTCCAGCCGCTCCAGGTCGCCCGTGGGCTCGTGCATGTCCGGCTCATCCACCTCGACGAAATACAGCCGCGTCGCCGGGTCCATCTGGATCACGCGGGCCGAGGCCGCCTTGCGCACCACCTGCTTGTGCACCTGGCTTTCCGGCGGCACGTCGATCACGATGTCGCCCATCACCTGCGCCTGGCAGCCCAGCCGCCGCCCCGCCTTCAGCCCGCGCTTCTGATCATAGCGCTCCTCGACCGCGTTCCACTCCGACAGCGCGCCCTGATGCACGGTCACGCCATGCTTGGAAAACTCGCCATAGCCGGGCGTGATCTGGCACTTGGAGCATATCCCCCGCCCGCCACAGACCGAGTCGAGGTCGACACCCAATTGCCGCGCCGCGGTCAGCACCGGCGTGCCTTTCGGGAACCGCCCGCGCTTGCCCGAGGGCGTGAATACCACCAGTGGATCGGTTTCGTTCATCTTGCATCGCCTTTGGCCAAAGCACGTCCCAGCGGCACCATACCGCTTTCCCGCGCCGCCGAAAGCCTGCGACCGGCAGAATCTGGCACGCCCGCGACCCCGAAAATTCATACGAATTTTCGCCGCCAAAGATTATTCGTACGAATAATCTCCGGCTTCTGGCTCAGACGCGCCTGATCTTTGCCCCCAGCGCGGTCATCAGCGTCTCGAATACCGGAAAGGACGTGGCGATCGGCCCGCCATCATCAACGCTTACGGGCGCTTTGGACGCCAGCCCCAATACCAGGAAAGACATGGCGATCCGGTGATCCAGGTGGCTGGCACAGGTCGCACCGCCCGGCACGCCACCCGCGCCCATGCCTTCGACGATCCACCAGTCCTCGCCCTCCTCGACCGTCACGCCACAGGCGCGCAGCCCCGCGGCCATCGCGTCGATCCGGTCGCTTTCCTTGACGCGCAGTTCCTTGACCCCGCGCATCACCGTCCGCCCCGTCGCGCAGGCCGCAACGACCGACAACACCGGGTATTCGTCGATCATGCTCGCCGCGCGCTCGGGCGGCACCTCGATGCCCTGCATGCCAGGCGAAAAGCGCGCCCGCAGGTCCGCCACCGGCTCGCCGCCTTCCTCGCGCTCATTCTCATAGGTCAGGTCCGCGCCCATCTCGCGCAGCGTGGTGAACAGGCCGGCGCGCGTCGGGTTCAGCCCGATATTGGGCACCAGCACGTCCGACCCTTCGGTGATCAACGCCGCACAGACCGGGAAAGCCGCGCTCGACGGGTCGCGCGGCACGACAATGGTCTGAGGCGTCAACTCGGGCTGCCCGGTCAGTGTGATGACGCGGCCCTCCTCGGTGACCTCGGTCGAGATCTCGGCCCCGAACCCGGCCAGCATCCGCTCGGTATGATCGCGCGTCGCCTCCGCCTCGATCACCACGGTCTGCCCCGGCGCGTTCAACCCCGCCAGCAGCACGGCCGATTTCACCTGCGCCGACGGCACCGGCACCGCGTAGCGCACCGGCACCGGCTCCCGCGCGCCCACAATCGTCATCGGCAGCCGCCCGCCCTCGCGTCCGACGGCGCGCGCACCGAACAGCGCCAGCGGGTCGGTCACCCGTGCCATGGGCCGGCCGTTCAGACTGGCATCCCCGGTGAACGTCGCGGTGATGGGCGAGGTCGCCATCGCCCCCATGATCAGCCGCACGCCGGTCCCCGAATTGCCACAGTCGATCACGTGGCCCGGTTCGGCAAAGCCGCCGACCCCCACCCCGTGCACGTGCCAGACGCCGTCCGCGTCTCGCTCCACATCCGCGCCCATCGCCCGCATGGCCTTGGCCGTGTCCAGCACGTCCTCACCCTCCAGCAGGCCGGTCACCACGGTCTCGCCCACGCTGAGCGCCCCAAGGATCAGGCTGCGATGCGAGATCGACTTGTCGCCGGGCACATGCGCCTCGCCTTTCAAGCCAGAGGACAGGCTGGATTGCATCGGAACGGGCGCGCCATGACCAGACATCGGACATCCTTCTTTCAACACTTGTCCCGCTGATAGCGCAGCCCCCGGTCAGCGTCCATCACGCCTTTCCTCTGGCCATGAATATCCGGGGGGGGGCTGGCCCCCAATTAAACCTGTGTTGGGGCTGGCCCTCAATTTGGAAGCGCGTTTCGAAACTGCGCCAATCAATCAAACCTGCGTGGCGTAGCCACTCCGTCAGGTCACTTGCCGTCGCGCTTGCGGACCGCCGCCGTCACCAGCAGTTCCACCTTCAACTCAGGATGCGCAAGCTTCGCCTCGCCACAGGCCCGGGCGGGGGCGTGGCCTTCCGGAACCCAGCTGTCCCACACGTCGTTCATCTCGGCGAAATCGGCCATGTCGGCCAGCCAGATCGTGCATTGCAACATGCGCGTCGCATCCGACCCGGCCTCGCCCAGAAGCGCCTCGACCTTTTCAAGGCAGGTGCGGGTCTGGTCGGCCACGCTGTCGCCGCGGTTGCCCACCTGCCCGGCCAGATAGATCGTGTCGCCGTGGATCACGATCTGGCTCATGCGGGCGGCGGTGTGATGGCGGGTGATATCGGTCATGACGGGGCTCCCTTCCGACGTGTTTACCCTGTCATAACGCGGCCCGCCCTACAGCACCAGATACGCGATGTGCTTCGACATCCACACCGGTTCGCTGCGCGGGGCGGCCGTTGGTTTCGGTTTCGACTTGACGAGGGTCCAAAGCGCGTCACCGCCGCCGAAACCTTCCGTGGTCACGCCGCCGCCCGCGCCGGTTGACAGACCGGCTCAGATATTACCGTCTTCCAGATGCAGCTTCATATCGATCAGAACCTGCTGCAACGCTGTGGTTTCCTTCAGCAGGCGCTTGGCCTCGTTCACCGTGATCACCCCGTCCTGGATCGACTGGTGATACTCTGTCATCAGCATGGCGAACCGTTGCGACAAAGCGATCACGTCCGAGTTCACCCCGCCCGATCCGCCGTCATTCTGTCGCCGGTCGTCGAAATTCAACTGCGTGCCGTTCAGCTCCGCCAGCGCGGCCGTCACGTGCGGATAGGACGCCGCCGCCTCCAGAGCCGCCACCGCGTCGACCGGCATGAACCGGTCGGCATGTTCTTCGTGGTCCGAATAATACCGCCCCAGCGTCGCCTTGGACTTGCCGGTCAGCTCGCACGCAGGCTCAACGCCCACATCCTTGACCAGCGCCTCGGTGTGTTTCTTGAGGTATGATCCAGCTTTCGACATCGCACGCATTTCCTTGGTCGCACCGTCATCCGGGTTGCCCCCCGGTGCCGCAATAGTGGAAAACCTTACGACTCCGGGCGTCGCTTGCCCGGCGGCAGGCTTGATCCCACGCCTGTCATGCGGATAACTCCGCCCATGGCCAAGCTCTACTTCCACTACTCCACGATGAACGCCGGCAAGTCGACCCTGCTGTTGCAGGCCAGCCACAACTACCGCGAACGTGGCATGAACACCCACCTGCTGACCGCCGCACTCGATGATCGCGCCGGACCCGCGCGCATCGGCTCGCGTATCGGCATCGGGGCCGAAGCGGACACCTTCACCGCCGACGATGATCTGTTTGCCCGCCTCGAAGCGGTTCTGGCCACAGGTCCGCTGGCCTGCATCTTCGTCGACGAGGCGCAGTTCCTGACCGAGGCGCAGGTCTGGCAACTGGCCCGTGTGGTCGACGACCTGGGCGTGCCGGTCATGTGCTACGGACTGCGCGTCGATTTCCAGGGCCACCTCTTCCCAGGTTCCGCCACCCTTCTGGCGCTGGCCGACGAGATGCGCGAGGTCCGCACCATCTGCCATTGCGGCAAGAAGGCCACCATGGTCATCCGCCGCGACGCGCAGGGAAACGTGGTGACCGACGGCGCCCAGATCCAGGTCGGCGGGAACGAGACCTACGAAAGCCTCTGCCGCCGCCACTGGCGAGAGGTCACGGGCGATGCCGTGCCCACGGAAAGCCCCTTTGCCTAAGGCGCTGAAATACACCGTTCTCGGCCTCTTTCTGTGCGTGGCCGCGATTGTCGCGGTCTCCCTCTACGCCATCAACACCGTCGACTTTTCCGTCGACATGGCCAGCTGCGCCGTCGACTGGTCCTACGCCTCCGGCCCCGGCTCCACCTGCGCCGAGTGACGCGCACAGCGGTTCGCTCAAGGAACCCGGCCCTCCGCTCCTGCGTTTCCCTTGCGTAATTGAAAGGAGACCGACATGGACCGCCTATCTCTCTACCTCACGCTTCTCAGCGGCAGCTTCATCACCGGCGCCATCGTGATCGCCGGGTTTTCTCTGGGCTATTATACCGTTTGGACCATCGTGACCGGCGCCGTCGCAGGCTTCCTGCTGGCCTGGCCCACCAGCTACATGATCTCGCAGCGGATCAAGCGGCAGGATCCCGAGTGGACGCCCGAGGCCGATCCCGACGAGCAGCCCGCGATCCCGCGGCCTAACGCGCCCGAAGTCTAGGCGCGCTCCATCAGTACCGAGCCGACGGAGTAGCCTGCCCCGAACGAACAGATCAGCCCGGTATCGCCCGGCTGCAAGTCGTCGGAATATTTCGAGAAGGCAATGATCGACCCTGCCGACGACGTGTTGGCATAATCCTGCAGGATATTCGGCTGCTCGGCCGCCTCGGGCACCCGCCCCATCACCTTGCGCCCGATGAAATCATTCATCGTCTTGTTGGCCTGATGCAGCCACAAACGCTTTAGCTGATCCGCGTTTACACCCTCATCCGCCATGTGCTGCGCGATATGCGAACTGACCAGCGGCAGCACTTCCTTGAACACTTTCCGGCCCTCCTGCACGAACTGCATGTCGCGCCGGTCTTGCAGTTCCGGGTCCCGCGTGCGCCGCAGAAAGCCGTTGTTGTTGCGAATGTTGTTGGAAAACTGCGTGGCACAGCGCGTCGAATGCACCAGGAAATGCGCACCCTTGGCATCCTCCGCCCGCTCGATCACCAGCGCCGTGCACACGTCCCCGAAAATGAAATGACAATCCCGGTCGCGCCACTCCAGGTGGCCTGAACAGATCTCGGGGCTCACCACCATCGCACAGCGCACGCTGCCCGCACGCACCATGTCGGCCGCCGCCTGAATGCCGAACGTGGCCGAGGAGCACGCCACGTTCATGTCAAAGGCGAACCCGTTCGCGCCCAGCAACTGCTGGATTTCGATCGCCACCGCCGGATAGGGCCGCTCATGGTTGCTGGCCGCACAGATGATCAGGTCAACCTCACCCGCGTCCCGCCCCGCCTGCGCCAGCGCCTTGCCGCAGGCATCCAGCGCCATCTCCGCCATGACCCCCGGCTCGTCATTGGACCGTGCCCGCAGCCTTGGATGCATGATCTCGGGGTCCAGAACGCCTGACTTGTCCATGACGTAGCGCTGCTCGATCCCCGAGGCATTGACGATGAACTCGGTCGAAGACGGTTCTTTCGCCGCCACCTCTCCCGCCGCGATGGCGTCCGCGTTCTCCTTGTTGAACCGCTCGGCATAGGCGTTGAAGGCCACGACCAGCTCGTCGTTGGTGATGGTCTCTCGCGGGGTGAAAACACCCGTGCCGGTGATCGCAGGCTTGAACATGTCTCTCTCCCTCGACGTGGCGGCCACCACGCCAGAACCCTGCCCCGAGGTCAAGTGAAACGAGGCTGCAAACCCTGCGTCGCGGGGAACCGCTCTCAACGTGGCGGCGTTCTATAACCTGACGCGCGGCGCGTCATCAAGGCCCAAGATCAATCCGTGAAAGACGACATGGCGCACCCCGAGACTTCATCAAAACCCATCACCGCCATTATCGATCGGCTGGAGGACACCACCGACAGGGATCAGGTGACGCTGCGCTGCATGATCGAGGCATTCGGCAAGAGCTCTTTCACCACCGCGATGTGCGTACCCGCCCTGCTGGTGGCCTCGCCGCTCAGCGGAATTCCCCTGTTCTCCAGCGCCTGCGGCCTCCTCATCGCTTCCATCGCCGCACAGATGCTGGTGGGCCGCAATCACCTCTGGCTGCCCGCCTTCGTGATGAACCGAAGCATTGGCAACGACAAGATGCTGGCCGCGCTCCGGCGCCTGCACCGGATAGGCGAAAGGATCGACGCGATCACCCGCCCGCGCCTCAGGGCCCTGATGACCGGGCCCTTCCGCAAGCTCTACCAGGCGCTCTGCGTGCTCTGTGGCGTTCTGATGGTCTTCCTCGAGATCGTACCGTTCTCGTCCTCGGTCCTCGGCATGGCAACGATCTTCTTTGCCACGGCGATCATCGTGCGCGACGGGGTGCTGGCCTGCCTCGGGGTCGCCATCATGTGCCTCGGCGCCAGCCTGCCGATCTTCGCGCTTCAGGCCATGTAGGGTGGGGTTTCACCCCACCGCCCTTCGCCTCCACTCTTCGCGCCCGTAGGGTGGGGTTTCACCCCACCGCCATGCCCCGTCAATTCACCAGGTTCGGCGGCGTCTCCCCGGCCAGTGCCGCGCGCAGGTTCTCCACCGCCACGCGCCCCATCTTCTCGCGCACTTCCAATGTCGAGGTGCCCATATGCGGCAGCAGCACCACGTTCTCCAGCGCCTTCAGCGCCTCCGGCACCTCCGGCTCGTTCTCGAACACGTCCAGCCCCGCGCCCCTGATCCGCCCTTCCTGCAAGGCGTTGATCAGCGCGGCCTCGTCCACGATGTCGCCCCGCGCGATGTTGATCAGATGCGCGTGCCTCGGCATCAATGCAATCGCCTCCGCGTCGATCAGGTGACGCGTCTCCGGGCTGACCGGCACCGACACCACCGCGAAATCCGCGCGGGCCAACAGGTCTTGCAACTCCACGCGCTCGCATGGAAATCCCGGATCCTTGTCGCTGCGCGCGGTATAGATCACGTCCATCCCGAACCCGTGGTGACAGCGCTGCGCAATCGCCCCGCCGATCCGGCCCATCCCGATGATCCCCACGGTCTTGCCCGTCACATGCGTGCCCAGCAGTTGCGTCGGGTTCCAGCCGGGCCACTTGCCCGCCCGCACCATCCGCTCGCCTTCTCCGGCGCGCCGCGCGCTCATCATGATCAGCGTCATGCCGATATCCGCCGTGGCATCGGTGACGGCCCCCGGCACGTTGGTCACATGCACCCCCGCCGACCGCGCCGCGGCCAGGTCGATATGGTTGATCCCCACGCCATAATTCGCCAACACCTTGCAACGCGGGTTCTGCGCCTCGCGGAACACCTCGGACGAGAACGTGTCACCGAACATCATCAGCACGCCATCATACAGGTTCAGCGCCGCGCGCATCTGCCCGATCTTCAGGGGCGTGTTTTCCTCGCGCATCTCCACGTCGAAATGCTCGCGTGCCATGTCTGCCACGCTTTCGGGCAGGGGCCGCGTGAAATAAACCCGTTTCAATGCATCCGCCCTCCGACAGGCACATCCAGATCCGGCGACAGCAGAACGATCCCGCCCTCTTCATCGCTCACGCCCAGGACCAGCACCTCGGACATCACCGGCCCGATCTGGCGCGGCGGAAAGTTCACCACCGCCATCACCTGCTTACCCACCAGGCCCTCGGGGTCGTAGTGCTTGGTGATCTGCGCCGAGCTTTTCTTCTCGCCCAGCTCCTCTCCGAAATCGACCCACAGCTTGATCGCGGGCTTCTTCGCCTCGGGAAACGGCTCCGCACGGGTGATCTTGCCCACCCGGATGTCCACCTTCAGGAAGTCGTCGAACGTGATCTCGTCAGCCACGGCGCAACTCCTTCGAACGGTCAGCGGCAGCCTTCACCGTCGCGGCCATCAGCGGCGGCAGGCCGGTGTCTTCGTCCATCAGCACTTCCAGCCCCGCCTGCGTCGTGCCGTTGGGGCTGGTGACGTTCTCGCGCAACTGCGCCGGCGTCTCGTCCGCCGACTCGGCCAGCGCGCCCGCGCCCGCCACCGTTGCCTGCGCCAACTGCATCGCCAATTCCGGAGCCAGGCCCTCGGCCTCGCCCGCCCTGGCCATGCATTCGATCATGTGAAATACGTAAGCCGGGCCAGATCCCGACACGCCCGTGACCGCGTCCATCTGGTGCTCGCCCTCCAGCCGCACCACCTGCCCCACGGCTTTCAGCAACGCTTCGGCCAGGTCCATCTGGTCGCCGCTCACCTCGTCATTGCCGACGATAGCGGTGATGCCCCGGCCCACGGCGGCGGGGGTGTTGGGCATGGCGCGGATGATCGGGCTGTCACTGCCGAACGCCGCCTCGAACGCCTCGATCGGCGTGCCCGCGGCGACCGACACGAACAGCGTCCCGCCTCCGCCCATCGCCGCGATGGTGGGCAGCGCCTCGCCCATCATCTGCGGCTTGACGGCGATCAGCACGATGGCCGGATGCTCGGGCAACTCCGCGTTCAGGTGCACGCCCGTCCCCTTCAGCCAGTCCGACGGTTTGGGGTCGATCACCCAGACGGACCCGGGCGGCAAGTCGCGCTCCAGCCACCCGGCCAGCATCGCCGACCCCATCTTGCCACAGCCCAACAGGACCAGGCCCTTGTCGGCCACGTGCTGCATATCCATCCCGGTGCGTCCCTTCATTCCTTGTCTTTACCCGGGTTGATAATCCGCACATTGCGTCCCTGCAATACGCCAGCGCCAACCTCGGCCGCACCTCGCGCAAAAGAAAAAGGGCGCGCCACCCGGCACGCCCCGTTCGCCTTAAAATTGTGCGCCGTCAGGCCCGACCATACGCCTCGCCGATGGCAATCTGCAGCGCCTCTTTCGGGCTTCGGTCGCCCCAAACCACCAGTTGCAGCGCCGGGTAGAACCGTTCGGCGCTCATCACCGCCGCGCCGATCAGCGTGTCGATCTGCTCGGGGCTGATCGCCTGCGCGCCCGTCATCACCAACCCGTAGCGGTAGACCATCAACTGCTGCTCGGCCCAGAAGGTAAAGGCGCCTGCCCAGCACTGGTCATTCACGTCGTTCAGCACGTGGTAAAGCGCCGGCAGCTTGTCCTCCGGCGGCTCCATCTCGAAGGTACAGACCATGCGCAGCGTCTCGTCATAGGCCGACCAGGCCAGCGTGATCGAATAGGTCCGCCACTGTCCTTCCACCGCCATGGCGATCTGGTCGTCGCCGATCCGGTCGAAATCCCAGTCGTGATGCTCGGCTAGGTGTTCGACGATGTCGATGGGATGAAGGTCTTCTGAAAAGTATTGCTCGGAAAGTGCCATGGCGCCACCTCGTGTGTTGTAGCGGGGGCTGGCAGCGCCCCAAACGCTAGCTGCCTGCTCTAGGAAAGGGGTTCATTCCCGCTTTTCCTACAAGATATGGTGAGGGGGGATTTGCGACCTGTAAAGCTATTTCTTGGGGATAACCGCAATAAGTTGTGGATGACATGAAAATTTCATCAAGCGATGGGTGCGGATGAGCCTGCTTCACCGCGCCGCCGTCCCGGACTTGATCCGGGACCTCTTGCACCGGCGGCCCTTATGCTTGCGCCCGCGGTCCACCGCAATCAAAAGCGGGCTCGTCAAAATGAAAATGGCTGCCCGAAGGCAGCCATTGACTTGAATTTCAAAATGTATCCGGCGACTTAGCCGCCCGAGGTCGTGCTCGCCTGCGCCTTCAGCGCGGTCTCGAACTCGGCCTTGGTCATGTTGACGGTCACGCCGCCGTCGTTACCGACCATCAGGGCGTTCAGCGGAATGCCAGCCCGTTCGACGGCCCGGTCATCTGCGCCTTCCATCTCGCCGTCTAGGTCGACGACTGCGATGTTGCCTTGCGAGTCCGCATCGTTATACGTGCCGATTAGCTCACCATCGGTGGTATAAACCTTCGCGTCGCCGGTCAGGGCTGCGTCGAGTTCCGCCGAAACGTCGCTTGCGGCATCATAGGCGTCTTCTGCCACGCCACCCACGGCATCGACCCCGGCCTGTGCCGTGTCGGTCGCGCTCTCACCGATCGCATAGACCGTATCGCCAGCTTGTTCCGTCACGCTTGCTTCGTTTTCCGTCTCGACCTTGCTGGCCTCGTCGCTCGCGGCGAAGGTCATGACAGGTGCGGTTGCCAAGGCCAGAATGGTCAGCGTGGAAGTAAGGGTCGTTTTCATCTCGGATCCTCCTTTTCAGTTTTGCGGACGGTCGGCCCGCGTGGATCTGAGGGGAAATGCAGCCACCGCGCCACGTGTTCCATATCGATTTCCCGAAGACGCCGAACCGCGGCCCGTCAGCAGCATCGTGCCGATTCCTGCCGACCGAGGCGCGGAATCTTACCGGCAATCAAGCTTTCCGGAACCGCGTAGGGTGGGTGAAAACCCACCTCTGCCCGCGTCTCCGCGTCCAGCCGCATCTCATCGCGATAGGCGTCAATCTCGGCGCCGACCTTTGCGGTCCACGCCTTGACCTGCCGGTTCAGGAACCCGCCATCGACCTCCATCGCCAGCGCATGCGCCGTCAGCATCTCCGCGCAGACACCTTATGCTCCCAAGCCATATCCGGGACCTTGAATCCGCTTTCCCCACCGCGCGGCGAAGTTGTCCCACCCGAACGAAAAAACGCGGCTCGTTGCCGAACCGCGCCACATGTTCCAGCCTTTCAAAGAGGCCTTACTTCGCGCCTTTCTCCAGCGCGTCCAGCCGCGCCTTGAGCGCCTCGTTCTCCTCGCGGGCCTTCTGCGCCATGGCGCGCACCGCGTCGAACTCCTCGCGGGTGACGAAATCGCGGTCGGCCAGCCAGCGGTCCACCATCGACGACATCGCCGTCTCGGCCTCCTGCTTGGCGCCCTGCGCCACGCCCATGGCGTTCGTCATCAGCTGGCTGATATCGTCCAGAACCTTGTTGCGCGTCTGCATATCGCTCTACCTTCCGTTACACTTGACCTCTATATGGGCACCAAACCGCGTCGGGGCAAGGTTGACTTCGCCGCGACCCAACAGCAGAACGGCGCCCATGAAAGCAGCGATCCCCTTCCCCGACATCTCGTCCGAGCTTTTCTCGTTCACCGTCTTCGGGTTCGAGATCGCCCTGCGCTGGTACGCCCTGTCCTACATCGCAGGCATCCTGATCGGCTGGCGGCTGGTCGTGATGGCCGTGAACCGCCCCCACCTGTGGAAGGACAACGTGGCGCCCATGACCGTGAAACAGGTCGAGGATCTGGCCACGTGGGTCATCTTCGGCGTCATCCTGGGCGGGCGGCTGGGCTTCGTGCTCTTTTACCAGCCGATGTATTACCTGCAGAACCCGGCCGAGATCCTGCTGATCTGGCAGGGCGGCATGTCGTTCCACGGCGGGCTTCTGGGCGTCATCATCGCCTGCATCACCTATTCCAAGCTGCAGGGCATCCGCTGGCTGACCGTGGCCGATATCCTCTGTGCGGTCACCCCCGTAGGCCTGCTGCTGGGCCGCATCGCCAACTTCATCAACGCCGAGCTGTGGGGCCGCCCCACCGACCTGCCCTGGGGCGTGATCTTCCCCGGTGCTGCCGCGCAGGACTGCGCCGGTGTGGCCGTCGGCATCTGTGCCCGCCACCCCTCGCAACTCTACGAGGCCGCGCTCGAAGGGCTGATCCTCGGCGCGATCCTGCTCTACCTCGTGTTCCGCCGCGGCCTGCTGAAGCGCGTGGGTGCCGCCACCGGCATCTTCTTCGCCGGCTACGGCATCGGGCGCTTCATCGTCGAATTCGTCCGCCAGCCCGACGCGCAGTTCGTCAGCCCCGGCAATCCGCTGGGCCTGGCGTGGCACGTGAACGGCTACGGCCTGACGATGGGCCAGATCCTTTGCATCCCGATGATCGCGATGGGGCTCATCACGCTGGTTCTGGCCTACCGCAAGCACGCCCGTTCCACCGCCACCGGATGACCGCGCTGGCGGACATCCTCCAAGCCGAAATCACGGCAAGCGGCCCCATGCGCCTCGACGCGTTCATGGCCGCCTGCCTGATGCACCCCGAACATGGATACTACGCCACCCGCGATCCGTTCGGTGAACAGGGCGACTTCATCACCGCCCCCGAAATCAGTCAGATGTTCGGCGAACTCGTCGGCCTCTGTCTTGCGCAAGCCTGGCTCGATCAGGGGGCACCCAACCCCGTCGCCCTGGTCGAACTCGGCCCCGGCCGTGGCACCCTGATGGCCGACGCCCTGCGCGCCACGCGCGGCGTCCCGGGCTTTCACGACGCCCTGCAATTGCACCTGGTGGAAACGTCCCCCGCCCTGCGCGACCACCAGTCCGAAACCCTTTCCGCCCATGCCCCAACCTGGCATGACAGCGCCGACACCCTGCCCGCCCTTCCCACGCTCTCGATCGCCAACGAATTCTTCGATGCGCTGCCCGTCCGCCAGTTCCAGCGGCAGGGCGACGGCTGGTGCGAGCGTGTCGTCGGGCTGGCCGAGGGCACCCTTTCCCTCGGCCTCAGCCCGAAACGCATCGAACCGGCCCTCGCCCACAGGCTCGAAGACACATCCCAGGGCGACATCGTCGAGACCTGCCCCGCGGCCGCCTCGGTCATCGACGCGCTGGCCCGCCGCATCGGGGCGCATGGCGGCGCGGCGCTCGTCATCGACTACGGCGACTGGCGCTCGCTCGGCGACACGTTGCAAGCCGTGCAAGGCCACGACCGCGCCGACATCCTCGCCGCGCCGGGCATGGCCGACCTCTCGGCCCACGTCGATTTCGAGGCGCTGGCCGACGCCGCCCGCGGCACCTGCAAGACCACGCGCCTCGCGCCGCAGGCGCTCTTTCTCTCGCGCCTCGGCATCACCCAACGGGCCGAGGCCCTTGCCACGCAAATGAGCGGCCCTATGCTCCAGGCACATCATGCCGCGTTTCGCCGCTTGACCGGGCGGGATGAAATGGGGACGCTCTTCAAGGTGATGGCGCTCTATCCCGAGGGTGCCGCACCCCCACCCGGACTGGACCCATGACGCTGGAAATCCTCACCGACGACAGTCTCGCACCTGTCACCCACGGCTTCTTTACCCGCAAGGGTGGGGCGTCTTCCGGCGTGTTCCACGGACTGAACTGCGGCCAGGGCTCGTCAGACCAGTCCGAGATCGTGACGATCAACCGGGCCCGCGTCGCCCATGCGATGGGCGTGCCCGAGGATCACCTCGTCACCGCCAACCAGACCCATTCCACCGATGTGCATCTCGCCACCGGCCCCTCCGACACCCGGCCAAAGGCCGACGCCATCGTCACCGCCACGCCGGGCCTTGCGCTGGCGATCCTTACCGCCGATTGCCAGCCGGTGCTCTTTGCCGACCGCAAGGCCGGGGTGATCGGCGCGGCCCATGCCGGCTGGCGCGGGGCCTTCGACGGAATCCTTGAATCCACCCTCGACGCGATGGAAACCCTCGGTGCCGACCGCGCCAGGACCACCGCCGTCATCGGCCCCTCGATCAGCCAGCCCGCCTACGAGGTGGGCACCGAATTCTTCGAACGCTTCGCCGACGACAACCCCGACAACACCCGCTTTTTCACCAATGGCAAGCCCGGCAAGTACCAGTTCGACCTGCCCGGCTTCGGCCTGCACCGCCTGCGTTCCGCAGGCGTGGGCGACGCCAGCTGGACACGGCACTGCACCTACAGCGACGCCGACCGCTTCTTTTCCTTTCGCCGCGCCACGCACAAGGGCGAGGCCGACTACGGCCGCCTGATCTCCGCCATCCGCCTTTAGGCTTTGGTCATACCCGAGCCGGCCCAATTCTGTCGCGATCTGGGCAAGTGCGCCCACAAGATTGCCTCAATTCTGGAAACAATCGAACCTCCACACCCCGGATTGATGACGCAGACCTCGCGAATAGCCTTGTTTTACTGAACCTGCACGATTGGGACGGGTCGACCACATTCCAGCCCGCGCCACCCCAAAAATTTTCGAAATTTTTGTTGCGACGCCCAACCATGGCCCCAAACCGGGGGGAATATGAGGGCATCAGAACAACACGCCCCAAAAGGCGGCGAGGCAGAAAAAGTTGAGAGGAAAGACCATGAAGAAGCGCTGGATGAAATCCCTGATCGAAACAAGCCAGCAGGACACCCCGGACCTGCCGTTCTCGCGCCGGGTGCGCTACGCCAACCGCGTGACCCCCAAGCCGTCTGCGCTTCGGATCGCCTGATCCACACCACGCCCCGATCCCCGGACACCGCCGATGGCCGCCTCTTTCCAAGGGGTGGCCATTGTTGATTCGAACCACTCCCTGGATTGAATTGTGGCGGGTCGGTCCCGCCCCTGCAGACAATATCGCCGGGTTTCGGGAAATTGTTCGGTCACGTCTGACAATACCCGCCCAAATTTGACTACAATTCGCTGTTTCCGCCTTTATTGAGCCCATAACGCACATGACGGACCATCCCTCTGTCGTTGTCGGTGGGGGCCGACGCGGTTGTGATGATCCTAAAAAGGATCGCACCATGGGCACCCCGACAATCGCCGCCCCTCTCTCGGTGGCGCGCAACACAGATGGCACCCCCGGTCGCACCGGCCCGGCGCACGTCCCTCCCGCCGCCAGATCGCCGCGCCAGATGCGCAAGTTCCAGATGGCCTACCTGCGCCCGGACGGATCGCCCTGTTGGACCGAACAGATCGCGCCGGCCGCTCCGATCTTCGACAGCGCGTTCTCCGCCTTTTCCCATGGCACGCTGCTGCAGACGCCCTCCGGACAAGTCGCCGTGCAGGATCTCGAACCGGGCATGAGCGTGTCCACCGCCGATCACGGTCCTTCCCGCGTGATCTGGATCGGGTCGATGACCCTTGTTCCCGCCGCGCTCGGCGTCGACCAGACCGCCTGCCGCCTGACCCGGATCATGCCCGACTCCTTCGGACTGGGCCGGCCCGAGGCGAACCTCACCGCCGGCCCCGGCGCCCGCATCCTCGCCCGCCCGCCCGGCCTGCGCGACAGCTTCGGCCGCGAACGCGTGCTGACACCGGCCAGCGACCTCGTCGACGGCATGAACGTGATCGAACTTGTGCCGCCCCGGCCCGTGACGGTCTATCACCTCTGCCTGCGCCGCCATGCCATCCTGCGCGCCTCGGGCATCGAGGTCGAAAGCTTCCATCCCGGCCCCGGGTTCGAGCGCGCCATGGGCCCCAACATGCTGGCGCTCTTCCTGTCGCTCTTTCCGCATGTGAAGAAACCGTCGGATTTCGGCAGCACCAGCCACCCGCGTCTGCCGCTTCAGGGGCTGCCCGTCTGACCTGGCCCGCTCAGGACCGGCCCCAGCCGATTCCGGCCCAGACCCGTTCGTGCAGAAAGAAAGTGACGAAACCGATCGTCGCCGTGATCATTGCATAGGCGCCGCCCTCGGCCACCGATCCTGTCATGAAAAACCCGATCAACGTCATCACCAACAGGCCCAGCGCCTGCCAGGTTGTCGCCTTGGCCAGCGTGCGTTTTTTCGTGTCCATATCCCAAGCTCCCTTGCCGCGTCACGTTTCTCGTCTGCCCTTCAACTAGCATCGCAGCGTCTTGTGCTGTATTCTGCCTTTGCTTAACAAACCTGGCAGATGTCCATAAAACTGGACAAAAAGCACTGATATGAACAAACAGGCCCGCGCCACGATCTTCCGCGACCGGCTGACCGGCGCCATGACGATGACCGGCACCAATCTCAGCGCGCTGGCGCGCCAGACCGGCGTCAGCCGCTCCACCGTGTCGCAACTGCTCGATACCGAGGCCGCCCGCATGCCCAACGCCCACCTCGCCGCCGGCTGCGCCGAGGCGTTGGGGGTCAGTTCCGACTGGCTGCTCGGCCTCACCGATCGCCCCGAACGCCCAGGCGACGTGATCGAGGCCGCCCTCAGCATGACCCAAGCCGACCGCACATCCGCCGACGCCCAGTTGCTCGACTGGCACCGAGAGGCCAGCGGGTACAAGATCCGCCACGTCCCCGCCACCTTGCCCGACATGCTCAAGACCGAGGCGGTGATGCACTGGGAATATGCCGCTTTCCTCGGCAAGACACCGGGACAGGCCGTGCGCGCCATGCAGGACAATCTCGACTGGCTCCGGCGCGAGGCGACCGAGTACGAAATCGCCATGCCCCGGCACGAGCTCGAGGCCTTCGCCCGCGGCACCGGCTACTGGCAGGGACTCGACCGCGACGCGCGTCGCGAACAGATCCTGCATCTCGTTGAACAAGCCGAAACGTTCTTTCCGTCCCTGCGCCTCAACCTCTTCGACGCGCACAACCTGTTTTCGGCGCCCGTTACCCTCTTCGGCCCGCTCATGGGCGTGATCTACGTGGGCCGCTTCTACCTGGCTTTCCGCGAACCGTCGCGATTGAAGCTGCTGTCGGGCCACATGGACTGGCTGATCCGCGAGGCCGTGGTCGATGCCCGCGACGCCCCGGGCTGGATCGCCGGACTGACGAAACACCTCTGACCCCGCGTCGGACGCGCCCCCGTTGCGCCGATGCGCGCAACATCGCTATCGTGACGGCACGCCCTGACCGCCCGTTCCATTTCCAGAAGAAAGTCTTTTCCCATGCCCCGCCTGTTCGCGATCAGCCTCACCACCTGCCTCGCCCTCGCCGCTGCCCTGATTGTGACCCTCCCGGCCAAGGCCCAGGACAATCCCGTCATCGCCCGCATGACAGCCTTCGTCGCCACCTACAACGCGCAGGACGCCGAAAGCCTCGCCGGCTTCTACGCCCCCGACGCGGCCCTCCTGCCACCCGGCGAAGCCTCGATCCTCGGGCGCGAAGCCATCACCCAGCACTACGCCCAAGCCTTCGCCGCCGGCGCGCGCGACCTGCAGTTCAAGACCTTCGACATCCGCGCCTTCGACACCAGCGCGGTCGAAATCGGCGAAACCGTCGTCATGGTGGGCGAACAGCGCATCCTCGGCCGCTACATGCACCTGTGGGAGGTGATCGACGGTCAGCTCCTGCTGACGCGCGACATGTACCACGTACTCAAGATCGAATAGGCGCAGGCCTGCCCGCTTGCAGCGCCTCGGCAAACGGCGCAAACTCCGCTCATTGAGCCAAAACGGATTTCCAAATGCGCCATTTTCACCTGACCTGCCTTGCCATCTTTGTCCTGGCCCAGACCGCCGCCGCAAACGACCGCCCCCCGCCGCGCGAAAACGATCCCGACGATTTCGTCCGCTACATTTTCGAGGTGAACGCCTGCGTCCTGACCGAGGCGCAGCTGCTGCAAATCTATCAGGATGCCGGCTATGGCCTGATGGGCGCCAACAATGCCGTCATCGCAGTGTCGAACCGCGAGGATATCGAGGTGCTCGACCGCAACCCGTTCCGCTATCGCTATTACGGCTCCGACTACTGCGGCTTCTGAGCGCCGCTCAGGCCGACCGGCTCAGCCGCTCTTCCAGGATCTCGAAGGGCACGCCCGGTTCGTCCTTGGCACAGCGTATGACCAGCGAGGTCTTCACCGATGCGACGTTCTCCGCCGCCGTCAGCTCTCCGGTCAGGAAGCTCTGAAAAGTGCTCAGGTCGGGCGCCACGCATTTCAGGATGAAATCCACCTCGCCGTTCAGCATGTGACACTCGCGCACCAGCGGCCACTCCCGGCACCGCGACTCGAACGCGCTCAGGTCTGCCTCCGCCTGGCTCACCAGCCCGACACTGGCAAAGACCTGCACCTCGAATCCCAACTCGCGCGCGTCCACGTCGGCGTGGTAGCCCTTGATGTACCCCTGCTCCTCCAGCGTGCGCACCCGGCGCAGGCAGGGCGGCGCCGAAATGCCCACCCGGCGGGCCAGTTCGACGTTGGTCATGCGTCCATCCGCCTGCAATTCGGCCAGGATCATGCGGTCGATGTCGTCAAGGCGGGTCGCAGGCATCTCATCCTCCCGTGAGTTTCGCGATTGTTATAGCACCGCCACCGCCACACGCAATATTGTTTCGCAATAGCGCAATATCCTTTCGAGACAGAAAATGTCGTCCCGATTCCCGCATACCGGCCTTGCGGGGCTACACACCCCCGCCCGGCCCCGTTATATCTGGCCAGACTCAGACGGGGCGTCGCATGCCCCGCTTCACGGATCAAGGGGGATCGGACATGGCCGAAACACGTCACACCAGGGTTTTGATCATCGGCTCGGGGCCCGCGGGCTATACCGCCGGTGTCTATGCCAGCCGCGCCATGCTGGAACCCATACTCGTTCAGGGCATCGAACCCGGCGGCCAGCTGACCACCACCACCGAGGTCGAGAACTGGCCCGGCGACACCGAGGTACAGGGCCCCGACCTGATGGTTCGCATGGAAGCCCACGCCAAGGCCATGGGCTGCGAGATCGTGGGCGACATCATCTCGTCGCTCGACGTCGATGCGCACCCCTTCGTCGCCAAGGGCGACAGCGGCAACACCTACACCGCCGACGCCGTGATCCTCGCCACCGGCGCGCGCGCCAAGTGGCTCGGCCTGCCGTCCGAGGACGCGTTCAAGGGCTTCGGCGTGTCGGCCTGCGCCACCTGCGACGGCTTCTTCTACCGCGGCGACGAGATCGTCGTGGTTGGCGGCGGCAACACCGCCGTCGAAGAGGCGCTGTTCCTGACCAACTTCGCCTCCAAGGTCACGCTCATCCACCGCCGCGACGAGCTGCGCGCCGAAAAGATCCTGCAGGACCGTCTGCTCAAACACCCCAAGATCGAACCCCTGTGGTTCCACGAACTCGACGAGGTGCTGGGGGACGACAATCCCAAGGGCGTCACCGGCGTGCGCGTCAAGCACACCAAGACCGGCGAGACGCAGGAAATTCCCTGCAAGGGCGTTTTCATCGCCATCGGCCACGCCCCGGCCAACGAGCTGGTCAAGGGCAAGGTCGAGATGCATCACGGCGACTACGTCAAGGTCGAGGCCGGCTCCACCCGCACCTCGATCCCCGGCCTGTTCGCCGCGGGGGACCTGACCGATCATATCTACCGCCAGGCCGTGACGTCTGCCGGTATGGGGTGCATGGCCGCGCTGGATGCCGAGAAGTTCATCGCCGAACTCCCCGAGGACGCGCCCGCCCCCGAGGCCTACGTCCCGCAAGCCTGAGCTACCCAATAGCGGGACGTCCCGGGTTCACCCCGGGACGTCCCCACTCAATGCCCCGCACCGTAGGTTGGGTAAAAACCCACGTGACACTCACTCCGGGTGAATATCCCGCGGCGTGCATCCCGCCTCCAGGACCACCGCGACCCAATTCACATCCGGCTCCAGCCCCAAGGCATTCAGCCATGCCTGCTGCGCCCGGTAGGCCGGCAACTCCTGCGCCCCCGGGCAATACCAATGCCCATGCGCCGCCTGCCGGTGATGCACCAGCTCGTGCAACAGGACGCTCACGTCATACGGGTTCTTCGCACTCCACGGCCGCACCAGCCAGATCGTCTCGCTATCTGGATCGTAAAGCCCGCGTGTACGCGACGACTCCGAGGCCGCCCGCATCGGCGCCAGCCGCGCCACCGTGGCCTGCGACGTCAGGCGGATCTCTGGCGCCACCGCCCGCCGTGGCAAATCCGTATGCCGGTCCAGCCAGACTTCCATATGCTCTACCAGTTCCGGCATCGCTTTCGCCTCGCGCCAGGCCAGCAGATCCGCCGCCCAAGCGACGCCGCAAAACGCGTTGAGAACAAGACAGAAAAGGCCGGTACGCGCCGACCATGGGCCGGCTCGGGACAGGATGCGCATGGCAACCTCCTCTCGGGATTTGGATTGATGTCCCTAAAATGCTAAGCTGCGGTCGCGCCCCGGCGCAAAAGGCCATTTTTCATGTGCCAGTGAAGGAAATTCATCTGCCATGGGACGGCACCTGCCCCCCTTCGCCGCGGTCAAGGCGTTCGAGGCCGCCGCGCGCCACAAAAGCTTCAAGCACGCAGCCGAAGAGCTGTGCCTGTCGCCTTCTGCCGTCAGCCACCAGATCCGCGCGCTGGAAGAGTATCTCGACACCGCGCTTTTCGAGCGCAGCGGAAACCGGATGGACCTGACGCTGACGGGCCGCGCCTACGCGGGCAAGCTCACCGGCCTTCTGGACCTGCTCGACGACAGCACCCGGTCGGTACGCGAGGCCGGGGACAAACCGTTGCGCGTGCTCTGCACGCCCGGCTTTGCAGCCCGCTGGCTGGTGCCACGCCTCGGCGGGCTCTCCTTCGGCGACCGGATCCGCCTGCGCGTCTCGACGGGCGCACCCGACATCGATTTCTCGTCCAATGACAGCGACGTGGTGATCCAGTGGCGCGACGCGCACCACCCCGGCGTTCACACCGAACCGCTGATGACCTCCAGCCGCTATCCGGTGATCCGCCCCGACCTCAAGGAACGGGAGAACATCCGCAGCCCGCAGGATCTGCTGCGACTGCGCCTGATGTATGACGAAACCGACGACTCCTGGGCAGAGTGGTTCGCCGCCACAGGCCTCCGCTCGCCCGACCTGCCGGCCGGCCCCACCTTTCCCAATTGCGAACTGGCCACCACCGCCGCCGAACAGGGCCACGGCGTGGCCATGGCATTCGATGCGATGGTGCAGGGCACGCTGGCCTCGGGGCGCCTTGTGCGGCTCTTCGACACCGACACCATGCCCGACGTGATCTATTCCGTCGCCTGCGCCGAGGCGCGCGCGAACGATCCGATGATCCAAACCTTCCGGTCATGGCTGCACGATGAGGTCCGGCAGGCCCGGGCCGCCACCGCACCGATGTCCGCTGCGGAGTAAAACCGGCGGCGCTTCGCGCAACATATCCGCAACTTTAGTGTTTTCGGCCCGAAAGGGGTTCACAACGCAGGTCACCTGCCATATGTGTTCACGCGTGAACACACTTTGAGTCGCCGCATGACCGCGCATGATGCAAAACAAGGCCTGCCCGACCGGGACCTCCTCTTCCGCCTCCTGCGGCAGTTGGACAGGTCGTCCGAGGCCTCGCAGCGCTCACTCGCGGCGGCGCTCGACGTGTCCCTTGGCCGCCTCAACGCCCTGCTCCGCCAGGCGACAGAGGCCGGCTTCGTCAAGATCGGCGACCGCTCCGGCCCCGACAAGCGCCAGCGTTTTGCCTATGCGCTCACCTCCCGCGGCGCGGCGGAAATGCTGCGCCTCACCGACGACTTCCTCGCCCGGAAATTCGCCGAATACGACGCGCTTCATGCCGAACTGACCGGCACGCGAAGCGGGCTCGACCCCCTCAAACACAGGACCAGACTAGTGCAGAACAACCTCGCCCCCATTCCCGAGCTTTTCGTCTCCTACGAAAGCGCCCAGAAACTGAAGGTCGAAGCGGCCGATCTCGTCAGCTGGGATCTCTCCCCGCGCCAGATCTGCGACCTCGAACTGCTGATGAACGGCGGTTTCAGCCCGCTCAAGGGCTTCCTGACCGAGGAAGATTATAACTCCGTGGTCGACACGATGCGCCTGGCCGACGGCACGCTCTGGCCCATGCCCATCACGCTCGACGTCTCCCAGGATTTCGCCGACAGCATCGAGCCCGGCCAGGACATCGCCCTGCGCGACCAGGAAGGCGTGATTCTCGCCACCATGACCATCACCGACCGCTGGTCGCCCGACAAATCGCACGAGGCCGAAAAGGTCTTCGGCGCCGACGATTCCGCCCACCCGGCGGTCAACTACCTGCACAACACCGCGGGCCCCGTCTATCTCGGCGGTCCGGTCACCGGCATCCAGCAACCCGTGCATTACGATTTCCGCGCCCGCCGCGACACGCCCAATGAACTGCGCGCCTTCTTCCGCAAGATGGGCTGGCGCAAGGTCGTCGCCTTCCAGACCCGCAACCCCCTGCACCGGGCGCACCAGGAACTCACCTTCCGCGCCGCGAAAGAGGCACAGGCCAATCTGCTCATTCACCCCATCGTCGGCATGACCAAGCCGGGCGACGTCGATCACTTCACCCGCGTCCGCTGCTACGAGGCCGTGCTCGACAAGTACCCCGCCTCCACCACCAACATGTCGCTGCTGAACCTCGCCATGCGCATGGCCGGCCCGCGCGAGGCCGTCTGGCACGGCCTGATCCGCAAGAACCACGGCTGCACGCATTTCATCGTCGGCCGCGACCACGCCGGCCCGGGCAAGAACTCGGCCGGCGAGGATTTCTACGGCCCCTACGACGCCCAGGACCTCTTCCGCGAGCACCAGGACGAGATCGGCATCGAGATGGTCGACTTCAAGCACATGGTCTACGTGCAGGAACGCGCCCAGTACGAGCCGATGGACGAGATCGAGGACAAGGACGACGTGACCATCCTGAACATCTCGGGCACCGAACTGCGCCGCCGCCTGCAGGAAGGCCTGGAAATCCCCGAATGGTTCTCATTCCCCGAGGTCGTGACCGAACTGCGCCGCACCCGCCCGCCGCGGGCCAAACAGGGCTTCACCGTGTTCTTCACCGGCTTCTCCGGCTCGGGCAAGTCGACCATCGCCAACGCGCTGATGGTCAAGCTGATGGAAATGGGCGGCCGCCCGGTGACGCTTCTGGATGGCGATATCGTCCGCAAGAACCTCAGCTCGGAACTCGGCTTCTCGAAAGAGCACCGTGACCTCAACATCCGCCGCATCGGGTATGTCGCCTCCGAGATCACCAAGAACGGCGGCATCGCCATCTGCGCCCCCATCGCGCCCTATGCT
This sequence comes from Roseovarius sp. SK2, assembly GCF_028807495.1. Lineage (NCBI taxonomy): Bacteria > Pseudomonadati > Pseudomonadota > Alphaproteobacteria > Rhodobacterales > Roseobacteraceae > Roseovarius > Roseovarius sp. SK2. The sequence goes on from NZ_JARAMK010000004.1 coordinate 128,434, forward strand.
GCCACGCGCCGCGCGGTGCGCGAAGACGTCGAAAACTTCGGCGCCTTCGTCGAGATCCACGTCGCCACCTCGATCGAGGAATGCGAGCGCCGCGACCGCAAAGGCCTCTACAAGCTGGCCCGCGAAGGCAAGATCAAGGAGTTTACCGGCATTTCAGACCCCTACGACGTGCCCGAAAATCCCGAACTGCGCGTCGAGACCGAAAATGTCGATGTCGACAACTGCGCCCACCAGGTGGTGCTGAAGCTCGAACAGATGGGCCTCATCGCGGGCTGATCTGCCGGGCGTTTGAAAAACCGGGCCCTCCCTTGTTGGGGCGGCCCGTACTGGTTGGCGCGCCAGTGTCGGCTATTCGAACTTTGCTGCTGGTCACGACGAAGGCGAGCGTCAGCCCCTGGGGTGGCGACCGCCCCCGCCTCGACCGCGACGGTATAGGGCCGGAACCTCAGTCCCCCACAACCGCCCGCGCCGCGCGCTCATACAACTCGCCATAGATCTCCGCCTTCGGCATCGCTTCCTCCAGCCTGGGCAACAGCGCGGCATAACGCTCTTCCGACAGGTCCTGCATCGCAGCCTTCAATTCCGCCTCGCTCTCGCAAACGATCATGCCCGAGGTATCGATGAAGTCCGCGATATTCGGACAACCCCAGTAGATCGGCACGCATTTGCACAGCACCGCGTCGATCAGCTTTTCGGTGAAGTAATTCACCTCCCGCACGTTCTCGATCACCAGCGAAAAGCGATAGGGCGCCAGCCCGTCGGCCTTGCGCTCGAACGGCTGATACCCGCCGCCCATCACGTCCACGTCCAGCCCTTCGGCGCGGACGTAATCCACCATCGTATGGCGCAGCGCATGTCCCTCCTGCGACCGCTTGGCCGACGCGATCAGGCTGCAGGCCTTCGTTTTCGTCAGGTCCAGCTTCGTCCGGTCCCCGACCCAGGTAATGCCCTGCGGAAAAAGCACCCCGTTGGGGATCGCGGCCAGCAGGTCGGCATTGGCAGTTAGCACCTTGTGAAACCGCGCGTACTGGCGGCGCAGCTTCTGCATGTGGTCGCCATGAATGGCTTCCGGCTCAAGTATCATCACCGACACCTTCGCCCGCGTGCCAAGCCAGGGCCGGCGATAGAGCAGGCTCGACGTGAAGACCACCAGGTGATCGTCCGGCCCAAGATCGCGCACCGTCCGCTCCGCACCCGCCAGCCTTTCGGGCCGCCCCATCGGCCAGAGAAGCGCGTCAAGGCGCACCCGCCCCGGCCGCAGGCCCGGCCGGACGTCATAAGGCATGATCGCAATGGCATTGGAGGTCTCGTTCATGGCCGCCCTGATACGGCGAAAGCGGCCTCAGCGCAATTGCTCCCGACGACGGCGTCCGCCATTGACATCCCGGCCGGAGATGCCAGCTTATGGAACACTCGGAACAGGACGGGTTCCGGCCAGAAGGACATACTATGACCACCGCGCGCGACGCATTCATAGGGGCCATGCGACAGGTGGCCGCCACGGTCACCGTCGTCACCACCGACGGCCCCTCGGGGCGTGCCGGCGCGACGGTCAGCGCCTTCACGTCGCTGTCCGCCGACCCCCCGTCGGTGCTGGTGTGCCTCAAGGCGGACAGCACCATCGCCCGCGCGGTTTCGGCCAACGGCGCTTTCTGTGTCAACATCCTGCCAGAGGATGCCGACGACCTTGCCCGGCGTTTCGCAGGCTCGTTCGATGCCGAACGCCCGGACCGGTTCGAAGGGGTCGAAGTGTTCGATACCGAATACGGCCCCCTTCTGCCCCGCGCCACGGCGTTTTCCTGCAGCCTGACGCACCGCCACGTCCATGGCAGCCACGCGATCTGCATCGGCGACGTCACAGGCATCTCCGACGCCGGGGAGAAACCGCTCACCTACATGAGCGGCAGCTTTCATATCGTGCGCCCCAAGGCCCGCGTCTGACCTGTCACGCTCAGTTCTGTCGCCGAGCGCGACGCCACAACCTTCGCGCGATTTTCTCGAGTCTGGCACCATCTCGCTTTGCAGGGGCCGCAATATGGCCCGGATTCCCGGTTAATGCTTGTCCAACGACATCGATAAGGAACCGGCATATGGCCTATCTGGAGTCCAACACCAAGGCGGGCCTGCACACCGTCGACATGACAGCCACGGCGCAGGGCCTCGTGGCTGGCGAACGCTTCGAGCGTTTCAAGATCGAGGCGGTGACCGAAATGGCCCTGCGTATCGCGGGCATCGTGATGGTCATGGGCTCGGTCACCATGTGGTTCTTCCTGCCGGTCGATCCCGAAACCGGCCGCCTGGCCGCATACGGCATGCTGGCCTCGCTCATGGCGCTGGCCGGCCTCGGCGTCTTCGTTTACGGCACCCGTGGCTTTCGCCGGTGCATGACGTTGGACATGCAGGCCGGCAAGCTGACCCTGACCAAGCTCAACATGCACAACCAGGCCCGCATCAGCCGCGAGATCGACCTGGGGTCGATCGAAAGCGTCTTCCTGCGCCGCCCGGCCCAGCCGGGCGGACTGGCCACCCTGCTTGTGCGCGTGGCGGGCAAAGATGCGCCGGCCATCGCGCTCTCAGGCGACACCTACGAGATCGAGGAGATCCATGCCGAGCTGTCGGCCGTGCTCAAGGGCAAGACCGCCCCAACGCGCAAACCCTCGCTGCGTATCTCCGACGCGCCGGGCAATTCCGGGCTGTTCGCCGCCTGAGAGGCCTCGGGCCCTGGCTTGACGCCGGATTGTTTCGACTCGGTCGCTGGTGCATTCTATCCGGATTAAGCTATCCGGGATTTGAATGATGAGACCATTGTTGACGCTTCTCACGATCGCGATTTCGCTTGGCCTGCCGGGCCCTGACATCGCATCGGCACAAGACAATCCGATTCAGAACGCCCGCAATGCCGGTTTGTACGGGATCACCCCTGACCTCTCGCGTCGCCTGGACAATGCACAGGCGCAAGACGGGCAGGCCATCGCGTGGGACCGCTTCGGGATATTTTTTCAAGAGCACGAGAACCGGGCGTTTGTCGCGGCGCTCAGGCCGGGCGGGGCGGCCGCCTCGCAGGGCGCACGTGTCGGGGACGTACTGCGCGGCACTGATATCAGGGGCGGGGACTCCAGCCTTTCCGGCGTCCTCTCAGCCTTCGCGACGACAACGCAGCGCGCGGACTCTTCAATCCTGCTCTATGTCTTCGATGGCAACGACGGCTGGCAGCGCGAATACCGGCTGACGGCTGCCGTCGGGAACGCCGACATCGCCGGCATTCCGCCCTCCTTGCGGGATCATGCAACCTCCCGTCCCGGGCTGATGGCGATCCTGAGACACGACACGACGCTGGCCGACCCCGCCGAAATAACCACCGACGCCATGCTCGCGCTTCAGGCGATCTCCAGACATGTCAAGGCGTGCTACGGGCCGGACGCCGTGACGATCCCGGTCAGAATTACCAGAACCACCACGACGCGTGACGGCTTTGGCAACTACAAGTACAGCGAAACCGACGAATCCGATGATGCGTTGCGCGTGCGCCGCGAATTCGCGGACTGGGCCCAAGCAAACATTCGCACCTATCAGACCCGCTCGATCTCCTCGGTGCGCAGCGCCGTTCTCGAACTGATTTCGCAGCAGGGCTGCGACGGCGATGGGTTCCGTCAACTCGAATCCGGGTTGGCCAACGTCATGAACGTCACCCTGCCCGATGGTGCGCCCGCGGCTCGAATCGGCGGCATCCCGGACAGCCCGGACGCCTTCATCGCGCAATGCTACCCACTCCAACTGCAAGCGATGCAAAGCCGAGGGCTCGACGTGTCAGAGCGCGCCATGGCCCAGATCTGCCTGTGTCAGGAACACGCCGCCCGAGTTCTGGATGATGCCGAACTCTACGCCAGTCTCAGGAATGTCGACACCAGCTATTATGAAAGCAACCCGGAACTGCACGATCGCTTCGACGACACGTTCTCAAGCTGTTATCGCGCCCCGGAGGGTTCAGACCTACGCCAGCGCGCCGAGGCGCTCTGGCGCGAAATGAATATCTGACGACATGAAAAAGGGCCGCCCCAATTGGACGGCCCCTCTTTTTCCTTGCGGCACCCGTCAGACATCAGGCTTTCGCCAAACGCCCGCCGGGCATCGGTTTTCGCGGATGCGAAAACCTTACATCATGCCGCCCATGCCGCCCATGTCGGGCATGCCGCCGCCAGCACCGCCGCCGGCGCCTTCTTTCTGCGGCTTGTCGGCAACCATCGCTTCGGTCGTGATCAGCAGACCGGCGATCGAAGAGGCGTCTTCCAGTGCGGTGCGCACGACCTTCGCGGGGTCGATCACGCCGAACTTGAACATGTCGCCATATTCTTCGGTCTGCGCGTTGAAGCCGAACTTCAGGTCGTCCGATTCACGGATCTTGCCCGCAACAACCGAACCGTCAACGCCCGCGTTCTCCGCGATCTGGCGCAGCGGCGCTTCAAGCGCCTTGCGAACGATGGCGATACCGTTGTTCTGGTCGCTGTTGGCACCCTCGACGCCGTCCAGCGCCTTCGCACCTTGGACAAGCGCGACACCACCGCCCACGACGATACCTTCCTGAACGGCCGCGCGGGTCGCGTTCAGCGCGTCATCGACACGGTCCTTGCGCTCTTTCACTTCGACCTCGGTCATGCCGCCCACGCGGATGACGGCAACGCCGCCAGCCAGCTTGGCAACACGCTCTTGCAGCTTCTCGCGGTCGTAGTCGCTGGTGGTTTCCTCGATCTGCGTGCGGATCTGGCTGACCCGTGCTTCGATCTCGGCCTTCTCGCCAGCACCGTCGACGATGGTGGTTTCGTCCTTGGTGATCGACACTTTCTTGGCCTGGCCAAGCATATCCATCGTGACGTTGTCCAGCTTCATGCCCAGGTCTTCGGAAATCACCTGGCCGCCCGTCAGGATCGCGATGTCCTGCAGCATGGCCTTGCGACGGTCACCAAAGCCCGGCGCCTTGACGGCGGCGATCTTCAGGCCACCGCGCAGCTTGTTGACCACGAGGGTCGCCAGCGCTTCGCCTTCCACGTCTTCCGCGATGATCAGCAGCGGTTTTTGCGACTGGATGACTTGCTCCAGCAGCGGCACCATCGGCTGCAGCGACGAGAGTTTCTTCTCGTGCAGCAGGATCATGCAGTCTTCCAGCTCGGTGGTCATCTTGTCGGCGTTGGTCACGAAGTACGGGCTCAGGTAGCCACGGTCGAACTGCATGCCTTCAACGACGTCGGTCTCGGTGACGAGGCCTTTGTTTTCCTCGACGGTGATGACACCCTCGTTGCCGACCTTCTGCATCGCGTCCGCGATCATCTGGCCGATCTCGGCTTCGCCGTTGGCCGACACGGTGCCGACTTGCGCCACTTCGGCCGAGTCGTTGACTTCGCGTGCGGCGGATTTGATCGCGTCGACGACTTTGCTGGTGGCAAGGTCGATGCCGCGCTTGAGGTCCATCGGGTTCATGCCCGCGGCCACGGCCTTCATGCCTTCTTTGACGATGGCTTGGGCCAGCACGGTCGCGGTGGTGGTGCCGTCGCCGGCTTCGTCATTGGTGCGGCTGGCGACTTCTTTCACCATTTGCGCGCCCATGTTCTCGAACTTGTCTTCCAGTTCGATTTCCTTGGCAACCGACACACCGTCCTTGGTGATGCGCGGCGCGCCGAAGGATTTGTCCAGAACCACGTTACGGCCTTTGGGGCCAAGGGTCACCTTGACCGCATCGGCCAGGACGTTGACGCCGCGCAGCATCTTGTTGCGGGCATCGGTATCGAATTTCACGTCTTTTGCAGACATATAAGTCGCTCCTGATGTCTTAATTGGTTGGTCAGCTTAGGATACGATCCGTGGCGTTCAGGCGGCTTGCGCGGCCTTCGCGTCGGTCGTCACACCCAGGATGTCGCTCTCTTTCATGATCAGCAGCTCTTCGCCGTCGATCGTGATTTCCGTGCCCGACCATTTGCCGAACAGGATGCGGTCGCCGACGGAAACGGCCATCTCGATCAGCTCGCCGTTATCCTTGCGGGCGCCATCGCCAACAGCAACGACTTCACCTTCGCTGGGTTTTTCCTTGGCACTGTCGGGGATAATCAGCCCACCAGCGGTTTTTTCTTCGCTCTCAACGCGGCGTACAAGCACGCGGTCATGCAGCGGTTTGAATGCCATAGCTTTTGCTCCTTGGCTATCAAGTTTCCCTCAGGCCCCCCTGCGGAGACCGTTATCACTCACCGTAGTCGAGTGCTAACGGCGCATAGCTAAGGAGCGATCACTAAGCTGTCAACATGAGTTTGGGAAAATTTTGCGTCGTCAGGCGCGGGGCGTTGTTGCGCACCTCGCCCTGCCCCTCTACATCTTGTTTCAAGCACGTAAAACAAGGGGTCAGATGATGAAAACTTTGCGCACCTCGCTGCTGGCCCCCTTGTGTTTCTCGCTCGGCCTCTCCCTGCCCGCCGCCGCGCAAGACACCCCGGGCGACACCTGCGGCGGCGCCGACCTGATCGACGCGCTGCCCGCCGAAACCCTCGAAACCCTTCGCAAAGAAGCAGATGCAATGCCCCATGCCGAGGGGCTTTTGTGGCAGGCCACGCGCGGCGACACGGTGATCGACATTTTCGGCACCTACCACTTCAAGCACCGCCTGACCGACGCCCATCTCGACCGCCTGGCGCCGATGATCGAGGACGCCGACAAGATCTACCTGGAAATCTCCAACGATGACCAGATGGCGATGCAGAGGGCGATGGCCGAAAACCCGTCGCTCATGTTCATCACCGAGGGCCCCACCCTGCCCGACCTTCTGGGCGAGGAAGACTGGCAGCATTACCGCGCCGAGATGCAGGCCCGGATGATCCCCGGCTTCATGGCCGCCAAGTTCAAGCCGCTCTGGGCCGGGATGATGCTCGGCATCGGCCCCTGCGAGGCGCAGTCCGGCGCGTTCGAGGCCAAGGGCATCGACATGCTGGTCGGCGACCGCGCCGCCGAGGCCGGCAACCCCACCCGCTCGCTCGAGGATTTCGACGACCTGCTGACCCTGCTCGACAGCTTCCCGATGGACGACCAGATCGAGATGATCCGCATGTCGCTCGCCTGGCCCGGCGACATGAACGATCTGTCCTATACGATCCGCGAACGCTACCTTGCAGAAGAGATCGCCCTGACGCTGGTGTTCTCGCGCTACGTGTCCGAGGAGTACGGCGGCGAGGCCGGGGCCGAGGGCTTTGCCATGGTCGAGGACCTGCTGCTGGAAAAACGCAACCTGGGCTGGATCGACCGGCTGGAGTCGCAGGTCGCGCCGGGCGAGCATGTGCTCATCGCCGTGGGCGCCGGCCACCTGCCGGGCGAGGTGGGCATCCTCAGGCTGCTCGAAGACAAGGGCTACACCGTCACCCGCGTGGACCTCTGACGCCACCGGCCACGCGCCCGTCCCGGACGTGATCCGGGACCTCGTAGGGTGGGGTTCCACCCCACCCTACGACTTCACCCACCCAAATCGCGCAGGGCTATCTTCACCCCGCCACCCAAACCGCGTAGGGTGGGTGAAAACCCACGCGCCCTGCGTTAACCACCCCTTAACCACGCACGCTCGGTTAACCACCGCTCCCGCGACAACCGCACCGTCGCAATACCACCCGAATACCGACGCGATACCGACGTCGATTTCGCCGGTCCGACCGGGTTAACCCTTCGATTCGGAAAGCCGGTCCAAGACCCGCTGCGCCGCCACGCTGGGCACCGTGCGCCCCGCGGCCACGTCCTCGGCGCCCTCTTCCATCAGCGCCCGCGCCTCCGGTGTTTCCAGCTGCGCCATCAGGCCCCGCTTCACTTCCTCGCCGAACCAGTACCGCGCCTGTTCCTCGCGACGCGCATCGAAATGCCCGTTCTCACGGCGCCAGTCGACCAGCGCATTCATCTCGTCCCAGGCCGCGTTCAACCCCTCGTCCTGCAAGGCCGACACCATCATCGCCTTGGGAAAGCCCTCCGGATCCTGCGGCCGTTTGCGCAACAATCGCAACGCGCCAGCATAGTCGGTGCAGGTCCTTGTCGCCGCTGATTTCAGATCGCCATCCGCCTTGTTCACAAGGATCAGATCGGCAATCTCCATGATCCCGCGCTTCACCCCCTGCAACTCGTCGCCGCCCGCCGGGGCCAGCAGCAGCAGGAACAAATCGCACATCTCCGACACCACCGTCTCGGACTGTCCCACGCCCACGGTCTCGATCAGCACCACGTCGAACCCCGCCGCCTCGCACAGCGTCACCGCCTCGCGCGTGCGCCGCGCCACGCCGCCCAGATGCGTCTGGCTGGGCGAGGGGCGAATGAACGCACCAGGCTCGCGGCTCAACCGCTCCATCCGCGTCTTGTCGCCCAGGATCGACCCGCCCGACCGCGCCGAGCTGGGGTCCACCGCCAGCACCGCCACACGCAGGCCCTTGCCGGTCAACATCATGCCAAACGCCTCGATAAACGTGCTTTTTCCAACCCCCGGCGTGCCCGACAACCCGATGCGAACGGCCTGTTTTCCATGCCCCGCCACCCGGTCCAGCAGGGCCTGCGCCGCGTCCCGGTGATCGGCTCGCCCGCTTTCCACCAGCGTGATCGCCCGCGCCAGCGCGCGGCGTTCCTGCGCCACCAACTGCTCGGCCAGCTTTTCGGTATCGGTCATCGCGCGTCGTCTCCTCCGGTCCGGATCGCCGCATTGCGATCCCTGTCAGGGCCTTCCGCCTTGTGCCCCAGCCGGGCCGGAAATGTCCAGCAACCGTAACAGCCCCCGGCACCGCAGGGCCGGTTTACCCGATGGTAACCACTTGCGCGCCACACTCCCGCACGGACCCACTTCATATGCCGGGATGAAATCCGGGCTGAACGTGTTACTTTGGTTCTTGCGCCATGTCCTTCCACGGATGCAATGCAAGAGGCCCGCACGTGACAGTCAAGATCCGGTTAACCTATGTCGCCCTCGCGGCGCTTCTTACCGCGCTCGGCGCGACCACCGCGCTCGCGGACAGCAGCCAGGCCCGCTACGACGTCCGCCTGATCGGCGCCAAGGTCGGCGAAATGGCCATGGCCAGCAACGAAACCGCCAGCGCCTACAGCACCCGCGCCCGCTTCGCCACCACGGGTGCACTCTCCGCGCTGAAACAGGCCAGCTTCGATCTGTCCGCCAGCGGCGGCAAATCCGGCAATCGTTTCGTCCCGCGAAGCTATTCCGAGGTCACCTCCGAGGGCCGCCGCTCGACCAACCTCAAGATCTCTTTTTCCGGCGGCGTCGCCACGCGGGTCACAGGCGACACCGGCAGCAGCGCACCCGCCGTCAATCCACGCACCCTGCCCGGCGCCTACGACCCGTTGACGGCGCTCTATGCCGCCCTGCGCGACCAGGCTCCGAACCAGCTTTGTTCCTTGAACGCGGACGTTTACGACGGCCACCGCCACGCCCGTCTCAGACTTACCAGCCGGAAGGCCCTCGATGGCGGCCGCGTCCAATGCTCGGGGCAGTACCGCCGCATCGCCGGCTATTCCGCCAGCGAACTGCGCCACAGCACCGCTCCGGTGTCGATCATCTATGTCCCGCAGGGGAACGCCATGCGCGCCGACACCGTGGTCGTGCGCACCCGCTATGGCAAAGTGTCGATGCATCGCCGATAAGGCGGGACATGACCCGCGACAGGCTTCCCATCGACGACGCCATTCCGGCGCTTCTCACCGCGTTGCGCAACACCGGCCGCGCCGTGCTGCAAGCGCCCCCCGGGGCGGGCAAGACCACCGTCGTGCCCCTGGAAATGCTGGCCGACCGCCTCACCCAAGGCCGCATCGTCATGCTGGAGCCTCGCCGCCTCGCCGCCCGTGCCGCCGCCGAGCGCATGGCGTCCACCTTGGGCGAAAAAACAGGCGAAACAGTGGGCTACCGTGTCCGCGGCGATGCCAAAGTCTCCGAGGCGACCCGGATCGAGGTCGTCACCGAAGGCATCCTCACCCGCCGCATCCAGTCCGACCCGGAACTCACCGGCATCGGCGCCGTGATCTTCGACGAGTTCCACGAACGCTCTCTCAACGCCGATCTCGGGCTTGCTCTCTGCCTCGAAGTGGCCGGTGCCCTGCGCGACGACCTGTTGCTCTTGGCCATGTCCGCCACACTCGACGCCACCCCGGTGGCCGAGCTGATGCAGGCCCCCATCGTCACCTCCGAAGGCCGCAGCTTCCCGGTCGAAACCCGCCACATCGACGCGCCCATACCTAAGAAAACAAGGTGGGACGCGGCCCTTGCCGACCTCGTTACCAAGGCCGTGTCCGAGACCACGGGCGGCGTCCTCGTCTTCCTCCCCGGCGAAGGCGAGATCCGTCGCACCGAGGCCCTGCTGAAGGACCGCCTGCCGCCCGATTGCCAAATCCGCCCGCTCTTCGGAGCGATGGACTTCGCCGCCCAGCGCGCCGCCATCGCGCCCGTGAGCGAGGGCCGAAAGGTGGTCCTTGCCACCTCCATCGCCGAAACCTCGCTGACCATCGAGGATATCCGCGTGGTGGTCGACGGCGGCAAGTCCCGCCGCGCCCGGTTCGACCCCGGCTCCGGCATGTCGCGGCTGGTGACCGAGCCCGTCACGCGCGCCGAGGCCACGCAACGCGCAGGCCGCGCGGGGCGCGTCGCGGAAGGCACCTGCTACCGCCTCTGGACCAAGGGAGAGGAAGGCGCCCTGCCCGCCTATCCCCCGGCCGAAATCGAGGCGACCGACCTGTCGGGCCTCGCCCTCGAACTGGCGCTCTGGGGCGCCACGCCCGAAGACCTGCCCTTCCTCACCCCGCCCAATCCCGGCAGCTATGCCGAGGCGCAGGCGCTCTTGCAGATGCTGGGTGCCCTCGATGCAAAGGCCCGCATCACCGAGCATGGCAAGACGCTGGCCAAGCTCCCCCTGCACCCGCGCCTCGCCCATATGTTGGGCACCGCCGGACCGGACGCGGCCCTGCTCGCCGCCCTGCTGGCCGACCGCGACCCGCTGCCACGCGGCGCCCCGGTTGACCTCACCCTGCGCATGGCCACCCTGCGCGACCCCAAGGGCCGACACCCGCACCCTGCCAACCACGGCGCGGTGATGCGCATCCGTGCCGAAGCCAAGCGCCTGGCGGCAAAGGCAAAATCGACGCGGGCCAACGGGATGTCCGACGCGGAATGCGCCGCGCTCGCCTACCCTGACCGCATCGGCCTGCGCCGCAAGGGGGACGCCCCTCGCTTCGTCCTTTCGGGCGGCAAGGGCGCGCTTTTGCCCGACGAAGACCCCCTCGCCGGTCAACGCCTGCTGGTCGCCACCGACCTTGACGGCAACCCGCGCGAGGCCCGCATCCGGCAGGCCGTCGCGCTTTCCGAGTCCGAGCTTCGCGCCCTCTTCGCCGATCAGATCGCCTGGCACGACGTCTGCCACTGGGACCGCCGCGACCGCCGCGTCGTCACCCGCAGACAGGAACGTTTCGGCGCGCTGGTTCTGGACGACCGCATGTGGAAGGACGCCCCTGACGACGCCATCGCCCGTGCCATGCTCGACGGCATCCGCGACCTCGGCCTGAACTGGTCCGACCCCGCCCGCCGCTTCGCCGCCCGCGTTGCCCTGCTGCGCGAGGCAGGCGAGGACCTGCCCGACATGTCAGACGCCGCCCTCCTCGAAGACCTCGAAACCTGGCTCCTGCCTTACATCACCGGCCTCAAGACCGCCGCCGACTGGAAGCGCTTCGACATGCTGGACGCCCTGCGCGCGCGGCTGACCTATGACCAGATGCAGCGCGTTGACGCCGCCGCCCCGGCGCATTTCACCACGCCCCTCGGTCGCCGCATCCCCATCGATTATTCCGGCGACCATCCCGAAATTTCCCTGCGCCTGCAGGAAATGTTCGGCCAGACCACCCACCCCACCGTGGGCCGCACGCCGCTGCGCGTCACCCTTCTGTCGCCCGCAGGCCGCCCGGTGCAAACCACGCTCGACATTCCCGGCTTCTGGGACAGTTCGTATGCGGACGTCCGCAAGGACATGCGCGGGCAGTATCCCAAGCACCCCTGGCCCGAAAACCCGCGCGAGGCCGACCCGACCCTGCGCGCCAAACGCCGCCAAGGCTGAGACTGCATCTTTTGCAATAGCCAAAAGTTGATTCCTGCGGCAAAAAACGTATATACTTAAAAGAAAACAAATATATTGAGAGCAGCGGCATGACGACAGCGATGAAAAAAGCCTGGACGGAACTTTTCCAACCCATTCTGCGACGCCCGCCGGAATTGCAGGTGGCCGCTCTATGTTACCGCAACAGTAAAAAGCACGGCACGCAGGTTCTTTTGATCACCAGCCGCGGCACGGGCCGCTGGATTGTCCCAAAGGGCTGGCCGATGGAAGGCAAGAAAGCCGCCGAGGCCGCGCTGCAGGAAGCCTGGGAAGAGGCCGGTGTCAGCAAGGGCGCCAAGATCGAAGGGCATGTCGGCAGTTTCGGCTACGACAAGCAACTCGACGGCGGCTATGAAGCCCCGGTCGAGGTCGAGGTTTTCAAGGTCCACGTCGACCAGCTCGCCGATATCTACCCAGAACATGACGAACGCAAGCGTCGCTGGGTCAGCCCCGCCGATGCGGCTGAAATGGTACAGGAACCGGGTCTGAAGTCCATTCTGCTGGAAATGTAACGGTTTTATGACATCGCGGCATTGAACCGCCGCGCCAGAACGGCTAGCGCTCTGCCCCGAACCGGACCGGGAGGGACCGTTGGCCGATAACCCGCAGAACAACCAGTGGAAGACGCTCGACAAGGATCTCGGGCGGATCTCCCAGATCGAATACGCGACGGCCTATGTCTCGCGGCCGCTGGTCTCGCTTGGTATCGCACTGGCTTTCATGGTCATCGCGGGGCTTGGCGCGGCGCTGTTCTTCGGGGCCTTTCCGAACAACATGGTGGTGATCGCCGCGGCGACATTCGGCGCCTACATGGCGCTCAACATCGGCGCCAACGACGTGGCCAACAACATGGGCCCCGCCGTGGGGGCCAACGCGCTCACCATGGGCGGCGCCATCGTCATCGCGGCGATCTGCGAAAGCGCGGGCGCGCTTCTGGCGGGGGGCGACGTGGTCTCGACCATCTCCAAGGGCATCATCGACCCCGAGGGGATGCAGACTGCACAGACCTTCATCTGGGCAATGATGGCCGCCCTCATCTCTGCCGCGCTCTGGGTCAACCTCGCCACCAAGGTCGGCGCCCCTGTGTCCACCACCCACTCCGTCGTGGGCGGGGTCATGGGCGCCGGCATCGCCGCCGCGGGCCTTGCCACGGTGAACTGGCCGACCATGGGCGCCATCGCCGCCAGCTGGGTGATCTCGCCCGTGCTGGGCGGGGTCATCGCCGCCGGCTTCCTGGCCCTGATCAAGACCCGGATTGTCTATCGCGAAGACAAGATCGCCGCCGCCCGCCGCTGGGTGCCGATCCTTGTGGGGCTCATGGCCGGCACATTCGCCACCTACCTTGCCATGAAGGGCCTCAAACGCATCGTCAAGATCGACATCGGCACCGCCCTCCTGATCGGCGCGGCGACCGGGGCAGCGATCTACGCCCTGACCATCCCCCTGATCCGGCGCCAGTCCGAGGGAATGGAAAACCGCCGCCGCTCGCTCAAGGCGCTCTTCGGCCTGCCGCTCATCATCTCGGCGGCGCTCCTGTCCTTCGCTCACGGCGCGAATGACGTCGCCAACGCCGTGGGCCCTCTTGCGGCCATCGTCTACGCCTCCGAGGCCGGCGGCTTTGCCGGCGAGGTGGCGATCCCGCTCTGGGTCATGATCATCGGCGCCTTCGGCATTTCCTTCGGCCTGTTCCTCTTTGGCCCCAAGCTCATCCGCATGGTCGGCAGCCAGATCACCAAGCTCGATCCGATGCGCGCCTATTGCGTCGCCCTGTCGGCGGCCATCACCGTCATCGTCGCCAGCTGGCTGGGCCTGCCGGTCAGCTCCACGCATATCGCGGTGGGCGGCGTCTTCGGCGTCGGCTTCTTCCGCGAATGGTACATGGAACGCCGCCTTCAGAAAGGGCTGACAACCGGCGGCACGGGCAAGCGCCTCGCCCCCGAGGAACGCCGCCGCCGCAAGCTGGTGCGCCGCAGCCATTTCATGACCATCGTCGCCGCCTGGGTCATCACGGTCCCCGCCGCCGCAGTAATGTCCGCGGTCATCTTCTTCGTGCTCAACAGCCTGACAGGCTGACCCTCAGGCGCGCCGGTCTTTCAGGGCGCCTCGACCGTGCCGTCGCTCGAGACGCGTGCCCTTCGGGCATAAGGATCAATCCCACCACGGCCCGTGAAACTTGCCGTCCTGTCCCAGCCGCGCGAAGCCGTGATAGCCGAAGAAATCCCGTTGCGCCTGGATGATGTTGGCGGTGCCATAGCCCTGACGCATACTGTCGTACCATTGCAGCGCCGCCGACAGCGCCGGGATCGCGTGACCATGCGCCACAGCCTCCGCAACGACCTTGCGCAGCGCCGGCACGGTCCGTTTCAGGATCTCCGCGAAACGCGGCGACAGGAACAACTGCCCGTGCGGCAGATCCTCGCGAAACGCCTCCGAGATATCGTCCAGCAGAACCGATCTGATTATGCAGCCCGCCCGCCAGACCTCGGCGATCCGGGCGTAATCGAGCGCCCACTCATACTCCTGCGATGCCGCCTCCAGCACGCGAAACCCCTGCGCATAGCACAGAACCCGCGCCGCCATGAACGCCTCTGCCAGGATGTCCTCGTCGAGGGACAGCAGACCGCGCTCGCCACCCAGCAATTCCTGCGCCTTGATGCGCGTGTCCTTCTCCGACGACCAAGCGCGCGCGCCCACCGCTGCCTCGATCATGGTCGCGGCCTGGCCCATGCGAACGGCCTCCACCACGGTCCAGCGCCCCGTACCCTTTTGTCCCGCGGCATCCTTGATGACATCCACCACCGGATGCCCCGTCGCCGGGTCGGTATAGGCCAACAGTTCGCCGGTGATCTCCACGAGGTAGGATTTCAGCGCGCCGTCGTTCCAACTGGAAAACAGCGCCCCGATCTGCGCCGGCGACCAGACACAGCCGTAATGCAGCAGGCCATAGATCTCGGCGATCACCTGCATGTCGGCATATTCGATGCCGTTATGCACGGTCTTGACGAAATGCCCCGCCCCGTCCGGGCCAAGGTGATCGACGCACGGGTCATCTTCATACCGCGCCGCGATTGCCCGCAACACGTCGCGCAACTGATCCCAGCTGTGGTCGCTGCCACCCACCATCATCGACGGCCCGTGCCGCGCGCCGTGCTCGCCGCCCGACACCCCCATGCCGACGAAATGCAGACCTTTCTCCGCCAGCGCCTTCGCGCGTCGCCGCGTGTCGTGGAAATCGGCATTGCCGCCGTCGATGATCGTGTCGCCCTCCTCCAGCAATGGGGCCACCTCCTCGATCATCGCATCCATGGGCTTGCCGGACGGGATCATGAACAGCATCACCCGCGGCGTCTTCAGCCCGGCCACGAAATCGCGCAAGTTTTCATGCGGATGCAACCGCGCGGCCAGCGGCCCGGCCTCATCGACAAAATCGCTGATCCAGTCGGCTTCGCGGTTGGTCACCGCCACCTCGAAGCCCTTCTCGGCCATGTTCAGCGCCAGGGCGCTGCCCATTGTCCCCAGCCCGTAAACGCCGATCTGTGCGAAACCGCCTGCCATGTCCGCTCCTATGCTTCACGGCCAGCGTAGACCGCCCCGCACCGGATGCCAAGGAACCCGACCATGCGGTCCGGGGAGGTTCCCACGGCGCGCCCTTTTTCTTGGCAGAAATACTCTCGCCGAAGGCAGCCCCGCCTTTCGCAAGGCCGCCTGACCGTGCCCTGACGCGTCACGCCCGCCAGACGCCCCCCGAGGCTTTGCCCGCAAGGGCAACGACGAGACAAACCTGCGCGCGTGAAACGCGCTCCTTCGCACCGGCGTCAGACGCCCAGACACCAGCGCATGATCGCTTTCTGCGCGTGCAGGCGGTTCTCGGCCTCGTCGAACACGACCGAGTGCGGCCCGTCCATTACGGGGCTCGTCACCTCTTCCTCGCGATGCGCGGGCAGGCAATGCATGAACAGTGCATCGTTCTTGGCGCGCTTCATCAACTCCGCGTTCACCTGGTACGGGCGCAGCATGTTGTGGCGGCGTTCCTTGCTCGACTGGCTGTCGTGCATGCTGACCCAGGTATCGGTCACCACCAGGTCCGCGCCCTCCACGGCCTTGGCCGCGTCGCGCTCAATGGTGATCGTGCTGCCCGCCTTGCGCGCCAGCCCGACGAATTCCTCCTCCGGGTCCAGCTGCGCCGGTCCGGTGAATGTCATGTCGAACCCGAACTGCCCCGCCGCATGCAGGAAGGATGAACACACGTTGTTGCCATCCCCGGCCCAGACCACCTTCTTACCCTTGATCGGTCCGCGATGTTCCTCGTAGGTCATCACGTCGGCCATGATCTGGCAGGGATGCGTGCGGTCGGTCAGCCCGTTGATCACCGGCACGTCGGCATATTCGGCCATCTCCTGCAGCACGCTTTCGTCGAAGGTCCGGATCATGATCAGGTCGACGTAGCGGCTCATCACACGCGCGGTGTCGGCAATGGTCTCGCCATGGCCCAGCTGCATGTCCGCGCCCGACAGTACCATCGTCTCGCCGCCCATCTGGCGCACGCCCACGTCGAAACTCGTCCGCGTCCGCGTCGACGGCTTCTCGAAGATCAGCGCCACCATCCGGCCCGCCAGCGGCTGCTCGTCATCGGCCGCACCGCGCGGACGGCCCTCGCGCGCGGTTTTCATGTGCCGCGCGCCGTCGATGATCCCGCGCAACTCGCTCGCGTCGGTGGTGTGAATATCCAGGAAATGCTGCATCGGTCCGCTCCTCATGCCTCGGCCAGGGCCGTCTTCACCGCGGTCGCGGCCTTGTCCAGCCGCGCCACCGCCTCGCCGATCTCGTCGTCCGAGATGATCAGCGGCGGCAACAGGCGCACCACGTTCTCCGCCGCCGGGACCACCGCGACCTCGGCGTCATAGCCGGCGGCCACCACGTCGGTATTGGTCACCACACATTCCAGCCCCAGCATCAGGCCCGATCCGCGCACGCCCTTGAAGACCTCCGGATGCGCCGCGACCAAGCCTTCCAGCTTCTGCCGGAACAGGCCCGCCTTGCGGTTCACCTCGGCGAGGAATTCGGGATCGGCGATGATGTCCATGACCGCGCAGCCAACGGCACAGCCCAACGGGTTGCCGCCATAGGTCGAGCCATGCGTGCCCGCCGTCATCCCGCTGGCCGCATCCTCGGTGGCCAGCACCGCGCCCAGCGGAAAGCCCCCGCCGATGCCCTTGGCAACCATCATGATATCCGGGGTGGCCCCGGACCATTCATGCGCGAACAGCTTGCCGGTCCGGCCCATCCCGCACTGGACCTCGTCGAATATCAGCAGGATGCCCGTCTCGTCGCACAGATCGCGCAGCCCTTTCAGGCACTGATCGGGCACCGGCTTGATCCCGCCCTCGCCCAGCACGGGCTCCAGCAGGATCGCAGCCGTGTTGTCGTCGATGGCGGCGTGCAACGCGTCATGGTCACCGAACGGCACATGCTTGAATCCCGGCAAGAGCGGCCCGAACCCCTTGGTCATCTTCTCCGACCCGGCAGCGGCAATCCCCGCGCTGGACCGGCCGTGGAACGCGCCCTCGAAGCCAATGATGTCGGTCCGCTCCGGCTGGCCTTTGTCATGGAAATACTTGCGGCACATCTTCACCGCCAGTTCGCAGGCCTCGGTGCCCGAATTGCAGAAGAAGGCCGTGTCGGCAAAGGTCTCGGCCACCAACTTGTCGGCCAACTCCTGCTGCTTGGGTATCTGGTAGAGGTTCGAGGTGTGCCACAGCGCCCCCGCCTGCTCGGTCAACGCCGCCACCAGCGCCGGGTGCGCATGGCCCAGCGCGTTCACCGCGATGCCCGCGCCAAGGTCCAGAAAACGTCGACCATCCGCCTCGATCAACCAGGCGCCCTCGCCTTTGACAAAGCTGAGCGGTGCACGATTATACGTCGGCAGAACGGAGGGGATCATCTGTGGTATCCTCAAGTATGGAAGCCCTTTGAGTGCCGTATGGCAGGGCGTTCGTCAATGGTGGAAAGGGTTTGGTGCGCTCCGGCACCGGATGGATCGAACAGGCGAGCGGGACGTCAGGCGCAGGTGCGGCGGCGTCGGCTCCGAATATTTGTGCGGCGTTCGATCATGCGCGCTGACATAGCCGGTTCCGCGCCCCGCGCAAAGTGTTTTCTGCGCGCTCCGATATGGCGCTTGAGTTTCTCCCGCCCGCCTGCCACTGGACAGGCGATGACACCGCCCGTCCAGAACCCCGGCGCCGCCGCGCTCCTGACCCTTGCCGCCGCAGCCTTCATCGCGGGATGCACGCTCCTGGCCAAGGCGCTCGGCACCGACGCGCTCGGCCCCGCGCTGCATCCGCTGCAGATCAGCCAGGGCCGGTTCCTCTTCGCGTTCATCGCCATATCGTCCTTCGCCGCCGCCACGCGGTTCCCCATCGTGCGCCCGGCCCTGCACCTCCACCTTCTGCGCTCGGGCCTCGGCTGGGGCGGCGTCACCCTGATGTTCGCCGCCGCCGCCTTCATTCCGCTGTCCGACGCCACCGCGATCAGCTTCCTGAACCCGGTCTTCGGCATGATGCTGGCCATTCCCATCCTTGGTGAGAAAGTCGGCCCCGTCCGCTGGACCGCCGCCGCCATCGCCCTTTGCGGCGCGCTCATACTGACCCGCCCCGGCGGCGGCACGATCGAGCCCGGCGCGCTACTTGCCCTCGCCGCCGCTGCCTGCCTCGGGGCCGAGCTTATCGCGATCAAGTTCCTCTCGGGCCGCGAACGCCCCCTGCAGATCCTGCTGATCAACAACGGCTTCGGCTGCCTCATCGCCAGTGCGGCGGCGTTCTTCGTCTGGGCCGCACCCAGCCCGGCGCAATGGGCCGCCCTCGCCGGGATCGGCCTGCTGATGGCCACCGCACAAACCTGCTTCGTCAACGCGCTGGCCCGCGCCGATGCCAGCTTCGTCGCCCCCTTCTTCTATGCGACGCTTGTCTTCGCCGCGCTCTACGATGCCGCCGTGTTCTCTGTCCTGCCCGATGCGATATCTGTCCTCGGCGCGTTGACCATCCTCTCCGGCGCGGCCCTTCTGGCCTGGCGCGAGGCGCGGCTCAAATCTCCCACCGTGCCGCCCGCGCGCCCGCTCTGACCCGGCTTGCCATCGCGGGCCAAATGCGTACCGTCCGCCCCGACGCTGAAAGGAACATGCTCATGGCACACCGCCCCAACCGCCCGCTTTCGCCCGCCACCAAGCTCGCGCAGGCCCTGCGCTATCTCGACCCCGCCACCGGTGCCATCGTGCCGCAGATCCAGACCGCCGCCACCTACGCGAGGGATGACAACTACGAACTGCGCCAAAGCTACATGTACCGCCGCGACAGCAACGTGACGACCGAACAGGCCGAGGCGATCATCGCCGACCTCGAAAGCGCCGCCGAGAGCCTGCTCTTTTCGTCGGGCATGGGCGCGGCCACTGCGGTGATCGAACACCTGCCCGCGGACGCGCACGTGGTGGTGCCCGAGGTGATGTATCACGGCGTCCTCGCCCAGTTCAAAACCTACGAGGCCAAGAACCGCCTGCGGGTCAGCTACTATCCCGCCGGCGATCTCGACGCGATGAAGGCAGCAACGGTCAATGGCGAGACCGCGCTGGTCTGGGTCGAAAGCCCCAACAACCCCAACTGGGACACGACCGACATCGCCGCCGCCGCAGAGATCGCCCATGCCGCCGGGGCGAAACTGGTCACCGACTGCACCGGCACGCCCCCCTGCGCCACCCGCGCGCTGGAACTTGGCGCGGATATCTCCTTTCATTCCGCCACCAAGTACCTCAACGGCCATTCCGACGTGACCGCCGGCGTACTGTCTGTGCGCGAAACCGGGACCTACTGGGACGAGATCTTCCACGTCCGCATGATTCAAGGGACCGTCCTGCATTCCTTCGACGCCTTCCTTCTGATCCGCGGCATGCGCACACTGATGCTCCGCTACGAACGCGCGACCGAGAACGCCCTGGCCGTGGCGCAGCATTTCGAAGGCCATCCCGGCATCGACGCCGTGATGTATCCCGGCTTGCCCTCGCACCCAGACCACGAGATCGCCAAACGCCAGACCGGCGGCCTCTACGGCGGGATGCTCTCGATCCTCGTCAAGGGCACCGAGCAGACCGCCATCGACGTCAGCCGCTATTGCGAGGTCTTCTATCCCGCCACGTCGCTTGGCGGCGTCGAAAGCCTGATCGAACACCGCAAGACCGTCTCGGGCGAGGGCTTCCCTGTCCATCCCCGCCTTTTGCGCCTGTCGATCGGTATCGAGGACGCGGACGATCTCATCGCCGACCTCGAACAGGCGCTGGACCGCGCGGGGGCGGCGGCGTCGTAACGTCACCCTTGATCGCCGCCCCCCTTCCTTGGCTAAATGCGGCGCGAGGGAAGAGGACATGCCGCTCAGCATCTTGCTACCGATGGTCGTGCTCGGCATCGCAGGGATTGCGGTGCTGCTGCACCTGCTCGGCCTCTCGAAACCCGCCACGTTCGATGACGGGTCCGCCGCCACCCGCGCCTGGCTCCGCGAATTCCCCGACGATACGCCCACGCGCGTGATCCTCAGCCACGACCGCCACGCCGCCCTCGTGGAAACGTCCCGCGGTCCCGGCGTGGTCTGGCCCATGGGCGCCGACACCACCGCGCGGTATCTCGACGGCGCGCGGATCACGCAGACCGACACAGGGCTGCGCATCGCCCTGCCCGATTACACCGCGCCGCGCATCACCCTGAAGCTCGACCCCGACGAGGCCCGCCTCTGGCCCGGCCTGATGGAGGCCTCCCGATGACGGATCAACTGACCTATCCCGACGTGGTGAACTTCGCCGTGCCGGTCTTCATCGCGCTCATCCTGATCGAACTCACCTGGATCGTTCTCAAGCGCCGCGGTGGCCGGTACGAGACCTACGACGCGCTGACATCGCTCGTGATGGGCGCCGGCAACGTGGCCTCCGGCATCCTGCTGGGCTTTGTCGCATACGGGTTCTTCATGGCGCTCTGGGCCATCACACCGCTCGACCTCGGCACGTCGGTCTGGGTGGTGATCCTCTGCTTCGTGCTGGACGACCTGCGCTACTACTGGGTGCACCGTTTCGGGCATCGCATCCGCTGGGTCTGGGCCAGCCACGTCAATCATCACTCCTCGCAGCACTACAACCTCACCACCGCCCTGCGCCAAACATGGACCGGCACCTTCACCTTCATGATGCTGGTCCGGGCGCCGCTGATCCTGCTGGGCTTTCACCCGGCGATGGTGCTCTTTTGCGGCGGTTTGAACCTGATCTACCAGTTCTGGATCCATACCGAGGCGATCACCCGACTGCCCCGCTGGTTCGAGGCGGTGATGAACACACCCTCGCACCACCGCGTCCACCACGGCCGCAATGCGCGCTATCTCGATGCCAACTATGCCGGTGTCTTCATCATCTGGGACAAGATGTTCGGCACCTTCGTCCCGGAACAGGACAGCGAAAAGGTCGATTACGGTCTCGTCCGCAACCTGGGCACCTTCAATCCCATCCGCGTGGCCTTCCACGAGTGGGTGGGTATCTTCCGCGACGTGATCCAGCCCGGACTCACCTGGCGCGATCGTCTGAACTACTGCATCAAGCCCCCGGGATGGAGCCACGACGGCAGCCGCGATACCTCCGAGACGATCAAGCGCAAGCACCTTGCCAAGCACCCCGAGGATGCGAACACGCCGGGCTTCGAGACCCTCGGCTGACGCGGGCGCGGGAATTTTCTTTCTAAGAAAATTGCCCGGAATTTTTTCAAAATTCCGCCCCCGCGCCAATGTGAGTTTCCTTCCACCCAGCCCCGCGCTACGCATGGTCCCATGCGTCTCTTCCTGCTCACCGCCCTGACGATGGTGGCCTTCGCCGCCAACTCCATCCTCAACCGGCTCGCCCTGGCGGGCGGGCATATCGACGCCGTTTCCTTCGGGGCGATCCGTCTCGTCGCGGGCGCAGCGATGCTGGCGGGGCTTTGCATCGTCCTGCGCGGCGGGCTCCGCCTTGGCGGTCCCGCGCGCGTATCTGGCGTCCTGTCGCTGCTGGTCTACATGTACGGCTTCTCATTGGCCTACACCGCGCTCGACGCGGGGCTTGGCGCGCTCATCCTCTTTGGCATGGTGCAGATCACCATGTTCGCCGCTGCCCTACTCACACGCGAGACCCTGCCCGCCCGCCGTTGGATCGGCGCGGGTCTGGCGCTTGCTGGTCTTGCATGGCTGATGTGGCCCGGCGCCGGCACGGCCGTCAGCCCGTGGCATGGTGCGCTCATGGCGCTCGCAGGCATCGGCTGGGGCGTCTATTCGTTGGCTGGCCGTAAATCCAAAGACGCGCTTCAGGCCACCGCTGCCAATTTCACCCTTGCCGCACCCGTCGGCCTGTTGGCCTGGCTCGCCCTGCCCAGCCCTGCCGACGCAGCGCCACTCTCCGGCTACGGCATCTTTCTCGCCATCATCACCGGCGCAGTCACCTCGGGGCTGGGATATGCGCTCTGGTACACCGTCCTGCCCTCGCTTGCCGCTTCCGTGGCCGCCGTCGCGCAACTCACAGTGCCGATCATCGCGCTCCTGGGCGGCATCCTTCTGTTGAGCGAGTCCCTGACCGTGCAGATCGTGCTCTCCTCCGCCCTCGTTCTGGGCGGGGTTGCGCTTTCCATGCCGCGCCGCCGCAATTCCTGACGCAGGGGGCTGTATCTGCGAGGCCCGAAGGCTTATCTCCCTATCCATGAAATCCGCGCTGACCGCCCTTGCCCTTCTGCTCCC
Organism: Roseovarius sp. SK2; assembly: GCF_028807495.1. NCBI lineage: Bacteria > Pseudomonadati > Pseudomonadota > Alphaproteobacteria > Rhodobacterales > Roseobacteraceae > Roseovarius > Roseovarius sp. SK2. The sequence goes on from NZ_JARAMK010000004.1 coordinate 151,359, forward strand.
CGCTCCGGCTTTGGCCGATTGCGTGGTGCTGCTGCATGGCCTGGCGCGGACCGAAACCTCCTTCATCGTGATGGAGGAAGTGCTGAAAAACGAAGGTTACACCACCTTCCGCACCGATTATCCCTCGACCGAACTCGATATCGCCGAACTGGCCGAGGAAACCCTGCCCTACGCCGCCCGCGTCTGTGGTCAGGACAAGATCCATTTTGTCACCCATTCGATGGGCGGCATCCTTCTGCGCCATTGGCTGCGCGACAACCGCCCCGACGACATGGGCCGTGTCGTCATGCTTGGCCCACCCAACCACGGCTCGGAACTGGTGGACCAACTGGGCGGGCTGGAGCTTTTCGAGTTGATCAACGGGCCCGCCGGGATGCAGCTCGACACCGGCGAGGACGGATTTGCCAACAGCCTTCCGCCGATTGACTTCGAGCTTGGCGTCATCGCCGGCACGCGCTCGCTCAACCCCTATTATTCCACGCTGATCGAGGGTGCCGATGACGGCAAGGTCTCTGTCGAGTCCACCAAGGTCGACGGCATGGCCGACCATATCGAACTGCCCGTCAGCCACACCTTCATGATGAACAATCCATACGTCATCGCGCAGGTTCTGTCCTTCCTGAGGACCGGCAAGTTCGACCACGACATGAACATCACAGACATGTTCATGGGCCTCACGGAATGAGCCTGTCGTTGCGCCTGACCGGGGCCGAGGTGCTGACGCCCTCGGGCCTCGCAGACACGCCACTCTGCCTGTCGGACGGTGTGATCACTGATGAGACGCCAGCACGCGAGATCGACCTTTCGGGTTATCTCATCCTGCCGGGCCTGGTCGATGCCCATGGCGATGCCTTCGAAAAACACCTCGCCCCGCGGCGCGGGGCCATGAAAGACCTCGACCAGGGCCTGATCGTGGCCGAGGCCGAGCTGGCCGCGAACGGCATCACCACCGCCACGCTGGCCCAGTTCTACAGCTGGGAAGGCGGGATGCGCGGGCCGGACTTCGCCCAGCGCGTGCTGGAAAGCCTCGACGATATACGCCCCCGCGTCGGCACCGACCTGCGCGTGCAGCTGCGCTTCGAGATCTCGATGCTGGACGACTACGCCACGATAGAGGATTGGATCACACGCTACGCCATCCCCTATCTGGTGTTCAACGACCACCTGCCGCATGACCTGCTGGCCAAGGGCAAGACACCCCCGGGCCACGTCGGCAAATCGCTCAGGATCGGCAAGAACCCCGACAAGCATCTCGAAGACATTCACGCGCTCCACGACGGCATGGCCGACGTTCCGTCCGCCCTCGACGCCCTCTGCGCCCGGCTGGCAGACCTGCCCGTGCGCCTTGGCAGCCACGACGACGCCACCACCGAACAACGCGCTGCATGGACCGCGCGCGGTGTGCATATTGCCGAATTTCCTGAAACCGCCGAGGCGGCGGAAGCCGCGCGCGACACCGGCGCACCGATCGTGCTGGGTGCCCCGAACGTGGTGCGCGGCGGCTCGCATAAGGGCAATGCCAGCGCGCTCGACCTGATCGCGATGGGGCTGTGCGATTCACTCGCCTCGGACTACCACTACCCGTCGATGCGCCGCGCCGCGTTCCTGCTGGCCGATGGCGGCCTGATGGACTTCGCTGCCGCCTGGGGGATGATCTCGTCGGGTCCGGCACAGCTTCTGGGTCTGTCCGACCGCGGCACGCTTACCCCCGGACAACGCGCGGACCTCGTCATCGTCGATGCCAGTACCCGCGATATCTGCGCCACGATCTCGGGCGGCCAGGTCACCTACTTGAAAGGCGACGTCGCGCACCGCTTTATCGCTTAGCCCGACCGCGTGACCCGGTTCACATGCCCCATCTTGCGCCCCGGCTTGGCCTCGGCCTTGCCGTAAAGATGCAGGCTCGCGCCCGCCTCTCCGGCAATCGCCGGCACGCGGTCCATGTCATCGCCAATGAGGTTTTCCATCACCACGTCGGCATAGCGCGACCCGTCGCCCAGTGGCCACCCGGCCACCGCCCGGACATGCTGCTCGAACTGGTCCACCGTGCAACCCTGCTGCGTCCAGTGGCCCGAGTTGTGCACCCTTGGCGCAATCTCGTTCACGATCAGGCCCTGCGCCGTCACGAACAGTTCCACGCCCATCACGCCGACATAGTCCAGCGCGTTCAATATCCGCCCGGCCAGCAGCACGGCATCCGTCCGCTGCGCCGTGCTCAGCGTCGCCGGAACCGTAGTCGTGTGCAAAATCCCGTCGCGGTGCACGTTCTCGCCCGGATCGAAACAAGCCACCTGCCCGTCCACGCCGCGCGCACCGATCACCGATACCTCGTGACTGAAAGCCACGAACCCTTCCAGGATCGCGGGTGCGCCGTTCATCTCGGCCAGCGCTGCTTCAGCTTCGGCCGCATCGTTGATCCGCACTTGGCCCTTGCCATCATAGCCGAACCGCCGTGTTTTCAGGATCGCGGGCGTGCCCATCTCCTCCAGCGCGGCCTCAAGGCTCGCAAGATCGGTGATGTCGGCGTAAGGTGCGGTGCTCAGTCCCAGCCCGGTCAGGAACGCCTTCTCGGTCAGCCGGTCCTGGCTCACCCGCAGCGCCTCGCGCCCCGGACGAATCGGGCGGGCCGCTTCCAGCACGTCCAGCGCCGAGGTCGGGATGTTCTCGAACTCGTAGGTCACCACGTCCACGGCATCCGCGAACTGCCGCAGCGCGTCTGCGTCTTCGTAAGACTTCTGCAAGTGAAAGTTCGAAACATGGCTGGCCGGGCAATCGCCCCCCGGCTCGAAAATGCAGGTCTTGAACCCCAGCCGGCTGGCCGCGACGGACAGCATCCGCCCAAGTTGCCCGCCACCCAGGATTCCGATCACCGCACCCTGCGGCAAAGGTTCAGTCATCCGATGGCTCCTCCGGGATCGATGCCGACAACGCATCACGCCACTTGTCCAGCCGCTCCGCCAACGCCGCATCGCCATTGGCAAGGATCGCCGCCGCCATCAGCCCGGCATTGGCCGCGCCCGCCGATCCGATCGCCATGGTGGCCACGGGAAAGCCCTTGGGCATCTGCACGATGGAATAAAGGCTGTCCACACCGCTCAGCGCCTTGGTCTGCACCGGCACGCCGATCACGGGCACGCGCGTCTTGCTGGCCATCATGCCCGGCAGATGCGCGGCACCGCCCGCACCCGCGATGATCGCCTTCAGGCCGCGGTCCACGGCGCTTTTGCCATAGTCCCACAGCCGGTCCGGCGTGCGATGCGCCGAGACGATCTTCGTCTCGTACGACACGCCCAGCTCGTCCAGGATCAAGGCGGCCTCCTTCATGGTGGCCCAGTCCGACTGGCTGCCCATGATGATGCCGATCTGCGGATTGCCCATGTCTCGCTCCCCTTTGCGGAGCGCGAACTATACCGATCAGCGGTGCCTACGCAATGATATCCGGCAGCAGCCGATCCTCGATCCACGAGATCCGGTCCTTCAGCCGCAATTTTTGCTGTTTGAAGCGCTTCACGGTCAGAAAATCGCTGGTGCCTTTTTCCTCCAGCGCGCGGATCGCCTCGTCAAGGTCGCGGTGCTGGCGCCGGAACTCCTCCAACTCCACCCGCAGCACTTCGTCCGACTTCATCGAAAGGTCGTTGAACTTGTTCATTCGCCCCGATTCTCCGAAAAATGCCCCGCGTTGGGGCAGAATAGCGACAAACCCTCTCGCAGCATAGCCCTTGCAGGCCCCGCCCCGCGCCCCCATATTCACTGCAAGAGGTCGCCGCGAACGGGGCCTTCACATACGGACTGTCGCTTGACTGCATAAGGACACGCCCATGACAAAGCACACGATGGGATCGCACCCCTACATGCTCGGCTTCGAGCAGCTTGAGCGCCTGCTGGAACGCAGCGCCAAGTCGGGAAACGAAGGCTACCCGCCTTTCAACATCGAACAGACCTCCGAGAATTCCTATCGGATCACGCTGGCCGTGGCCGGATTCGCCGACGGAGACCTGTCGATCACGCTGGAAGACCGCCAATTGGTGATCCGCGGACGCCAGCGGGACGATGCGGATGGACGCGTCTATCTGCATCGCGGCATCGCCGCCCGCCAGTTCCAGCGCAGCTTCGTGCTGGCCGACGGGGTCGAAGTGGGCGAGGCGATCATGGAAAACGGGCTGTTGCACGTCGACCTGACCCGCGCCGCACCAGAAACGGTGGTTCAGACCATCAAGATAAACAAGGGGTAAATAGTATGGAAACGCAGTACGAATTCGATCACGAGGCCGAGCGTCCCATCGTCTATGTCCGTCAGGTCAACGCCGAGGATCTGCCCGAGGACATGCGCGAGCAGGTGGGCGAGCTGGAAACGCTCTACGCCGTGCACAACGAGGAAGGCGAGCGCCTGGCGCTTGTCGCCGACCGCAAGATGGCCTTCGTTCTGGCCCGCCAGAACGACCTCGATCCGGTCGCCGTGCACTGATACGCCCAATCCCGTTTCGGCCCGCATCCCGGGCCGAAACCCCGGCTGGTCAAACAGCCCCTTCGCTGGCATACGGTTTTCGACACTTAACGACGCGAAAGGCCCGTATCGCAGTGACCCAGATCATCACTTCCCTCTCCGAAATCTCCGGCAATTACGACGCGCTTTTCGTCGACCTTTGGGGCTGTGTGCATAACGGCGTCACCGCCTACCCGGACGCGGTCGAGGCGCTGATGACCTACCGCGCCGATGGCGGCACGGTGGTGCTGGTCACCAACTCCCCCAAGCCCCGCGCCGGCGTCGAATCCCAACTCGAAAGCTTCGGCGTGCCCGCGTCCTGCTATGACGCCATTGCCACGTCCGGCGACAGCGCCCGCGCCGCGATGTATCGCGGGATGGTCGGCCGCAAGGTGTGGTTCATGGGCGAATGGGCGCGCGATGCGGGCTTTTTCGAACCGCTGGAAGTCATCGACAACCCCGTCGAGATCGAGCGCGTTGACCTGAAAGACGCCGAAGGCATCGTCTGCTGCGGTCCCAACGACACGATGGCCGATCCCGAAACAAATCGCGCCGATTTCCTCTATGCCAAGCAGAAGGGCCTGAAACTGCTTTGCGCCAACCCCGACATCATCGTTGATCGTGGCGACGTGCGCGAATGGTGCGCGGGGGCGCTCGCCCGGCTTTACACCGAAATGGGCGGCGAAAGCCTCTATTTCGGCAAACCGCACCCGCCGATCTACGACCTCGCCCGCCGTCGCCTTTCGGCCTTGGGCAAGGATATCTCCAGCGACGGCATCCTCGCCATCGGCGACGGCATCGCCACCGACATCCAGGGCGCAACGGGCGAGGATATCGATTCTCTCTTCATCACCGGCGGGCTGGCGGCGGACGAAACCAAAACGTCGCACCAGCCCGACCCGCAGGCGCTAACCGCTTACCTGCAAAAGGAAATGTCGTCTCCGACCTACGCCATCGGCAAACTGCGCTGACAAAATAACCCTTGATTTTCTGCGCCTGCAAAGTAATAAAGTTGCATCCTTACCTATCGTATGGTGTTATTTATTGCGCACCCGTTAGGGGCGCAGGTGGAAATGGAGGGTCTGATGTTGGACAACATGCCGCGCGGAACGATCACGATCGAAGAGATCGAAATGGGAATGACCCGGTCGCTGCGCAAAGTGGTGACCGACGAGGACATTCGCATGTTCGCCGAGGTCTCGACCGACCATAACCCGGTGCACATGGACGACGATTATGCCCGCGACACCATCTTCGAGGGGCGCATCGCCCACGGGATGCTCACGGCCGGCCTGATATCTGCGGTGATCGGAGAACAGCTTCCGGGGCACGGCACCGTCTACATGGGCCAGACCCTGAAATTCCTCGGCCCCGTGCGCCCCGGCGACATGGTCGAGGCCGAGGTCGAGGTGACCGCCATCGACTACGCCAAGCGCCGCGTGACGCTGGAAACCCGCTGCCTCGTGGACGGCAAGAAGGTCCTCGTGGGCGAGGCGACAGTGCTGGCCCCGACCGGCAAGTTTGACTGAGCCGCGTACAACCGCCCGGCGATAGATCGCCGCGCGTCACACGACCGGAACACGAATCGTGTATAGTGCGTTTCACAATTGGACAACCAGAGGGAGGACCCAACCGATGGATGCAATCCAGACAGCCGAATACGCCCGCGCGCTGCTGAGCGCGCACGGCCCCAAGGCCGAGGCCGAGGCCGCGCGAAAAATGCGCGAGTCGCAGGACGCCGGACGCAAGTCAGAGGCCGACAGTTGGGCTGCCATCCGCCAGGCCGTGATGCAGCGGCGCGGCCCCAGTCAGACCTGAGGCACGCGCCACGGGCGATCAGCCCATATCGGGCTCGGTCGCCTTGAAGCTTTCGATCTCCTGCATCGGCGTCCACCACCGCGCCAGCTTGCCGGTGATGATGTTGTCGGCCTCGGGCGTCAGCGACACGTAATAGATCATCGGCGCCAGCATGTAGTCCGCCAGCGTCGGCTCCTTGCCGCAGATGAACGGATCGGCCCAGTCCATCAGCAGCGCGTTCAGCGTCTGCGAGTCCGCAAGGCTTTTCGACAGGGCATCGTCATTCTTGCCGCCGATCAGCTCGGGGAACAGGTGATAGCCCGCCGCCGCCATCAGGGCGTCGTACCCATAGCTGGTGAAAACGCTGATCGCCTCGTTCATCTTCGCCCGCGCCTTGGGATCGTCCGGCACAAGGCTCGGCCCCTTGCCCGTCTCGTCGATGTAGCGGCAGATCGCGTCGCACTCGCGCAGGCGCATATCGTCGATGTCCATGACCGGCACCTTGCCGAAGGGATGCCGCTTCAAGTGCTCGGGCTGTTTGGGCTCGCCTTCCAGCACGTTCACATGCACCTGGTCATAGTCAATCTCGTTGTCCATCAGGACCATGCGCGCCGTCCGCACATACGTCGATCCGTCGAAACCGTAAAGCACGGGTTTGTCGGCCATTCATTCTCTCCAATCATCTTGTTGCTGCTGCATGAACGCATAAGAACGGTTTGCGTTTCTTTCAAACTGAATGCGCGGCACCGCCTCTTGATCACCCCCCCGCATCCGGCTACCCCTGCGCCATGCGCATCATCCGCGATTACACCTTCATTGATCCCGAAGACCGGGGCGCCTCCGTCGCCATCGGCAATTTCGATGGTGTGCATCTGGGCCACCAATCCGTGATCGACCTCGCCCGCAAGGGCGACGGTCCTCTTGGTGTGCTGACGTTCGAGCCGCACCCGCGCGAGTATTTCGCCCCCGACGCGCCGCCCTTCCGCCTGATGGGCCACGAGGCGCGCGCCAACCGCCTCGCCAAGCTGGGCGTCGAACGGCTTTATGAGCTCAACTTCAATGCCGCCCTCGCCAGCCTCACACCCGAGGAGTTCGCGCGCAACGTCATCGCCGACGGTCTGGGCCTGACGCATGTGGTCGTCGGCGCCGATTTCTGCTTCGGCAAGGGCCGCGCCGGCAATTCCGCCGACCTGCAGCGGTTCGGGCAGGACATGGGCTTCGACGTCACCATCGCCACGCTTCTCGAAGGCGACGATGGCCAAGTCTCCTCCACCGCCATCCGCGCCGCCCTGAGCGAGGGCCGCCCGCGCGACGCCGCCGCCATGCTGGGCCACTGGCACCGCATCGACGGGCCTGTCATCGGCGGCGAACAGCGCGGCCGCGACCTCGGCTATCCCACCGCCAACATGTCCATCGAAGGGCTGCACCCGCCCCGCTTCGGCGTCTATGCCGTGCTGGTCGACGTGCTGGACGGCCCGCACCGGGGCCACTACCACGGCGCGGCGTCCCTCGGCACGCGCCCGATGTTCCAGGGCGAAGTCCCCAATATCGAGACCTTCCTCTTCGATTTCGCCGGCGACCTCTACGGCGCCGACCTGTCCGTGGCCCTCGTCGAATACCTTCGCCCCGAGGAAACTTTCGACAGCCTGGAGGCCTTCATCGCCCAGATGGACGCCGACTGCGACCGCGCCCGCGCGATCCTGGCCGCCATATGACCGACACCTCCGATCCCATCGACCGCTCCGGCCTGCGCCCGCGCTACTGGGAAACCGTGCCGCTGGACCGCATGACCCAAAAGGAATGGGAAGCGCTCTGCGATGGCTGCGGCAAATGCTGCCTCAACAAGCTCGAGGACGAGGACACCGGCGAGGTCGCGCTGACCCGCATCGCTTGCCGCCTGTTCGACGACAGCACCTGCCGCTGCGCCAATTACGACATCCGGCACCAGTTCGTGCCCGAATGCATCTCGCTCTCGCCCAAGAATATCGAAGGCAGCCTCTACTGGCTGCCGGAAACCTGCGCCTACAAGCTCCTCTGGACCGGCAAGCCGCTTTACGACTGGCACCCGCTCATCTCCGGCACACCCGACAGTGTGCACGCCGCCGGGGTTTCGGTGCAGAACGCCACCCTGCCCGAGTTCGAGATCTCGGAGGACGAGTGGGAAGAGCACCTGATAGAGGAACCCCTGGGATGCGACTAGGCTCCGACAACACCGGCCCCGCCCTGCCCCAGGTGATGGAAGCGCTGGCCCGCGCCAACGAAGGCCACGCCACGCCCTACGGCGCCGACGCGCTCACCGACGCCGCCCGCGACAAGGTGCGCGAGGTCTTCGCCGCCCCCGACGCGGCGGTCGAGTTCGTCACCACCGGCACAGCGGCGAATGTTCTGGCGCTCGCCAACCTGACCCAGCCATGGCAGACCATCTTTTGCACGCCCCGCGCCCACATACTCGTCGATGAATGTCACGCGCCCGAGTTCTACACCGGCGGCGCCCGCCTGACCCTTACGGGACACGAAGACAAGATGACGGCCGGCGATCTCGCCGCCGCCATCTCCGCCCTGCCTGCCCGCGACGTCCACGCGTCCGAGGCGGGAACGGTCGCGCTCACGCAGGTCACCGAGATGGGCCAGCTCTACACGCTGGACGAGCTGCGCGGCCTTACCAACGTCGCCCATGCCCACGGACTTTCGGTGCATCTCGACGGCGCGCGCTTTGCCAATGCATGCGCCGCCCTCGGCTGCACCGCCGCCCAGATGAGCCATGAGGCCGGCATTGACGCCGTCTCCTTCGGCGCGTCCAAGAACGGTTGCCTGAATGTCGAGGCTGTCGTCATGTTCGACCCGGGCCACGCGTGGGAATTGGAACGCCGCCGCAAGCGTGGCGGACACCTCGTGTCCAAGGGCCGCTTCCTGGCCGCGCAAATGCTGGGGTATCTCGAAAACGATGTCTGGCTGACCTCGGCACAGCGCGCTAACGCCAACGCCGCCCGCCTTGTCGCGGGCCTGCGCGCCTTGCCCGGCTGCACTTTTATCGCCGAACCGCAGGCCAACATGATCTTCGCCCGCCTGCCCCGCGCCACGCACCAGCGCCTGCACGCGGGCGGCGCGGTCTACGGCCTCTACGAAGGACCTTTGGAAGATGGCGACCCGGACGAACCACTCCTGATGCGCTGCGTCTGCGACTGGTCCCTCACAGACGAGCAGATCGACGACTTCCTGGCGCTCGTCAAAGGCTGACGCGGACCCTCAGGCCCACCACCGCGCCACCGCGACACCCACCGTGGCCGACGTGCCCGTCAGCAGCGTGCCCCAGGTAAAGTCCGTGGCGACCATCCGCCACGTCCAATCCTTCAGCGTCGCAAGGTTGGTAAACTCGTAAGTGCCATAGCCCATCGCCCCGATCAGCGCCGCGGTGCCAAACACCCACAGCAGCGTCCGCTCCTGCTGGATCGCGGGCCAGCTGACGAACCACAGCACGCAGAAGATATAGAAGGCGTAGAAAACGACCGCCGGCCCCATGCGCGGGCTGTCCAGCAGCAGGCCCTTGACGTCCTTCTCGAAGGTCGGCTTGATCAGGTAACTCAGGCCCAGGTAATCCAGCCCGAGGAAAACCGCGAAGGTCACGACGTAAAGAATGGCGATGGTCATGCTTGGCCTCCAGACCGGTTGAACGCGGCCCGAACCGCGCCGGTTCCTGCCGCCCCTCAAGAGCTAGCGTGAAAACCTTCAGGGCAACGCTTCTGCGTCACACGTTGCGCAGGAATCGCAGGATTTCCGCACTCACCTGCCGCGCATGGGTCAGCGGCACCATGTGCCCCGCCCCGGCCATGACCGCGCGCTCGGCCTTTGGCAATCGCGCCGCCAGCCCTTCGTTGATCGCACCGATGATGGCGGGCGAGGCGGTGCCTTCGATCAGCAGCACGGGCTGGGTCACGCCCTGCAGGACACCGGGCGCCAACAGGCTCCCCACATCGTCGTACAGCGCGGCATGCCCCGCCTCGATCAGCGACATCTGCGTCGCCAGCCGGTCGCGCTCCGCCGAACTCAGGCTCTCCCACTCGGTGCCGTTCCCCCAGACCGACAGGAACGCCCGCGCCGCCGCATGTCCGTCACCAGCTTTCATGCCGTCGGTGAACCCGGCCATCTGCGCCGCGAAGCCCTCCCGCATCTGCGGGCGATCGGTCAGCGCCACGGCAAAGAACACCGGCTCGATCAGGACCAGAGACCGCACCAGCTCGGGCCGCATGACCGCCAGCCGCAACGCCACCGTCGCACCAAAGGAATGCCCGATCACATGCGCCGGACCATCAGCCAAGTCGGCGGCAATCTTCGCCGTCACCTCTTGGATCTCGCCGCGCCCGTCCCAGTCGCCGCTGCGCCCGTGCCCGGGCATATCGAACGCCGTCAGGGTCAGCGCCCCCGACAGGTGCCGCGCCAGCGCGCCCCACGTGCCCGAATGCGCCAGCGAACAATGGATGGCCAACGCTGGCTGCGGCCCTTGCCCGAACGTCGTCCAATACGTCGGAAACCCGGCTTTCAACGCCTCAGGCATCGCGCGTCACGGGGGCATCTGCGGGGAAATGCGGCAGGGTGCGTCTCATTTTCATGGCCTTTCGCGGCATTCGGCACCCTCGCCCAATGCATGTCTTTGCCAGACGTGCCACCCATGCTAATCGGTGTCAACGTCACGAATCTGTCAAGATCGACCACCCGGGGACCCTTTCACATGTCAGTCACTCACGAGCCGAAGCTCATTTCCGGCAACGCCAACATGCCGTTGGCCACAGCCGTCTCGCGCCGCATGTCCATGCATCGCGGCGTCAATGTCGGGCTCGTCGATGCCCGCGTCGAACGCTTCAACGACGGCGAGATCTTCGTCGAGGTATTCGAGAATGTCCGCGGCGAGGACATGTTCATCATCCAGCCGACGTCCAATCCGGCCAACGACAACCTGATGGAACTGCTGATCATGTCCGACGCGCTGCGCCGCTCGTCGGCCAAGCGCATCACCGCCGTCATCCCCTATTTCGGCTACGCCCGGCAGGATCGCCGCACCAAGGCCCGCACGCCCATTTCGGCCAAGCTGGTGGCCAACATGATCGTCGAGGCCGGCATCGAACGGGTCCTGACGATGGACCTGCATGCCGCCCAGATCCAGGGCTTCTTCGACATCCCCGTCGACAACCTCTACGCCTCTCCGGTCTTCGCGCTCGACGTGATGACCCAGTTCCGCGACCACCTCGACGACGTCATGATCGTGTCGCCCGATGTCGGCGGCGTGGCCCGCGCCCGGGAACTCGCCAAGCGGATCAATGCGCCCCTCAGCATCGTGGACAAACGGCGCGAAAAGGCCGGCGAAGTGGCCGAGATGACCGTGATCGGCGAGGTCACCGACAAAATCTGCGTGATCGTCGACGACATGTGCGACACCGCCGGCACCATGTGCAAGGCTGCCCAGCACCTGATGGACAACGGCGCACGCGAGGTTCACGCCTACACGACCCACGGCGTCATGTCCGGCCCGGCGGTCGAGCGGATCACCAACTCGGTGCTGAAATCCATGGTCATCACCGACACGATCCAGCCCACCGAGGCGGTCAAGAACACCCCCAACATCCGCATCATCCCCACCGCCCCGGTCTTTGCCCAGGCAATCCTGAACATCTGGAACGGCACGTCCGTCTCGTCGCTCTTCGAGACCCCGACGCTGGAGCCCATCTACGAAGGCCAGTTCGGCACCTGAGCCTGATCCGATCGAGTGGCTGAGCCACGCTCTATTGTTTGATTGGGGCCAGAGGAAAAGGCATGCCCGCGCGTCTTCCTCTGGCGAAAATTATCCCGCCGGAGGCCCGAAACTCTTCAGTAGAGCTGCCAGTCGTCCTCGTGCGGGACGGCGCCGATCGCCATCCACCGGATGCGGGCGCGGGCCACGCGCGTGTCACCCCATGTGCGGAAAACCACATCGAACCCCGTTGCGGCCACGTTCTCGGCGGTCACGTCCGCGCGGGCGTTCGTCGCGCTTGCCATGTCCCACATCGACAGGCTGACATGCACCGAAGGCGGCTCTTTGAAAGCCGTCCCGAATTTCACCTTGCGGCGGCGTTCGCGGGCGCCGGTGCCGGTCCACATCTCGCCACCATCCTCGTAGTCGGAGAACAGGACGTCGTCGCCCTGTTCAATCCCCATGGTCTGATTGACAAGATACTTCATCTACCGCCGCGCGCCGTCACACAATTCGTTCTAATATCGCTTTTCGGCGAAATTGCGAAACAAAAAGGAAAAGGGCCCGACATTTGTGGGCCCTTTACGAAACATGTCTTTTGCCCGACCGCGCTCAGGGAGCGGGGACCTTGGACGAGGTCGAAAGACCGATCTGGTCGCCCATCGCCACCATGTCGGACAGCAGTTTCGCCGCGTCGTCCACCGGGCCGGGCTCGTTGACGAAGGTTTCCTGCGCTTTGGCCAGACGGTCGGTAGCCTCGTCGACCATCTTCTGAAACTCGTCCTGCGTCATGTCCTCGCGCGGAAGCGCGCGTTCGGCCAAGACCGAGATCGAGTCGGCGTTGATCTCGGCGAAACCACCGGTGACGACATACTCCTTGTCGCCCTCCGGGCCGGACACGCTGACGACACCGGGGCGCAGCGTCGTGATCAGCGGCGCGTGGTCGGCCATCGCCGTCATGTCGCCGTCGCTGCCAGGGATCTGCACCTGCGTCACCTCGATCGACGCCAGCAGGCGCTCGGGGCTCACCAGGTCGAATTGCACTGTATCAGCCATATTGGCCTCCGTTTCTGTCGCGCCAGGCTTCTCCCACCCCGCGGACCGGTCCGTAGGGTGGGTGAAAACCCACGCTTATGCGGCGTCCGCGGCCATCTTCTCGGCCTTGGCTTTCACGTCGTCGATGCCGCCGACCATGTAGAACGCCCCTTCGGGCAGGTGGTCGTATTCGCCGGCAACCACGGCCTTGAAGGACGCGATCGTGTCTTCCAGCGGCACCTGGATGCCGTCCGAGCCGGTGAACACCTTGGCCACGTCGAAGGGCTGGCTGAGGAAGCGCTGGATCTTCCGGGCGCGGGCCACGGTCAGCTTATCTTCCTCGGACAATTCGTCCATGCCAAGGATCGCGATGATGTCCTGCAGCGACTTGTAGCGTTGCAGGATCCCCTGCACGTCACGCGCCACCTTGTAGTGCTCCTCGCCCACGATCTGCGGGTCCATGAGACGCGAGTTGGAGTCGAGCGGGTCCACCGCCGGGTAGATGCCCAGCTCCGAAATTGCACGGCTCAGAACGGTCGTGGCGTCGAGGTGGGCAAAGGTCGTGGCCGGCGCGGGGTCGGTAAGGTCGTCCGCGGGCACGTACACGGCCTGGATCGAGGTGATCGATCCCTGCTTCGTCGAGGTGATGCGTTCCTGCATCGCGCCCATGTCCGTCGCCAGCGTCGGCTGGTAGCCCACCGCCGAGGGGATACGGCCGAGCAGAGCCGACACCTCGGAGCCCGCCTGCGTGAAGCGGAAGATGTTGTCCACGAAGAACAGAACGTCGGTCCCCGACGCGTCGCGGAACTGTTCGGCCAGCGTCAGGCCGGTCAGGGCGACACGGGCACGCGCACCCGGCGGTTCGTTCATCTGGCCGTAGACCAGTGCCACCTGGGAGTTTTCCAGGTTCTCGGGGTCGATCACGTTCGACTCGATCATCTCGTGGTACAGGTCGTTACCCTCACGGGTCCGCTCGCCCACACCGGCGAAGACCGAGTAGCCCGAGTGCACCTTGGCGATGTTGTTGATCAGTTCCATGATCAGAACCGTCTTGCCCACGCCGGCGCCGCCGAAGAGGCCGATCTTGCCGCCCTTGGCGTAAGGCGCCAGCAGGTCGACGACCTTGATGCCGGTGACCAGGATTTCCGACTCGGTCGACTGTTCCTCGAACTCGGGTGCGGGCTGGTGGATCGCGCGGGTCTCTTTCGCCTTGATCGGCGCGCCCTCGTCCACCGGCTCGCCGATGACGTTCAGGATGCGGCCCAGGGTGGCGTCGCCCACCGGCACGCTGATCGGGCCGTCGGTGTCGGTCACTTCCTGGCCGCGCACCAAGCCCTCGGTGGAGTCCATGGCGATCGTGCGCACGGTGCTTTCGCCAAGGTGCTGCGCCACTTCGAGGACCAGCCGCTTGCCGTTGTTGTCGGTTTCCAGCGCGTTCAGGATCTCGGGCAGGTGGTCGGTGAACTGCACGTCCACCACGGCGCCGATCACCTGGGTGATTTTGCCTTTTGCTTTGGCCATTGTCGTCTCTCCGGTTGTTCTTAAAGCGCCTCGGCGCCCGAAATAATTTCAATCAGCTCGTTGGTGATCACGGCCTGACGCGAGCGGTTGTACTCGATGGTCAGGTCCTCGATCATCTCGCCGGCGTTGCGCGTCGCGTTGTCCATGGCCGACATCCGTGCGCCCTGTTCGCTGGCACTGTTCTCCAGCAGGCCGCTGAAGATCGCGGTCGCCACGCCACGGGGCAGCAGGTCGCGCAGGATCGCGTCCTCGTCGGGCTCGTAATCGTAGACCGTGCCGGCATCGTCCGACTCTTCGGCCGCTGCTTCGTCGACCTCGAAGGGGATCACCTGCTTTATCGTCGGCTTCTGGCTGACCACGTTCTCGAACTCCGAGAAGAAGATCTTGCAAACGTCGAATTCGCCCTGGTCAAACAGGTCCAGCACCCTCTGCGCGATCGCCTGCGCGTCGGCATAGCCCACGTTCTTGACGTCCGACAGATCGACATGGTCGATGAACAGATCCGCAAAGTCACGCTTCAGCGCGTCGCGGCCCTTCTTGCCCACGGTGATGACCTTCACGGTCTTGCCATCCGCCTGCAGCTTGTTGATCTCGCCCCGCGCCAGCTTGGCGATGTTGGCGTTGAACCCACCGCACAGACCGCGCTCGGCGGTCATCACCACCAGCAGATGCACGTCGTCCTTGCCCGTCCCGCGCAGCAAAGGCGGCGCGTTCTCGGCGTCGCCCGCCGCGGCGGCCAGCTTGGACATCACGGCGTTGAACCGCTCGGCATAGGGGCGGGCCATTTCGGCCGCATCCTGGGCCCGCCGCAGTTTCGCGGCGGCCACCATCTGCATGGCCTTGGTGATCTTGCGGGTCGATTTGACCGACTCGATCCTGTTTTTTAGGTCCTTCAGACTCGGCATTGCCTCGTCACCCCCTTATCCGAAGTCGGCTGCGAACTCTTCGATGGCCGACTTGAGCTTGTCTTCGGCGTCGCCCTTGATCTTGGGATCCTCGTTAGTGATCCAGTCAAGAACGTCCTTACGCTTGCTGCGCATGTGGTTCAGCAGACCATCCTCGAACCGGCCAACCTGGTCGACCTTGATCTTGTCGAGGTACCCGTTGGTGCCCGCGTAGATGACGCAGACGATCTCGGCGTTGGTCAGCGGCGAATACTGCGGCTGCTTCATCAGCTCGGTCAGACGCTCGCCCCGGTTCAGCAGCTGCTGGGTCGAGGCGTCGAGGTCCGAACCGAACTGGGCGAAGGCCGCCATCTCACGGTACTGGGCCAGTGACAGTTTCACCGGACCCGCAACCGACTTCATCGCGTTGGTCTGGGCCGAAGAGCCCACGCGCGACACTGACAGACCGGTGTTCACGGCGGGGCGGATGCCCTGGTAGAACAGTTCCGTTTCCAGGAAGATCTGACCGTCGGTGATCGAGATCACGTTGGTCGGAATAAACGCCGACACGTCGCCGCCTTGGGTCTCGATGATCGGCAGCGCCGTCAGCGAGCCCGAGCCGTTGTCCTCGTTCAGCTTCGCCGAACGCTCCAGCAGACGGGAGTGCAGGTAGAAAACGTCACCCGGATAGGCTTCGCGGCCCGGCGGGCGGCGCAGCAGCAGCGACATCTGGCGATAGGCCACGGCCTGTTTCGACAGGTCATCGTACACGATCAGCGCGTGGCGGCCGTTGTCGCGGAAGTGCTCCGCCATGGCGGTCGCCGAATAGGGCGCCAGGAACTGCATCGGCGCGGGGTCGGAAGCGGTGGCGGCCACGACGATGGAGTATTCCATCGCGCCGGCTTCTTCCAGCTTCTTCACCAGCTGCGCCACGGTCGACCGCTTCTGGCCAACGGCGACGTAGACGCAGTAAAGTTTCTTGCTCTCGTCGTCACCGGCCGCGTCGTTATACGACTTCTGGTTCAGCATCGTATCGAGCGCGATTGCGGTCTTGCCGGTCTGGCGGTCGCCAATGATCAGCTCGCGCTGGCCACGGCCAACAGGGATCATCGCGTCGACCGATTTCAGGCCGGTTGCCATCGGTTCATGAACCGATTTACGCGGGATGATGCCCGGCGCTTTCACGTCGGCAACGCCGCGGCTCTTGGCCTTGATCGGGCCCTTGCCGTCCAGCGGGTTGCCCAGGCCGTCCACGACCCGTCCCAGCAGCTCGTCACCGATCGGAACGTCCACGATCGACTTGGTGCGCTTGACGGTGTCGCCTTCCTTGATGTCGCGGTCCGAACCGAAGATCACGACACCGACGTTGTCGTTTTCCAGGTTCAGCGCCATGCCCATGATGTTGCCGGGGAATTCCACCAGCTCACCGGCCTGCACATTGTCGAGGCCGTGCACACGGGCAATCCCGTCACCGACTGACAGCACGCGACCCACCTCGGCAACTTCGGCCTCCTGGCCGAAATTCTTGATCTGGTCCTTAAGGATCGCAGAAATCTCTGCAGCTTGGATACCCATTTATCCGACCTCTTTCATTGCATTCTGTAGGGAATTGAGGCGCGAACGGATCGACGTGTCGATCATCTTCGAGCCCACCTTTACGACAAGACCGCCAATGAGGCTTTCATCGACGGTCGCATTGATCTTCACGTCTTTTCCGACGGTGCTTTTCAGCGTCTCGGCCAGCTTCTTCGACTGCGCGTCGGTCAGCTTGACGGCGCTGGTCACATCGGCGGTCACTTCGCCCTTGTGGTCCGCGATACGCTCGTTCAGCTGGCGCACCAGTTGCGGCACCGCGAACAGGCGGCGTTTCTGCGCCATCAGCGCCAGGCCGTTCTTCAGTTCGGGCACGAGCCCCATCTTGTCCGCAACCGCCGTGATGGCGCGTTCCTGGTCTTCCCGGCTGACAACCGGGCTGCTGAGCAGGTCACGCAGATCGGCACTGTCATCAAGAGCGGCGGAAAGATCGGCGAGGTTCGTTTCAAGCTTGTCCAGCGAGTTGGCATCTTTGGAAAGCTCGAAAATGGCAGTGGCATAGCGTTCGGCAATGCCGGAGGAGATCGAAGCTGGTTCGGACACGTCCACCCTTCCGATAGTTCTGACCCCGGCTCGACAAAAGACGGCGCAAAGGCCGTCTTTACCAGGGTGGTTAGAGACGATGAAACTCGCGAGACATCGATTTTCGTGGGCGGTTTAGCAGACCGTTGTGAACCTCGCAAGCCAGCAGGACGGACTAAGACCCCAGTGGTCGCCCTTACTTTTCAATGGCTTACGGGCTCTGCGACCGAATGCGCAATTTTATTGCGACAAAAATCGTAACTTTTCGTCGCTTTTTTGCGATTCCTTCCTGCGCAACCTGCACAGAAGTCAGGCATCAAAGGGTTTTGGCGCATCAAAAGCCGTTAACGCTACCACACTCTCAAGCACGCGCATGTGCGCCCACTTTCTTCCACGTTGCACAGCGTGCTCCATCTCCCTAAGGACGCCTGATGACCCGTCCCGCCCCCTTCAGTCTACGTCTCGCCCACGTCCTGACCCTGGCGCTCGCGCTCGGCATCCTTGTCACCACGCTTTGGCCGTCGCACGGGCACCCCCCGCCGTTCACATTGCACGACAAGGTGCTTCACCTTCTGGCCTTCGCGGCCCTGATCCTGCCCATGGCCGTGACCGAACCGCGCCGCGCCCTGCGCCTCGCGCCCGTCTACATCGCGTTCGGCGCGGCGATCGAGGTGATCCAGCCAGCCTTCGGGCGCGGCGCCGAATGGCTGGACCTGCTGGCCGATGCGCTCGGCGTCGGGCTGGGCCTCGCCCTGGGGTGGGGGTTTCGCGCAGCCTTCCGGCGCCGTTAAACCGGCTTCGCCTCCGGTTTCGGCTTCGGCGCCAGCACCCCCAGCGGACTGCGCACCGTGTCCCGGATGGCCGAGCCGCGATCGGTCGGCGCGTGCACCCGTTTGGTGGCCTGCACGATCAACACCCCACCTTTCAGCACCACTGACAGCTTGCCGCCCATGTTTTCCCACATGCCCGCCGTCTTGCGCCAGAATTTCCGGTGCGACGGCGGCTGGTAAAGCGCGGTCACATGCCGCTCGGGCAGGAAATTGCGGGTCTTCAGCTGCGCCTCCAACTGGCTCTGGCTATAGGGCCGCCCGTACCCGAACGGCGTCCGGTCACTGCGCGACCACAGCCCGGCGCGGTTCGGCACCACGAACAGAGCCGATCCCCCCGGCCCCAGCACCCGCCAGCATTCCTCCAACAGTTCACCTGGCCGCTCACAGGTCTCCAGCCCATGCACCAGCATCAGCTTGTCGACCCGCCCCGTTTCCAGCGGCCACAGCGTTTCCTCGCACAAAACGCTGATATTGGGCTTGTCCGCGGGCCAGTGGATCACGCCCTGCGGCGCGGGCATCAGCGCGATCACCCGCCGGCTGTCTTTCAGGTAGGGCCGCAGGAACGGCACGGCAAAGCCGTAACCGGCCACTGTCTGCCCCTTCGCTTCGGGCCACAGCGCCCTGATCTCGGCGCCCACGGTTTTCTGCACCGCACGCCCCAGCTGGTTGCGGTAATAGAAATTCCTCAGGTCCTGCACATCCAGATGCATTGCAGCCCGCGCCTCGATCCGTCACTCTCGGGGCAAACATAACCACGAATTCAAGGATGGACCAATGACATTGCAGATCGAAACCGTCCCGTGCCTTTCGGACAACTACGCCTTCCTCGCCCACGACCCCGAAACCGGCGACACCGCCGTCGTCGATGTCCCCGAGGCCGCGCCGATCCTCAAGGCGCTGGCCGACAAGGGCTGGTCCGCCACGCATGTGCTGATCACCCACCACCATGCCGACCACGTGCAGGGCCTGGACGAGCTACTGGCCAAACATGACGCAAAGGTCGTCGGCCACGCCGCCGACGCCTCCCGCCTGCCAAAACTCGATATCGCGCTGAATGACGGCGATACGGTCACCATCGGCTCCGACACCGGCACCGTCATGGATGTCTCGGGTCACACCATCGGCCACATCGCCTTTCACTTCCCCGACAGCAAGGTCGCCTTCACCGCCGACAGCCTGATGGCCCTGGGCTGTGGCCGCGTCTTCGAGGGCACCATGCCGCAAATGTGGGACAGCCTGTCGAAGCTGGCCGCCCTGCCGCCCGACACGACCATCTGCTCGGGCCATGAATACACCGCCGCCAACGGGCGTTTCGCGGTCACTATTGATCCCGACAATCCGGCGCTTATATCAAGGGTCAAGGCGGTCGAAGCGGCTCGCGATCAAGGGAAACCGACCGTTCCCTCCACCCTGTCCGAAGAACTGGCCACCAACCCCTTCCTGCGTGCCACCGATCCCGCCGTGCAGGCGCATCTGGGCATGACGGGCGCCGACGCCGCCGACGTGTTCGCCGAAATCCGCACCCGAAAGGACAATTTCTAGGCGCGCCCACGCGGGCTGGCCAAATTGTCACGGCATGGCCTGTAAAAGCAGCTTTTGTAAGATAGGAAAGGGAAAAGTGAACGGGTTTGGGAAAAAAGTCCTTGAAGGCTGGCCTGTATCGACCAAACTTTAATCATATAAGGCGAAGGTCGTCGGACCGGCCCTAGCCCAAGCAGAGGGAGCACACCGTGCCGTCATTCTCGAACACCCTTGAACAGGCAATCCACGCCGCATTGGCCCTGGCCAATGCACGGCAACATGAATTCGCGACGCTGGAACACCTCCTGCTCGCCCTGATCGACGAGCCCGATGCGGCCCGCGTGATGAAGGCGTGCAGTGTCGATACCGAGGACCTGCGCACCACGCTGGTCGAATTCATCGACGATGACCTGTCCAACCTCGTCACCGACATCGAAGGCTCCGAGGCGGTTCCGACCGCCGCCTTCCAGCGCGTTATCCAGCGCGCCGCCATCCATGTGCAATCCTCCGGCCGCACCGAGGTCACGGGCGCCAACGTGCTCGTCGCCATCTTCGCCGAGCGCGAGTCGAACGCCGCCTACTTCCTTCAGGAACAGGACATGACCCGCTACGACGCGGTCAACTTCATCGCCCATGGCGTCGCCAAGGACCCCGCCTACGGCGAATCCCGCCCGGTGCAGGGCGTGGGCGAGGAAGAATCCGAATCCGCCAAGTCCTCCACGGAGGGCGAGCAGGTGGAGAATGGCGAATCCGCGCTGGCCAAATATTGCGTCGATCTGAACGAGAAATCCCGCCAGGGCGATGTCGACCCCCTGATTGGCCGCGACAGCGAGGTCGAGCGCTGCATCCAGGTGCTCTGCCGCCGCCGCAAGAACAACCCGCTTCTGGTGGGCGATCCCGGCGTGGGCAAGACCGCCATCGCCGAAGGCCTGGCGCACAAGATCGTCGGCGGCCAGACACCCAAGGTCCTGTCCAAGACAACCATCTTCTCGCTCGACATGGGCGCGCTCCTTGCGGGCACGCGCTACCGCGGTGATTTCGAGGAACGGCTCAAGGCCGTCATGACCGAGCTTGAGGAACATCCCGACGCGGTGCTCTTCATCGACGAGATTCACACCGTCATCGGCGCCGGCGCCACCTCTGGCGGCGCGATGGACGCCTCCAACCTGCTGAAGCCCGCGCTTCAAGGCGGCAAGCTGCGTTGCATGGGCTCCACCACGTTCAAGGAGTTCCGCCAGCATTTCGAGAAGGACCGCGCCCTTTCCCGCCGGTTCCAGAAAATCGACGTGGTCGAACCCACGGTCGATGACGCGATCAAGATCCTCAAGGGCCTCAAGCCCTATTTCGAGGAGCATCACAGCGTGAAGTACACCGCAGAGGCCATCAAGTCCGCGGTGGACCTTTCGGCGCGCTACATCAACGACCGCAAGCTGCCCGACAAGGCCATCGATGTCATCGACGAAGCCGGTGCCGCACAGCATCTCGTGGCGGCCTCCAAGCGACGCAAGTCAATCGGCCCCAAGGAGATCGAGAATGTCGTGGCCAAGATTGCCCGCATTCCCCCGAAAAACGTCTCCAAGGACGATGCCGCGGTTCTCAAGGATCTCGAAGGCTCGCTCAAACGCGTCGTCTTCGGTCAGGACACTGCGATCGAGGCGCTGTCGGCGGCGATCAAGCTGTCCCGGGCCGGTCTGCGCGAGCCTGAAAAGCCCATCGGCAACTACCTCTTCGCCGGCCCCACCGGCGTGGGCAAGACCGAGGTGGCGCAACAGCTGGCCGATACGCTGGGCGTGGAACTTCTGCGCTTCGACATGTCCGAATACATGGAGAAACACGCTGTCTCGCGCCTCATTGGCGCACCTCCGGGCTATGTCGGCTTCGACCAGGGCGGCCTTCTGACCGATGGCGTCGACCAGCACCCGCATTGCGTGCTGCTGCTGGACGAGATCGAAAAGGCTCACCCGGACGTGTTCAACATCCTTCTGCAGGTGATGGACCACGGCAACCTGACCGATCACAACGGCCGCACGGTGAACTTCCGCAACGTGGTCCTGATCATGACCTCGAACGCCGGCGCCACCGAGCTTGCCAAGTCGGCCATCGGCTTTGGCCGCGACAGCCGCGAGGGCGAAGATACCGCCGCGATCGAACGCACCTTCACGCCGGAATTCCGCAACCGGCTGGATGCGGTCATCTCCTTCGGCGCGCTGCCCAAGGATGTCATCCTGCAAGTGGTCGAAAAGTTCGTGCTGCAACTCGAGGCGCAGCTGATGGATCGCAACGTGACCATCGAACTGACGAAGCCCGCCGCCGAATGGCTGGCCGACAAGGGCTACGATGACAAGATGGGCGCGCGTCCGCTTGGCCGCGTGATCCAGGAACACATCAAGAAGCCGCTGGCAGAAGAACTGCTGTTCGGCAAGCTCGCCAAGGGCGGTGTGGTCAAGGTCGGCGTCAAGGACGGCCAGATCGACCTGCGCATCGAAGGGCCGGAGCATCCGCGCCTTTCGGGCAAGAAGCCGCCGTTACTCACGGCCGAGTGACACCGGCGCAGGCTTTGCGATAGACTACATGACGGGCGGCATCCAATGCCGCCCGTTTTCCGTTCGACCAGCCTGCGAGATGACCCCGTGCCGACACGCCTCTCCCTTGCCGTCCTTGCCATCGCCCTGCTGACCACACCTGCCCTGGCCGAGCCGCCCACGCTCGCGCTGCCCATCGACTGCGCCCTGGGCCAGACCTGCTATATCGAGGATTACGTCGACCTCGACCCCGGCCCGGGCCAGCACGACTTCATGTGCAGCCTCAAAAGCCGCGACGGCCACCGCGGCACCGACATTCACCTGCTCTCGTTCGAGGCGATGGATCAGGGCGTCAACGTCCTCGCCGCCGCCCCGGGCCGCGTCGCCGCCCTGCGCGATGGGATGGAAGACACCCCCGTGACCGAAGAGACCCGCGACGCCATCGCAGGCCGGGAATGCGGCAATGCCGTGCGCATCGACCACGGCAGCGGCTGGCAGACACTCTATTGCCACATGAAAAAGGGCTCTATCGCCGTGACCGAAGGACAGGAGGTCGACAGCGGCACGCCCTTGGGTCAAATCGGCCTCAGCGGCCTCACCAACGCGCCCCACATCCACCTTTCGGTCCTCAAGGACGGCGAGGTGATCGACCCGTTCCTGCCCGAGGCCGAGCCGGGCACCTGCGGCACCGCCACCGGCCCGGGCCTTTGGGAAAGCGCCCTGCCCTATGACCGCGCCGGGCTTTTCACCGCCGGCTTCTCCACCGCCGTGCCGGAATTCGATGCCGTGAAATCCGGCGACGCCCGCGTGTCCGAGACCACCCCCGACATGCCGCTGGTGCTCTACGGTCACGTCTTCTACGCCCAACCGGGCGACACCATGCGCGTCACGGCGTCCGGCCCCGAAGGCGAAATCTTCACCCATTCCGAAACGCTCAACGCCCCGCAGGCCCAGCTTTTCCGCGCCTATGGCCGCCGCGCCCCCGAGGGCGGCTGGCCCCCCGGTGCCTATCGCGGCTACGTGACGCTGGAACGGTACAGCCAGGTGCTGGCCAACCGCCACGCCGACATCATCGTTCTGGCCGAGTAGCGCCAACGGGGTGTTCGCGACAGGCTCGCGCCTACTTCTCCGTCAGCTTCAGCTCGATCCGCCGGTTCTGCGCCCGCGCCTCGGGGGTGTCGGCGGGGTTGACCGGCTGGTACTGTCCGAACCCGTTGGCTGACAAACGCTCCGGCGGCAGGCCCAGGAAATCCACAAGGTAGCGCACCACCGACAGTGCCCGCTGCTGGCTTAGCTCCCAGTTGTCCTCGAACCGCGCGCCCGCGCGCACCGGCACGTTGTCGGTGTGCCCGTCCACCTGGATCACCCAGTCGATATCCTCGGGAATATTCTCGGCCACCGTGCGCAGGATGTCCGCCACCTTCGCCAATTCCCCTTCACCCGCGTCCGACAGGCGCGCTTCACCCTGTGCGAACAGTACTTCGGACGAGAAGACGAAGCGGTCGCCCACGATCCGCACGCCTTCCTGTTCTTCCAGCAACTGCCGCAACCGGCCAAAGAACTCCGACCGGAACTTCTCAAGGTCCGCACGTTCCGCCTCCAGCCGCTTGCGCTCGGCTTCCTCCAGTTCGCGCCGCCGCCGTTCCTCGGCCGCCACCCGCGCCAGCGCGGTGTTCAACTCGTTGCCCAGCGATTGCAGCTGCACTTCCGATGCGGCCTCGCGCGCCTTGGCATCGTCCAGAAGCGCCTGCAACTGCCCCAACTGATCACGCAATGCGCGCACCTGCTGGTTCAGCAGCGCCTCTTCCTCTTGCGCCTCGTCGGCCAACGAACGCTGCCGGTCCAGCTCCGCCTGCACCTGCCCCAGCATCGCCGCCCGCTGCTCGGCTTCCGTCAGCCGCGCTTCGGCCTCCTCTTCGGCGGCCAGCTTCGCGGCCAGGGCCGCGGCCAGCTGCGCGCGCACATCTTCCGCCGACATGGCCTCCGCCGTGGCCGCCTCGTTCGCCGCCATCAAAGACGCGATCCGCTTGTCGCGCGCCTGCACATCTGCCTCCAGCGCCTCGACTTGTCGCCTCAAATCCGCGATCAGATCGGCATTCTCCACCGCCTCGTTCTCGGCGGCGGTCTTGGCCGCCAATGCCTCGGCCAACCGCTCTTCCAGACTTGCCGCGGTCTGCGCCACCTCGCCGCTTTCCTTACTCAAGGCGGCCAGTTCCGCTTCGGTCTCGCTCAGCCGAAGCTGCAACTCCTCGGCCCGCACCGTCTCGGCCTCCATATCCGCCAGCGCCTGCGCCAGTTCCGCCTCGACAGAGTTCAACTGAGAGCGGGTCACCTCCTGTCCGCTCTCGGCCTCCGTCAACGCGGCTTCGGCCTCCTGCTGCGCCATCAGCGCCGCCGCCAGCCGCACGTCCAGATCCTCCTGCGCGTCCTCGGCCGCGGCCAGCATGGCCAGCGTTTCCTCGGCTTTCCTGCGCTGTTCCTCCAGCGCCAGCGTCATCGCCGTCAGCTCCGCATCCGCGTTTTCCAAACGATCACGCAGCGCCTCCGCCGCAGCCGCCTCGGCCAGCCGCGCCTTCTCTTCGTCCGACAATTGCGCCTGCAAACCCTCGACCTGCGCGGTCAGCTCCGCCTGCGCCGCCTCATCCGCCTCGGCCTCGCCGCGCAATTCCGCGATCATCGCCTCCAGCGCATCGGCCTGCGCCGCCGCCAACCGTGCGGCTTCTTCCTGCGCATCGAACTCGTCGCGCAAACCCGCCAATGCCAGCTGCAGCTGCTCCTGCTCGCTCAGCAACTCTTCGCGCTGGCCTTCCAGGTCCGCAATCGTGCCAAGGTTTTCGTCGCGCTGCGCCAACAGCCCCGCCACCTGTTCCTCGAAACTGGCGATCCGGGCCTCTGCCTCGGCGATCTGCGATTCCTGTGCCGCGATCAGCGCCGCCTGCTGTTCCTGCCGTTCCCGCGCATCGCCCAGCGTCGCGGTCAGCGCACCCACCCGCTCGGTCAGCGTGGCGTTGCGGTCCTGTTCCAACCCCAGCGCCCGGCTCAGCGCCGCCACTTCGGACGACAGCTCGTCCAGCCGGCTTTCCTGTCCGCTGATCGTCTCGCGCAAAACGAACTGCACCACCATGAAGATGGTCAGCACGAACATCAGCACCAGCAGAAGGCCCGTCATCGCATCCACGAATCCCGGCCAGATAGAGGCCTGGAATCGTGCGCCGGTGCGCCGTGACAGGGCCATCGCCTAGCTCCCCTGCTCCCGCTCGGTGCGGCGCAGTGCCCGTGGCGCCGCATCGCTTCGCCCATGGCTCGACGCCAACTGCCCGATCGCCCGCGACAGCGAATTCAGGTCGGTGCGCAACTCGCTCATGCTTTCCTGCCGCCCGGCGCTGATTTCCTCCAGGATGCGCAACATCTGCACGTCGATCGACCGCAGCCGCATCCGGCTTTCCGCGTCGATCCCACCGCTCTCGCCCTCGTGGCTCGCCATCTGCCGGATCAGCTCTTCCTGCCCGTCCGCCACCCGCGACAACGCGTCATGCAGGGGCGCGCTATCGGTCAGACGCGCGGTCAGCTTCTCCATCGAATCCGCCAGAAGCCCCAGCTTTTCGTCCACCATCGCGCGGCTTACGTCGGATTGCGTCAGCATCAGCTGCAGGCTCTCCATCTGCTCGCCCATGTGGTCGACGACGCTGGCCATCACGCCCGCCTCGCTGCCGCCCTCGCCGTCACCCGACGCAAGACCGACCCGCGTGATCGTCGACATCCACTCTTCCAACTCGCGGTAAAACCGGTTCTGCCCGTGCCCCGCGAAGAGCTCCAGAAGGCCCACCACCAGCGACCCGGCAAGGCCCAGGAGCGAACTGGCAAAGGCCACGCCCATGCCGCCCAACTGCGATTCCAGCCCGGTCATCAGGCGGTTGAACACGTCCACGCCTTCCTCGCCGTCCTGCGGGGCCAAGCTGCGGATCGTGTCCACCACCGCCGGCACCGTCGTGGCCAGGCCATAGAACGTCCCCAAAAGACCGAGGAAAATCAACATGCTGGTGATGTAGCGCGTGATCTCCCGTGCCTCGTCGATCCGCTGTGCCACCGAGTCGAGGATCGACCGCGCCGAGCCCGACGCGATCTTCATCCGCTTGCCGCGCTGCTTCAGCAGGGTCGCCAGGGGTGCCAGCAGCAGCGGCGCCTTGATATCCTGGGGTGTTTCCCGTTCTTGGACAAACCCCTCGATCCAGCGCACCGAACCGATCAGCTGGTACATCTGCCAGAAACAGGCCACCACCCCGATCACAAAGACGAACAGGATGAACCCGTTCAGGTACGGGTTGGCCTGGAACACCGGCAATACCCGCGGCAGCGCGAAGAACGCGCCAAGCCCCGTCAGGGCCAGCACGATCAGCATCAGCGTGATCTGCCTCACGGGGTGTGAAAAGTTGGGCTCGACCTCACGGTCCGGCTGGTCCATCTGGACGGCTCCCGGCGCGGTTATTGTTTGGCGACACCCTACGCGTTAACCACTTTGAAGCCAAGGTTTTAAAGCGTTTGCCGCACCTTCGCCGCAGGTTTGCTCAGACCCCGATCCCCTTCACCCGCCGCACCAGCCAGTCCAGTTCGGGATCAACGATGCCCAGCTCCTCCAGATGCGCGACGGTCTGGAAAAGATACTCGTGGTTCGGCCCCCGCCCGCCATGCGCGCGCGCGATGATCCGGGCCTGTTCCTCCAGGTCCAGCCCGCCGCAATACTGCACGTGATCGGCGTCGATGACATAGGTCAGCGCCCGCACCTGCCGCCCGTCGCGCAGCATGATGTCCAGCTCTTTCTCAAGATAGGCCGCCGACACCAGTTCCCGCTCGCGCAGATAGGCCAGCACCTTGTCCTCTTCGTCCTCGTGCACCGCCAGCGCCACACCCCGGCACAGCGCATCCGGGCTTTCGTCCAGCGCCAGCACAAGGCCGGGGTTCTCCTCGGTGCCGCGGTGGTGGATCGAGCGCATGCAGAAGCTGCGATGATAGCCCGGCAAGGCGGCCAGCACGCGCTGCACCGGCGTGAAGCCGGGGTTCCACACCAGCGACCCATAGCCGAAAACCCACATCGTCATTTTTCCGCTCCTTGCGCTTTCCCCTGCCCCCTAATCACTTTAAATACCACTCGGCAAGGGCTCGGAAGAAGGCTGATAGGCAGATGCGCGGCATGTTGATCCTGATCGTGGTGGCGGCCCTGGCATGGTCCGTCTACTGGGCCGTCGGCTCCACCGGCGCGACCAAGGCGTTCGAGGCGTGGTTCGAGGGCCGTCGCGCCGATGGCTGGGTGGCCGAGTATTCCGACCTCACGACCCGCGGCTTCCCCAACCGCTTCGACACCACCTTCACCGATGTCAGCCTCGCCGACCCCGACACCGGCCTTGCGTGGGAGGCACCGTTCTTCCAACTCTTCGCGCTCAGCTACAAGCCCAACCACATCATCGCCGTCTGGCCCGATCATCAGCTGGTCGCGACGCCCCGGGCCAAGTACGACGTGACCAGCACGGACATGCGCGCCAGCCTTGTTACCCGCGCCGCGCCGGGCCTGCCGCTGGATCGCCTGACCCTGACCGCCGAAAATCTCGCCATTCAGCCTGACACCACCGTCCAGCCGACCACCGCCGACAGCCTGACGCTCGCCGCCGAACGCTCGACCGCCGCCGACAGCAGCTATCGCCTGGGCCTCAACGCCGACGGGTTTACCCCTGCGCTCGACTGGCGTGTCAAGGTCGATCCCGGCGACACCCTGCCCGACTCGCTCGAGGCGCTGTCGATAGACATGACCGTGGCGTTCGACAAGCCCTGGGACCTCTCGGCGATCGAGGACGCCCGCCCCCAGCCCCGCCGCATCGAGCTCAAGCTGGCCGAAGCCCGCTGGGGCCGGCTGGAATTGCAGGCCGCGGGCGAGGTCACGGTCGACGCCGCCGGCATTCCCACGGGCGAAATCACCGTCAAGGCGCGCAACTGGCGCGACATCCTGCGCCTCGCCGTGGACAGCGGCGCGCTGCCACAGGGCTTTGCCGGCACGCTCGAAGACGGCCTCGCGCTGGTGTCGCAAATGGCCGGCAACCCCAAGACGCTCGACATTCCGCTGGGTCTGCGCGATGGCCGCGTCCTATTGGGCCCGGTGCCCCTCGGCCCCGCGCCAGTGCTGCGCCTGCGCTAGAGGCCAAAAGATTTCAGAAATCTTTTGGCAAATCTTTTTGCAAAAGATTTGATACGCCCTATCGACAGTAGGACCCGCTCCGGTAATCTGCCGTGTCGAAATGGAAGTGATCGCGGTGATACCCGTCTGATCCCGGCCCCAGAACCGTGCCGAACGGCCCGCAGGCCGAGCCATGCAACTGCCGCAAGATCTTGCCGCGCTTGCCCGTGCCCCAGTCGTTCAGAACCGAGATATCCGTGCCATCACGCAACAGAAAGGCCGAGATGTCGATCGCGTTGCCCTTGGAATGTTCCGACAGCCGCGCGCCGCGCTTGTGATTGCGCGTCCGGCACACGTAATGCGCCGCGACCTTCAGGCTTCTGACGCCGCCGCCGGTATTGCCGACAATCGGCTTCATGTCGTTCTTCACCCAGGCGTTCAGCGTCCGCGCTGTCTTGCAGTTCATCGTCGCGGGCTGGCTCAGCAGAACCCCGCCGACAGCATCCACCTCGACCGCATTGGCGATCCCGCAGGCCCCGTTTCCGGGCACATCGCCCACCACCACGCCCTGTATCGACGGGTCGCCGCAGACAGCCCCCCGCGTGACCAGTTCGGGGTCATCCCCCTTGCCGCCGCCAAACGAACAACTTGCCAGAAAAACTGGAAAAATCCACGCCAAGCGCATCCTGCTCAACCCTTTTTCACGCGCCCGAAATCCGGCGCATCCGTATCTTGCCCGGCCTCGATGATACCACGCCGGATGCTGCGCGTCCGCGTGAAATAATCATACAGCAGATCACCGTCCCCGGTGCGGATCGCCCGTTGCAACGCGAACAGCTCCTCGGTGAAACGCCCCAGCACTTCCAGCGTCGCCTCCTTGTTGGTCAGGAACACGTCGCGCCACATGGTGGGGTCGCTGGCGGCAATCCGGGTGAAGTCGCGGAACCCCGCGGCGGAATACTTGATGACCTCGCTGTCGGTCACCCGGCGCAGGTCGTCGGCCACGCCGACCATCGTATAGGCAATGAGGTGCGGCGTATGGCTGGTCACGGCGCAGACAAGGTCGTGATGGTCGGCATCCATCTCGTCGGTCCTTGCGCCCATCGCCTGCCACAAAGCCTCCAGCCGCTCCACCGCCGCGCGGTCGCTGCCCTCCACCGGCACGATCAGGGTGTACTTGTTCTCGAAAAGCTCGGCAAAGCCCGAGCGTGGCCCCGAATGTTCGGTCCCGGCCATCGGGTGGGCCGGTACGAAATGCACGCCTTGCGGCAAATGCGGACCAACCGCCTCGATCACCGCCTTCTTGACCGAGCCGACGTCGCTGACGGTGGCGCCCGGCTTCAGCGCCGGCGCTATCTCTTCGGCCACCGCGCCCATCACGCCCACCGGCACGCACAGCACCACCAAGTCCGCACCCTCCACGGCCTCGGCAGCGCTATCACAGACCCGGTCGCACAGCCCGATCTCGCGTGCCACATCGCGGGTCTCCTGCGACCGGGCATATCCCGTGACCTCGCCCGCCAGACCCGCGCGCTTCATCGCCCAGAACATCGACGACGCGATCAGCCCCAGCCCGATCAGCGCAACCCGGTCATAGATCACGCTCATTCCGCGTCTCCCATGAACTGCCCTACCGCATGGGCCACCCGGCGCGAGCTGGCCTCGTCACCAACGGTGATCCGCAGGCAATGCGGCAGGTTATAGCCTGCCACCCGGCGCACGATCAGACCCTCGGATTTCAGGTACTCGTCACAGGCCTCGGCCTGCTCCTGATCGGCAAAGCGGGCGAGAACGAAATTCGCCAGGGACGTGTCCGACGGGACGCCATGCCCGGCCAGCGCCTCTGCCAGCCACGCCCGCATCCGCGCATTGTCCGCGCGGCATTTGTCGACCCAGGCCTGGTCGCGCACCGCGGCCTCGGCGGCGACCAGCGCCGACTGGCTCAGGTTGAACGGCCCGCGCACCCGGTTCAGAACATCCACCACATGTGCCGGACCATACCCCCACCCCACGCGCAGCCCGCCCAGCCCGTAGATCTTGGAAAAGGTCCGCGTCATCACCACGTTTTCGCGCGCATCGACCAGCCCCGCGCCACCGTCGAACCCCTCGACATACTCCGCATAGGCGCCATCCAGCACCAGCAGCACGTGCTCCGGCAGCCCCTCGGCCAGCCGGGCGATCTCGCCGTCGCCTATCATCGTGCCGGTCGGATTGTTGGGGTTGGCGATGAACACCAGCCGCGTGCGCTCGGTCACCGCGGTCAGAATCGCATCCACATCCGTCACCCGCTCGCGCTCGGGCACCTCGACCGGCGTCGCGCCATTGGACAACGCCGCGATCTTGTAGATGGCAAAGCCATGCTCGGTATGAATGACCTCATCGCCCGGCCCGGCATAGCACTGGCACAGCAGCGACAGGATCTCGTCACTGCCCACGCCACAGACGATGCGGTCGGCATCCAGCCCGTGCACGTCGGCAATCGCACCCCGCAGGCTGGCATGGTCGGTCGACGGATAGCGGTGCAGATCATACGCCGCCTTGCGAAACGCGTCCTTCGCCGCCTCGCTCGGCCCGAACGGGTTCTCGTTCGAGCTCAGCTTGACCACGTTGCTTACCCCCTCCACATGGCTCGACCCGCCCACGTAAGGGGCGATGTCCAGTATTCCGGGCTGGGCAGTGATATTGGTCATGTGATGTCATTCCTCACGGGGCAGCGGCACACCGCCCAGGGGCCGCAGCGGCCCTGAACGGATGGTCATGTTCCGCATTACCGAGACGCGCGCGCCCTGACCAGCCCCACCAAGTCAAATCGCACCAGATGCGGCGCGAAGACCACGCCGCGTGCATTGAAATACCAGCGTAGACGTCCACGTTCCGCACCCCGGCGCGGAATCAGTGGCAAAGCCCGCCCCTCACGACGCAAGCACGTTCCGGAAAAGCCATGGATCGCTCTCGTCGATATCCTCGGGGAAATGCTCCCACCGGTCCTGCAACGGTGTCCAGTCGGTGTAATGCGCCTCCACCGGGCCCAGATACGGCCGCTGCACCTCGAGGCACCGGGCGTGGTCCATCTCATCGGTCTCCACGATGCCCGCCTCGGGGTTCTCCAGCGCCCAGACCATGCCCGCCAGAACGGCACTCGTCACCTGAAGGCCAGTGGCGTTCTGATAAGGCGCGAGGTCCTTGGTTTCCTCGTTCGACAGGCGCGAGCCATACCACATCGCGTTCTTCTCATGCCCATAGAGCAGCACGCCCAGCTCGTCGATGCCGGTCACGATCTCGTCCACGTCCAGAATCTCGTGCGTCGTCTGCTGCCGCCCCGCCCCGAACATCTCGTGCAGCGACAGCACCGCATCGTCACAAGGGTGATAGGCATAGTGGCACGTGGGCCGGAACTCGGGGTCCTCCGGCGCGCCCACGGTGTAGAAATCGGAAATCGAAATCGCCTCGTTATGGGTCACCAGAAAGCCGAATTGGGGCCCCGGCGTCGGGCACCACGTGTGCACACGCGTAATCGCCCCGGGCCGTTCCAGCCAGATGCCGGCGCGGCACCCCGTGTCATGACTGTGCCCGTTCTCCGGGAACCACGTCTCATGCGTGCCCCAGCCCAGCTCGGCGGGCTGGAACCCTTCGGCGATGAACCCCTCGACCGACCAGGTGTTGACGAAATGCCCCCGCGGCCGTGGCTCGGCGCGCGCCTGCGTGTCACGCTCGGCAATATGCACGCCCTTGACGCCCAGCCCCTGCATAAGCTTGGCCCAGCCTTCACGGTCCTTCGGCGCCTCCGCGTCCTTGCCGGTGTCCTTCGCCAGCGTCAGCAACGCTTCTTTCACGAACCAGCTGACCATCCCGGGGTTGGCCCCGCAACAGCTCACCGCCGTGGTCCCGCCCGGATTGGCCGCCTTCTCGTCCCGCACCGCCTGCCGCAAGGCATAATTCGTACGCGCCGCATTGTCCTGCGTGTCGAAGTAATAGCCCGCCCACGGCTCCACCACCGTGTCGATATACAGAACGCCCTGCTCGCGGCAGAACTTCATCAGGTCGAGCGACGAGGTATCCACGCTCAGGTTCACCACGAACCCCTTGCCCGGCTCGATCAGCCCGCCCAGCAATTCGCGATAATTCTCCGCCGTCACCGCCTCGGGGACAAAACGCAGCCCAAGCTCGCGCAAAGCCTCGTGATTGGCCGCGTTCGGCTCGATTACCACGAACTTGTCCGCGTCATAGTCGAAATGCCGCTCGATCAGCGGCCACGTTCCCTTCGCGATCGACCCGAAGCCGATCATCACGATGGTCCCGTCGATGCGCCCGTACTTTGGAAAGTCCTGTGCCATGCTCTGCGTCTCCTCCACTTACAAATGCAAAAGGCCGCGCCCAGCGGCGCGGCCTTCCGGATCAGGTGCGGCAGACCTAAAAACTTAGTTCTGCGCGTAGAATTCGATGACCAGGTTCGGTTCCATCATCACCGGGTACGGCACGTCGCCCAGGCTGGGTGTCCGCACGAAAGTCGCGGTCAGCTTGGAATTGTCCACGTCGATATAGTCCGGCACGTCGCGCTCGGGCAGCTGCGTGGCTTCCAGGATAGCGGCCATCTGCTTGGAACGGTCGCGAACCTCGATCACGTCGCCTTCCTTAACACGGTAGGACGGGATGTTCACCAATTGACCATTCACGCGGACGTGACGGTGGTTCACGAACTGACGCGCGGCAAAGATGGTCGGCACGAACTTGGCGCGGTAGACGACCGCGTCCAGCCGACGCTCCAGCAGGCCGATCAGCAGCTCGCCGGTGTCGCCTTTCAGACGCTCGGCCTCGCGGAAGATGCGGCGGAATTGCTTCTCGGTCAGGTCACCGTAATAACCCTTCAGCTTCTGCTTGGCGCGCAGCTGCAGGCCGAAGTCGGAAATCTTCGCCTTGCGGCGCTGGCCGTGCTGGCCGGGGCCGTATTCGCGGCGGTTGACCGGGGATTTCGGACGCCCCCAGATGTTTTCGCCCATCCGGCGGTCGATCTTGTATTTGGCAGCCGTTCTCTTTGTCATCGACTGATCTCCTTCGTTTAAGGTTTCGAAGGGCGTTGTCCTCTCCGTGGATTTTGCCACGGCGACAGGCATCCCCTTGCGGGGGCCACCAACACCAATGAAGCCGCGCTTATATAAGGGTTCGTGGTGGAGTCAACACGTCGCTTCGCCCAACCCGCAAGTTTCCCGCAGCGCAGGAGTAAGGTGGGTGAAAACCCACGCGCCCTCACGTCCTACTTCAAGCTCTGCGCATACTCTTCCAGCTGCGTGGCCACCGTGCCCCAGCCATCGAAGAACCCCATGTCCTCGTGGGTTTTCTTCGCCTCGGGCGACCGGTGCCGCGCCGTCGCGGTATAGATCGTGCCGCCATTCCCGTCGTCTTCCAGATCCAGGATCGCCGTCATGAACGGGTCCGGCACGGGCACCCAGCCCTCGGTATAAGTGTCAGTAAAGACCAGCCGTTCCATCTCGACCACCTCCAGGTACACCCCCTTGTTGTCCATCAGGTGTCCCTCCACGTTCATCACTGTGTTGAACCGCCCGCCCACGCGCAGGTCGATCTCGCAGCTTTCGATGCTGTGCGGCTTGGGCACGAAGAAGTTCTTGATGTGCTCCGGCGTGGTCCAGCACTCCCAGATCAGCGCGCGCGGCGCGTTCAGGGTTCGGGTAAAGCTCAAGTCGGTCTCGGGGTTCAGGTTCATGTCTTTCGGTCCCTCATCAGGGTTGCAACATAATCGTCCAGCCGGTCCAGCCGGCCCTCCCAGATCCGCCGCTGCTCGCTCAGCCAGTCATCGACCGGGGCGAACGCGTCCGGGGCAAGGGCAAACGTCCGTGTCCGGCCCTGCTTGTCGGAGGTGACCAGCCCGGCCTCCTCCAGCTTTCTCAGATGGCCCATGAAGGACGGCAGCGCCATGTCATGCGGCGCGGCCAGTTCGCTGACACTCGCCGGGCCGCGGACCAGCCGCTCAAGGATCACCCGCCGCGTCGGATCGCCCAGCGCGGAAAAACACAGGTCCAGCTTCGAATCAAACTTAGCCATATGCCTAAGTAACCGGATCACCAAGACCGTGTCAATAAAACTAAGCCAATAAGCTAACTTTCAGCGGAAGTTCACGTAGGGTGGGTGAAAACCCACGCGCCGCCCACCTCGCAGGCCGCGCCCTACTCCCGCGCCTTTGCCGCGTCCGCCTCGGCCTCTTTTTCGACGTCCGGATCCGTCAGCGTCGACCATGTGTCGTCACGCGGCGGGCTGGGCGGTGTCTCGCAGGCCCGTTTGTGGATGTTCACCTTGGCGATGAAATGCGCCGAAATGGGTGCCGTGACGAACAGGAACGCCATGATCAGCGGCTCGTGATAAGACCTGTCGCCGACCAGGAACGAGTGGATCATCGACGCCAGCAGGAACATCCCGATCCCCAACGTGCCCACCTTCGTGGGCGCGTGCAGGCGCGTCATCGGATCGTTGAACTTCAGCAGGCCGAACACACCGACCAACACGAATCCCGATCCCACCAGCAGGCAGAACGCGACAGAAAGATATCCGATATCCATGGCAGTCATTCGATGATGTCCCCCCTCAGGATGAACCGCGCCAGCGCAACCGTGGACACGAAACCCAGCATCGCGATCAGCAGCGTGACCTCGAAATAGACCTGCACGCCCTGGAAGATGCCCACCATCACCACCAGCCCCAGCGCGTTGATCACCATCGTGTCCAGCGCAAGGATCCGGTCGCCCGGTGTCGGCCCAATGACAAGGCGCACCATCGACAAAAGCTGCCCCAGCGCCAGCGCCACGAAAGAGATGACGATGGCAATATCCATGATGTCAGATGGCGAACTCATGCGAAAATCTCCTCCAGCCGGGCCTCGTAGCGGGTCTTGATCTCGTCGCGCACCGAGTCCGGGTCATCGGTGTGCAGCACATGCACCAGCAGGCTGTGCCCCTCGTCCGACAGGTCCGACGACACCGTGCCGGGCGTCAGGGTGATCGTGCCCGCCAGGATGGTGATCGCCTCGGGCTTCACCAGGTCCAGTGGCACCACGATCCACGCCGGTTTCAGCTTGGAATTCGGCACCGTCAGCACGATCCACGCCACCTGCAGGTTGGCGATGATGATATCGTAGATCACGATCAGGCCATAGGTGAACATGCGGAACAGGTTGAAACCCTTGGGCGTATCCGGCCACCAGATCGACGTCATCCACGGGATGATGATGCCCAGGATCAGCCCGAACACCGCCATGCCGGCGGAAAATCCGTTCTGCAAAAGGACCCAGACCAGCGTCAGCAGCAGGGTCAGAAACGGATGCGGGAACACCCAGTAGAACGCGCGTGTCATGTCAGTGCCCCCCGCTCTCTTGTTCGTCCGCGCCATGGCCCTCATCGCTCTCGCCATGGGCCGCGTCGTCGCCATAACCGTCGTCGCCATGGTCGTCATCGCCATAGCCACCCTTGGCCTTGTCCTCGGGCCGGCCCAGCTTGCCCGGCGTCTCCAGAACCGTCGACTTGAGCGGCTCGGGCGCGAACAGCTGCGCCGAGATCGCCTTGGTATAGCCATGCACCTGA
This sequence comes from Roseovarius sp. SK2, assembly GCF_028807495.1. Taxonomy (NCBI): domain Bacteria; kingdom Pseudomonadati; phylum Pseudomonadota; class Alphaproteobacteria; order Rhodobacterales; family Roseobacteraceae; genus Roseovarius; species Roseovarius sp. SK2. The sequence continues at coordinate 187,538 of NZ_JARAMK010000004.1, forward strand.
CCGGCAAAGACCGTGTGCGCGATCAACAGCGCGATCAGCCCGCCAACAGCGACATAGCTCAGTGCGGACGGGGCGGCCACCACGGGCGCCCCCTCGGGCCGCGCGATGCTGCGCGCCTTCCAGAACACATTGCTGCCAGCACGTGCAAACCCCACGACGCTGATCAGGCTGGACACCAGCACCACCGCCCAGATCCACGGCATCTGCGCACTGTCATAGGCGGCATCCAGCACCAACAGCTTGCCCAGGAAGCCCGACAGCGGCGGCAGGCCCGCCATGGCAATCGCGCCCACGAAAAACATCCCCGCGGTCAGCGCCGCGCCCGACACCGGCGGCTGCGCCGTCAGGGTCAGGTTGTCCCGCCCCGCCCTTGCAAGGTCGGTGATCAGGAACAGGATCGCGCCCGCCAGCGTCGAATGCACGATATAGTAAAGCGCCGCCGCGATCCCGTCCTCGGTAAAGAGCGCAATCGCCACCATCACCATGCCCATCGACCCGATGATCGAAAAGGCCACCAGCCGGTCCAGCGTCTTGGCGGCCAGCACGCCGATCATACCTATCGCCAGCGAGATCAGCGCGGCAGGCATCAGCCACACCACGTGCAGCCCCGCCGTCGCCTCCAGGTCGGGCGGAAAGATCATCGTGTAGACCCGGATGATGGCATAGGCCCCCACCTTGGTCATGATCGCAAACAGCGCCGCCACGGGGGCCGGTGCCTCGGCATAGCTCGACGGCAGCCAGAAATGCAGCGGCACCAGCGCCGCCTTGATCGCAAAGACCAACAAGAGCAGCACGGCAGCCACCCGGATACCCACCGTCTCCTCCGCGCCGATCTGCGTCACCCGCTCGGCTAGGTCCGCCATGTTCAGCGTCCCGGTCTCGGCATAGATCGAGCCCAGCGCGAACAAGAACAGCGTCGAGCCGATCAGGTTATACAGAACATACTGCACCCCCGCGCGAAGCCGCTCATTGCCGCCCCCATGGATCATCAGGCCATAGGAGGCGATCAGCAGCACCTCGAAGAACACGAACAGGTTGAAAAGGTCGTCCGTCAGGAACGCCCCCATGATGCCCATCAGCTGGAACTGGAACAGGGCGTGGAAATGCCACCCCCGCTCGTCCCATCTCGACCCGATGGCATACAGCAGCACGAACAGCGCCAGAACGGACGTCAGCAGTACCATCATCGTCGACAGCCTGTCGCCCACCAAAACGATCCCGAACGGCGCGGCCCAGTCGCTCAGCTGGTACAGCATCACGTCGCCATCCGACACGGACCAGGCCAGGCTGGCCGAAATGGCGATCAGTGCTACGACACCCGCGACCGAGAACGCCCGCTGGATGCCGAAATGAAACCGTGCGGCCAGCACGATGAACGGCGCCAGCAGCGCCGGCAGCACGACGGGCGCGATAATCCAATGGGTCATTGCTGGCCCTCCGCCTGCGCGTCGTTTTCGTCTTCTTCCGGCTGGTCGTCCACGTGATCGTCATCCGCACCAAGGAACGACCCCAGCGCGATCATCACCACCACAGCCGTCATCCCGAACGAGATCACGATGGCCGTCAGCACCAGCGCCTGCGGCAGCGGGTCGGTATAGGTCTGGACCCCGTCCACCAACACCGGCGGCGCCCCGACGGTCAGCCGCCCCGAGGCGAACAGGAACACGTTCACAGCATAGGTCAGCAGCGAGATCCCAAGGATCACCGGGAATGTCCGCAGCCGCAGCACAAGGTAAAGCCCGCCCGCGGTCATGACGCCGATGGCAGATGCAACAAGAAACTCCATCAGACAGGCCCCCCGCTCGCGCCCACCGTTTTCGGCGGATCATCCCTCGACGGGTCAATATCCATCGGATGCTCGGTATCCGGCGTATGCGCCCGCCGCGCCAGCCGCGAGAAGCTCTCCAGCGACAGCATCACCGCGCCCACGACCGCCAGGAACACACCCAGGTCGAACAGCGCCGCCGTCGCCAGCTCGAATTTCTCGAACGGCGGAATGCGCACATAGGTGAAATCCGAGGTCAGGAATGGCTTGCCCACGAACCACGAGCCGATGCCGGTCAGCCCGGCGATCAGCACGCCCGCGCCGATCACCCCGTGATATGGGTATCGCAACCGCTGCGAGGTCCAGGCAAAGCCGCTTGCCATGTACTGCATCACCACGGCGATCGACACGACCAGCCCGGCGATGAACCCGCCACCCGGCTCGTTATGGCCGCGCAGGAAGATGTAGAAGCCGACCATCAACACCACCGGCATGATCACACGGGTCAGGACCACCATCATCATCGGATGCATGTCCCCCGCCCGCGGCTGGTCCGGTTTGCGGTTCAGCAGCCGCGCCCGCACATTGCTGTTCAGCAGCGTCTCGGTCAGCGCATAGATCAGCAGCGCGGCGATCCCCAGCACGATGATCTCGCCATAGGTGTCAAAGCCCCGGAAATCGACAAGGATCACGTTCACCACGTTGGTGCCGCCGCCCCCTTTATAGGAATTGGCCAGGTGATACTCGGAAATCGGGCTGCTGACCGCATCGCGCAGAAGATAGTGATAGGATAGCGCAAAGGTCGCCAACCCGCCGACGATCCCCATGCCCGCATCGCGCACCCGGCGTAGCAGGCTGCTTTCCACGGGCGTCGTCTTGGGCAGGAAATTCAGCGCCAGAAGCAACAGGATGATCGTCACCACCTCGACGGTGAACTGCGTCATCGCAAGGTCCGGCGCGCTGAAGAAGATGAAGCCCACAGACACCATCAGCCCCACGATCCCGATCAGGATAAGCGAGAAGAAACGATTGCGATGCAAGATCACCAGCGCGCCCGTGGCGGCCACCAGCATCAGCCACCCGGCTATTGCCACGGCACTCGGCGCCTGCATCGCCCGCGTGGCTTCGGCCACCGTGCCCGTCGCCCAGGCATAGTATCCCGCCACGATGATTGCCGCCGACCCCACGGCGGCATAGCGCGTGAAAGATCCGTTGTGGATCGGATGGATCAGCGCCCGCGCCCCCGCCGCCGCCGTCTCGACGATCCACTCGAAGATCACCTTGGCCTCGGGGCGTGGCGCCGCGTCCCACAGCTTCAGCAGCGGCTTGAACAGCAGCAGCACGATCAACCCGCCCACCACGGCGGCGATCGACATGTAAAGCGCCGGCACCAGCCCGTGCCAGATCTTGATGTATTTCACTTCCAGCGGCTCGACCCCGCCAATCACGGCCTTGGCCACAAGGAACACGAAATCCTGCACCAGGAAGGGTGCGGCCCCGATCACCACCACCAGCACCACCAGGATCGCGGGCGGCAGCCACATGCCCGCCGGCGGGTCATGCGGCTTGGCCGGGTAATCGTCGCGCACCGGGCCCAGGAACGTGTGCGAAATGAAGCGGAAGCAATACGCGGCCGAAAAAAGCGAGCCGATGACGGCCAGCGCCGGCACGAACCACCACGTGTCGAACAGCACCGTGTGGTTGGCCTCCTCCAGCATCATCTCCTTCGACAAGAAGCCATTGAGGAACGGTATCCCCGCCATCGACAGCGCCGCCAGCGTGGCGATGACGAACGTCACCGGCATCAGCTTCCGCAACCCACCGAGCAGACGGATATCCCGCGTATGCGCCTCGTGGTCGATGATCCCGGCGGACATGAACAGCGCCGCCTTGAACGTCGCGTGGTTCAGGATGTGAAACACCGCCGCCATCGCGCCAAACGCCGTGCCCGTGCCCAGCAGCATCGTGATCAGGCCAAGGTGGCTGACCGTCGAGAACGCCAGCAGCGCCTTCAGGTCGTGCTTGAACAGCGCAATGACCGCGCCCAGCACCATCGTGATCAGCCCTGCCGTTGTGACGATCACGAACCACTCGGGCGTGCCCGACAGCACGGGCCACATCCGCGCCATCAGGAAGATGCCCGCCTTCACCATGGTGGCCGAGTGCAGGTAGGCGCTGACCGGCGTCGGCGCGGCCATCGCGTGCGGCAGCCAGAAATGGAACGGGAACTGCGCCGACTTGGTAAAGCACCCCAGCAGGATCAGGATCAGCGCCGGCACATACATCGGGTCGGCCTGGATCATCTCGCGGTTTTGCAAAATCACGCTCAGGTCATAACTGCCCACGATCTGGCCCAGGATCAGCATCCCACCGATCATCGCCAGCCCGCCCATGCCGGTCACGGCCAGCGCCATCCGAGCGCCTTGCCGGCCCTCGGGCAGGTGCTTCCAATAGCCGATCAGCAGGAAGGACGACAGCGAGGTCAGCTCCCAGAAAACCAGCAAAAGCAGGATGTTATCGCTCAGAACGATCCCCACCATCGCGCCCTGGAACAGCAGCAGATAGGTGAAAAACTCGCCCATATGGTCTTCGCGGCTCAGGTATTGCCGGCCATAGGCGATGATCAGCATCCCGATGCCAAGGATCAGAAAGGCGAAGAAAAAGCCCAGCCCGTCCAGCATCAGCGTAAAGTTCAGCCCCAGCGCCGGCATCCAATCGATCTGCGCCATCACCGTTCCACCGGCCAGAACCGTCGGAAGGTTGGTCAAAAGCCCGATGAACGCGGCCAGCGAAACAGTGAACGTGACGCCCGCACAGGACGACCGGCCCGCCGAATTCATCAAGCCCGGCAGAAGGGCGCCGAAGAACGGAAGTGCTACGATAAAGAAGAGGGACACGCGAACTCCTTGGCGTAACAGTTTCGTAAATTCCGACCTAAACTGCATCCCAGCGACGAAAGCGCAAGGAAAAACGACCGAAATTGTCGGTTATAATCGTGCGTTATCGCACCATAAAATCAGGTGCATGTGTCACGGCGCCCGCGCGGCGGCGAGGCCGTGACAATCTGTCCGGGCGGCTCAGGCCGCCTCGTGCTGAAGGATCGCCGCCTCAGACGCGCTCAGGTTGCGCCGCGCGAAGCCACCGTAGGTTTGCGGCTCGAACTCCAGCGTCGGATTGTACTCCAACAGCCGCTTGCGGTCCTCGCCGTCCAGTGCCTGAAGCGACGCGGACGCGGGATGAAAGCTCTCGGTCTCCACCCCGTTGGCCCACAACACCTGATGCCGCGGCAACAGCAGGTGCACATAGGTCACCTCACGCACCGCGAGGTCGATGGCGATGTTGCGCCCGTTCACAAGGTCCTTGGCCGACACCAGCACCTCGGGCGTGTTGTAAAGCGCCTGCGCGATCTCGCCCTGCACCAGCATCCGATGCTCGGGACTGACCAGCAGTTCCTCGTCCGGCCGCTCGACGCCCAGCGCCCCGGCGCGAATGCGCACCGGCCGCAGATGCGGCATCGCGAACAGGCGCGCGCCGCTCATCCGGCGGCTGCCGATCCACTGGATCTCCTCCGCGCCGTTGTCCTTGGTCTGCACGTAGTCACCTTCGCGCAGTTCCTCGACCAGCCGCGGCCCGTCCGGTGTCTCGATCCGCGTGCCGGGGGTGAAACAGATCACCCCGCCGCTTTCCACGTCGGTCGTCTGGCTGCGATGCGCGCCCAGCGACTGGTGCACGATCCACATCTCGGTATTCCTTGGCGGAATCTCGTCCAGGAACATCACCAGAGGCGGTGCGCCATGCCCCACATCGATCACGGTGATGGTGTAGCTTCGGACCCCGTTGGTTACCACGAACCCAGAGTCCATCAGCGGCTCGTGCACCTCGACTTCGTCCAGTTTCGTCGTGCCCGTGCGTGCCGCCGTCACCAGCCGCCGCACCAGCTTTGCCGCGCATTTGCGGCTCATTGCGTCCCTTTCCGTCCGCTCAAGGCGCAGTACTTCATTGGGTCCGTCCACCCGCACCAGATCCCCGCGCCAGGACCATGCGGCCCCCACGTTAAGAGACTGGACAGGAGCGGCTTCCAAACCGTCCACTTCCGTCTGCGACCAGGAGATGACGAACGCGCCCCGAAAGGTCGTTCCCATTGCCTGTATGCCTGCCTTCTTTAGTCTTTTTTTGTCTTTTTGTAGCGGCACGCTAGCAAAAACGAATCAGCCTGCAAAGTGTTAACAAAGGGTTACGTTCAAAATCTCAGGCGCAGTCGCAGCGATCCCACAAGCTGGCTTTCCTCCTGGGCCTCGAATTCCTCGCCCAGCCAAGTCAGCCCGTAGAAGATCGTGCTGCCGCCTTTGCCCTGCCAGTTGACCCCGCCGCGGACCCGCGTCCGCGCATCGGTCAGCTGAATGCCCCGGTCGCGATTCAACAGCACGCTGCTGTCCACATAGGCCACGTCGGCCCCGAAGACAAAGCTCGCACCCGGCGCCTCGACGCCCTGCACGGCAACGTAGCGCTGCCCCGTCACCGGGTCCCGCACCAGCAATCCGTCACGACCGCGCTGGCCAATCGTCAGGTCGAACCCCACCCGCGCCAGCGTCTCGAACCCCCAGCGCCCCTCGACAAACGGCCGGATTTCGGCATTGCCTCCCATGTCAAAGGCACGGCCGGTCTCCATCACCAGTTCCGGGTTCACGTCGTCGCTGACCTGGTTGCGGCGCACGCGGTCCGAAATATTTCGCCCGCCCAGCACGTCGTGCAGGTTGCGCTGGAAATCGTCCAGCCCGGTCTGCGGCCCGGTCACGTTCACATCGACGCCCACGGCGAAATCCATCGGTCCCCGTGCGAAATGCGTGTGCAGCCCGACCGAAAGAACCCCGGCAAAGGGCCGGTCACCGGCCGCAGGATTGGTGAGGTTCTGCGGCGAGACGATGCGCCCGCCCAGACGCAGCTCCAGCACTTCGCCGAAGCCTTGCGGCAAACGCCCGCTCCAGCCCGGCCCCCAGACCCGGCTGGTCGTCAGCGATCCGGTCTGCCAGCGGTCGTGAAAATCACCACCGATGTCATTGGTTGTCAGCCAGCCAAAGCCGATACGCTCGCGCGGGCCTGCCTCTGCGGCATGGCCGGTCAAAAGAACCGCAAAAAAGGTCAAAAACGCTGCAAGGCGGCGCATCATGTCTATCCGTCCAAATCCCATCGCCCCCCGGCCCTGAACTGGTACACCGAAAGCCCCGCACTGGACTATCGGGAAAGATCCGAATTTCCGCACCGTGGGCTTCGCGCAACAATGGGACGCCTCGTCCCGGGCCTGCCCCGGGACCTTGCCGCGTTTGCCGTGTTCCGGCCGGGTTTTGCGGCAACACGGACCGCGCAATGCGTTAACCCGTGCCGGCGGACAATCGCACCGACGCCGTACCACCCGGATACCGACGCGGGTTTGAACATTCGGCTGGCGTCAACCTTCGAGTCGCCGCATCCAGAATTGCAACGGGTGGTCGGTCTCTTCCGGCTGGTCGATATCCTTCCAGCGATAGGTCGCGACGGCCCCTTCGACCGGCGCATATCCCCGCTTGCGCCAGAATCCGTCCAATGGTTGGTAAGTCTCTGGCCGCAAAGGATGATCCTTGGGTCGCACCACACCGCAAAAGGCAACATAGCGGTGCCCCAGAGCCCGCGCATGGGCCTCCCGCGCGTCAAAGAACGCGTGGCCCAGCCCGCGCCCCCGGTACGCGGGCAGCAGAACACTCTCGGCACAATAAAAGATATCTTTCATATCAATGTCTTGCCCAGAAAAAGCTGCTGCGAAATCCTCGGCATGATCCTCCATAGGCGTCCCCGTCGAGGCCCCGACAAGACGTTCCCCGTCGAACGCCGCCACCACGATTGCGTCCTCGCTCTGCCGGTAAGGCTCAAGGTACGCCCTCTCATAGGCGACGTCGCCATCGTAAAGGTATGGAAAGTCACGAAAAACCGTAATCCGTAGCTGCGCCACGTCATCCAGCGCAGCCAACAGGTTTTCGCCGGTCAGCCGCTCCACCCGCATCAGGCGCTGACCTGTTTGGTCCAGTCGGCAAGGTTGTAATACGTCACGACCCGCGTGATCTTGTTGTTTTCCAAAGAGAAAAACGACCCCGCCGGCAGCTTGTAGGTCTGCCCGTGCGCCTCCGGCAGCCCTTCGTCGGTGGCGAGGTAGGTGCCGTTCACCACGAATTCCGCCGCGCCCCGCGTGCCGTCTTCGGCCTCGAAAATCACCATGTTATCAAGGTGTTCACGGTAGCATCGGTTCATGTGCTCACAGAACGCGGCAAAGGCCGCCTTGCCTGTCCGCACCTGCCCTTCATTGACGTGGTGCGCCACATCCTCGCTCAGGCATTCCAGCATACCATCCACGTCACCGTTGTTGAACGCCTGAAAGTAAGCCTCGATCACGTTTTTCGCAGTCATTTCATATCCTTGGGGTCGCCCCACCGTCGTTTGAGATGTTCCACTATCTGGTCCCGGGTCTGGCGGTAAGCGTTCAATTTCGCCTCTCGCGATTCGCCCAGTCCGGTCGGGTCCAGGATCGGCCAATAGACCACGTCGAGATGAAAAACCCGTGTCAGATCAAGAGCTTTGCGCTGGCTCGCCGGACTCAACGCCACAACCAGATCGAACGAGGACAGGTCGTCGCCCCACTGTTCCATCTCGTCAAAGCTTCGGGTCCGGTGCCGGGCAAGCTCGACTCCGATCTCGTCGCAGACCGCGATCGAGAACCCGTCGATGTCCATATCACCCTTGACCCCGGCGGACTGGACATAAGTATCGGTTCCATAGAGCTTTTTCATGATGCCCTCGGCCATGGGCGAGCGCGCGGAATTATGGTCGCAGCAAAACAGAACGGACTGAGGAAGCTCCTCGACCATCTGGGTCAGCTCCCGAAGTGCAGCACGCAGATCAGCGTGAACAGACGCCGCGCGGTATCGTTGTCGACCTTCGCCTTGCCTTCCAGCCGCTCTTCCAGCACCCGGGCACCTTCGTTGTGAATGCCCCGGCGAGCCATGTCGATGGTCTCGATCTGGCTCGGCGGCATGTTCTTAACCGCGTCGAAATAGCTTTCACAGATCGCCCAGTAATCCTTGACCACTTGTCTAAATGGCGACAATGAAAGGTGAAATTCCGCCGCTGGCGCGTCATCCTCGGTGCGGATGTCGAACACCAATCGCTTCTCGCGGATCGACAGCCCGACGCGATAAGGCCCGTCGGGCGCAACCCGGTCATCCCGGATCGGCAGGCTGAAAGAGTTCTCCTCAATCAGGTCGAACATGGCCACTTTCCGCTCCTGCTCGATCTCGGGCGTGGGCGGGGGCAGGTTGGCATCATCCAACTCGATATGACAGATATGGCTCATGGGTGTTCTCTTCGGCAGTCTTGTTCCTGCCTACCCCAGCAATCGTTAGCGGGCAATGCAGCCGAACGTCCTGAGGTGGCGTTTTTGCGACGCTGTGACCCGCGAGGCGGGCCGAAAGGCCCGAAGCGCGCGCCACCTAGCCTTCGTTCAGCTTGTCCAGTCGCGCCCGCACGCTTAGCCCATGTGCCTCCAGGCTTTCGGACTGCGCCAGTGTCTCCGCCGCCGGTCCGATCGCCTTCAGCGCGCCGGGTGTGATACGCGCCATCGTGGTTTTCTTCATGAAATCCAGAACGTTGAGGCCGCTGGAAAACCGTGCCGAGCGTGCCGTGGGCAGCACGTGATTGGGCCCGCCAACGTAGTCGCCAATCGCCTCGGGTGTCCACGCGCCCAGGAACATCGCGCCTGCATGCGTGATCTTGTCGGCCAGCCGTTCCGCCTCGGCCACGCATAACTCCAGATGTTCAGGCGCGATCCGGTCGGCGAGACGCGCTGCCTCGTCCATGTCCGCGACCACGATCACCGCGCCGAAATCGCGCCAGCTTGCCCCGGCGATGGCACGGCGTTCCAGCGTTTCCAGCCGCATCTCTATGGCCGCTTCCACCGCGTCGGCGAACGCCGGGTTGTCGGTAATCAGCAAAGCCTGCGCGCTTTCGTCGTGTTCCGCCTGGCTCAGCATGTCGAGCGCGATCCAGTCCGGCTCGTTGTCGCGATCCGCGATCACAAGGATCTCCGAGGGCCCGGCGATCATGTCGATGCCAACCCTGCCGAAAACCCGCCGCTTGGCCGCAGCGACATAGGCGTTGCCCGGTCCCGTAATCTTGTCGACAGGTGCGATGGTTTCGGTGCCATAGGCCAGCGCCGCAATCGCCTGCGCACCGCCCACTCGGTAGATCTCGTCGACACCGGCGATCTGTGCGGCAGCCAGGACGGCGGGATTGGCCACACCGTCCGGCGTCGGCACCACAATGGCAAGCCGCTCCACCCCCGCCACCTTGGCAGGAATCGCGTTCATCAGAACCGAAGACGGGTAGGACGCCAGCCCGCCCGGTACGTAAAGCCCCGCCGCGCTGACCGCCGACCAGCGCCAGCCCAGCGTCGCGCCGCATTCATCCTGCCACGATGCATCCTCGGGCAACTGACGTTCGTGATAGGACCGGATGCGCGCAGCCGCCAGTTCCAGCGCCGCCATCTCGTCCGGCGGCACGTCTGCGACCAGCGCGGCAACCTCTTCCGCCGTGAACCGCAACCTGTCCGGGGTCAGGTCCAGCCTATCGAACTTCGCCGTCAGTTCGAGCAGCGCCGCATCGCCACGCGCCCGGACATCCGCGATGATGCTGGAAACGGTCTCGTCCACGTCAGGGCTGTCTTCGCGCTTGGCGCTCAACAGCGCAGCGAACCGCGCCTCGAAATCGTCATCCTTGGTGGTCAGTCGCACCGGCATGGGCATTCTCCTATTGCCGCGCAGACTTAGACCGACGCCTGCCGCGCCTCAAGTGCCTTCGCTTTTCAAAACGGCGCCCCTATAGCGCAAGGCTGGCCGTGTAATCGGCCAAAATACGCAAGCCCGAAGGTGTGGTGTCCGCAATCACTCGCCGGACGAACCCGATGGCCCCTTCGCAGTAGAGGCCGGGATCCTCTTCATTCGACCGCAGATAGGCTTGCATGGCCGGAGTCGTCTCGCCGTCCGCCTCGCGCCAGCCTTTCAGGAAGATATGCCAGTCTTCTTCCGAAGGTTTCTCGAAGGTCTCCGGCATACCCCGCCCCGTCGCCAAGGCCGCGAACTGTGCGGTCAGCCAACGGCCATGCAGGTCGGGCTCGATCCGGCTCAGTTCGACCCGGTTCAGCTTGCTCAATCCGCCATTGGCGACAACAAGACACAGATTCGGCGTTTCCAACAGTCAGCGATTGCATGACGAAGTAAAAGAGAACGACGCCAAGCGGTATGGCGACAAGGACGAAACGCACAACATTCATGCCCGTCGGTCCCGTTTGCGGCAATGCCGCGTCAGGCGTCGTGGTCCGGCGCCTTGCCGGACGGTGAACGATAGGGGCGCGTGACATCCCGCAGCGTGACTTCCAGCGCCTCGATCCGTGCCCGCAAGGCTCCGTCACCCGCCAGCGTCAGCGTCACGTAGCCTGCAACGTCCTCGGCACTGTCGGGTTCGAACCGCACGGAGAGCACCGACAGGATCACATCAGGGTCGTCGCGGTCCAGCCCTTGGCTGGAGACGCCTTCGACATTGTCAATTACCAGAAGCGTGCGCACCCGCTCGGCCCCGTGCCGCGCCCGCGCGCCGTCTTCCCAGCGAAACCGGTTGATCAACAGCGCCAGCCGGCGCTCGCGGGGACGCCACGCCATGTCTTGCAGGGTAAAGACCGCGTCCTGTACCAGACTCGACACCACGTCGAGATCTTCGGCATCGAAGGCCCCCAGGTTCAGCGGCGCCTCGCGCCCGTCTTCGAAACGTGCATCTTCGGTCATTCGCCTTGCACCCGCTCTATCCGTGCGCCGACATTGCCCAGCTTTTCCTCGACCCGCTCATAGCCGCGGTCCAAGTGATAGACCCGGTTGACCAGCGTCTCGCCCTCGGCCGCCAGTCCCGCCAGGATCAGTGAGACGCTCGCCCGCAGATCAGTCGCCATGACCGGCGCGCCTTTCAGACGCTCCACGCCGGTCACTGTGGCTGTGCCGCCATGAACGTCTATCTTCGCGCCCATCCGCATCAGTTCGGGCGCGTGCATGAAACGATTCTCGAAAATCTTTTCTTCCAGAACGCTGGTGCCCTCGGCGGTGCACATCAGCGCCATCATCTGCGCCTGAAGATCGGTCGGGAAGCCCGGAAACGGCTCGGTCACCACGTCGACGGCGCGCACCCGGCCATTTTTCCGCGCGACCTTGAGGCCCACGTCGGTCTCTTCAACGGAGACACCGGCGGCGTCCAGCCTTTCGCAAAATGCCTCGACAAGGTCGATCCGCCCGCCCAGGCATTCCACCTCGCCGCCGCAAATCGCAGGTGCCAGCATGAACGTGCCCAACTCGATCCGGTCGGTCACCACCGGATGGGTCGCCCCGTGGAGGCGGTCTACCCCCTGGATGGTGATCTCGCTCGTACCCTCGCCCTCGATTTGCGCGCCCATCTTGCGCAGGCATTGCGCAAGGTCGACGATCTCGGGCTCGCGCGCCGCATTCTTCAATACCGTGCTGCCCTTGGCCAGAGTGGCCGCCATCAGCGCGTTTTCCGTCGCCCCGACCGACACCAGCGGAAAGTCCACGACACCGCCTTCAAGGCCACCGGGCGCCTTCGCATGCACGTATCCTTCTTTCAGCTCGAGCTCCGCGCCCATCGCCTCAAGCGCCTTAAGGTGCAAATCCACAGGCCGTGCCCCAATGGCGCATCCGCCCGGCAGCGACACCACCGCGTGGCCGTCCCGCGCCAGCATCGGCCCCAGCACGAGGATCGAAGCGCGCATCTTGCGCACGATGTCGTAATCGGCCACGTGGCTGTCCAGATCATGGCTCGACATCGCCAGAACCTGGCCGTCCTGAAGCGTCGTCACCTCCGCGCCCAGCGATTGCAAAAGCGCGGTCATCGTCTTGATGTCCGACAGGCGCGGCGCGTTGGTCAGCGTCAGGGGCTCCTCGCTCAGCAGCGTTGCCGGCATCAGCGTCAGGCACGCGTTCTTTGCCCCGGCAATCGGGATTTGCCCCTGAAGAGGGCCATTGCCCGTCACGAGTATCGAATCCATGTCGTTTTATCCGCCCTTTTTCTTGTCCTGGCCTGCCTCCGGCCCCTCCTGTCCCGACGCCTTGCCGCGCGCCTGTGCCTTTCGGCGGGCCAGGTTCGCTTTCAGCGCAGCCTTCAGCCGGTCCTCGCGACTTTGCTGGGATTTGGCGCCTGATTTGGGCGGGGGGTTCGTGCTCATGGCGCCTGTCTACAGCAGTCGCTAAAAACCGTCTAGATTACGCTTGCACGAATGCACGGAACGGTCTAATCACCCCGCCACGAACCGGCGCTGCTGTAGCTCAGTGGTAGAGCGCACCCTTGGTAAGGGTGAGGTCGGGAGTTCAATCCTCCCCAGCAGCACCATGAAAACACCAACAAACACAAATACTTGCGCAAAATCAGCGCCTTGCGCTTGTCGACTCCTACACAGGAGTCCTACACAGTGACCCTGATTATGCCCCGTCCTGTAAAAGACCCAGAGAGCGGAATCTACTACATCCGCGTGCGCGTTCCGACTGATCTAGCGGCCTCCTTCGGACGAAAAGAGGTGTCGAAATCGTTGCGAACGCGTGACCCTGCCGAGGCCAAGGAACGCTTTGCTATTGAGTATGCGGCCATTCAATGCCGCTGGGCTGCCCTGCGGGCCAAACCAGAACCACTCTCACTCAAACAAATCGTCAGCCTGTCAGGACGAGTCTATCAGCGCCTTATGGCAAACTTGGATGAAGAACCCGGTGAAACGGCGATCTGGGAACACGTTGCCCGATTGAACAAGCAGGCGGCGAGCGACGAGAGCGCGTTGGAACTGTGGTATGGTGAGAGCGTGGACGAGATCTTGTTCGAAGAGGGCATTGCCGTTGATCAGACATCGCGGAAGCGCTTGATCACAGAAACCCAGCGCGCATGGGAACAAGCCACCGAACAACTGCACAAACGATCACGGGGAGATTTCTCAGCCGACCCGAACGCCAACCGGTTCCCAGAATGGGCACCGAAAAAGAGATCCTCGCAGTCAGCTTCGGGGCCGACGCTTTCAGACCTCTTCGATAGGTGGAAGAAAGATCACCTCGCCAACGGAAAAACTGAGAATACTGTCAAGGATTTCGCCCAGAAGTTGGAAGTCCTCAAGAAGTATCTGGGTCATGAGGATGTTGAACGCATCTCTCCGCGAGAAATTTCCGAATGGACGGACTATCTGCGGCATGAAAAGGGGCTGGCAGCCAAAACGGTTGGAGCGAAATACCTTGCAGCGGTGAAGTCAGTTTTCCAACTGGCTCGCTCCAAATTCCTTATAGAAAGCGACCCGACAAAAGACGTCACAATCAAGGTTCCCAAGAAGATCAAATCGCGGTCGTCTGGCTTCACTGAAGAGGAGGCGACACGCGTCTTGTCTGCGGCGATCACGGTCTTTGACCAGTCGCCCAAGATGGCACACCACAACAAACTCGCTTGTCGCTGGGTGCCTTGGATATGCGCCTACACAGGAGCAAGGGCGGGAGAAATAACCCAGCTTCGTAAAGAAGACCTGACCATCATAAATGGAATTCCGCAACTCACCATCACACCAGAAGCTGGAAGCGTTAAAGCAGGTATGTATCGGGACGTGCCGGTCCACCCACATCTTCAGGAGATTGGCCTTCTGGACTTTATCAGAAGCGCGAAGAGCGGCTATCTTTTCCACTCAGGGGCCTCCACCACAGCAGAAGCAGTGAGGCGCTCAAACAACGCGAGAGACAAGATTGCGGTCTGGGTGCGAGACAACGTTGGCATCACCGATGAGCGTATACGGCCGAACCATGCGTGGCGGCATAGGTTCAAGACATTGGGTCGCAACGCGGATATTGCTCCAGAATACCTCGGGGCCATTCAAGCCCATTCCGGGCGCACAGCTGGGGAAAACTACGGGGAGTATCCAGTCGAAACGCTCTACAGAGAGATTTGTAAGATTCCGCGCATTAACATATCCTAAGGATTGCAGAAAAAACGACGTGGCATTTATGCTAGCGTCTAGTGCCAACAGCGAGCCGAGTTCGCCGTTGAGTTGCCAAACAAGGTTGACCTGCTAAGGTCGACGAAATTTGTCTTAAGGCGTTCTTTGTGGTTGCACCGGAACAGGTTGCGAGAGCCAAAATCGACGCGTTGCTTTTAGATGCTGGTTGGGTCCTTCAAGACCGCGATCAGATGAACCGGAATGCAGCGCTTGGGGTTGCCGTTAGGGAGTTCCAGCTTCCGGCTGGTCCCTGCGACTACCTTCTGATTGTCGACGGCAAAGCGGCAGGCGTGATCGAAGCCAAGAAAGTTGGCGTCACCTTGAGTGGAGTAGCTGATCAGTCCGAGAAATACATGGCGAAGCTCCCGGACCATTTGGCTAGATGGCAGGACGTGTTGCGCTTCGATTATGAGAGCACCGGCGACGAGACCTTCTTCCGTGACATGTCTGACCCCAAGCCTCGCTCGCGCCGCCTGTTCGCCTTCCATAGGCCCGAGACGCTACTTGCTTGGCTGAAGGAAAATGACACCCTGAGAGGCCGCCTGCAGGCGCTCCCCGAGTTGAACCCCAAGGGCTTGAGGGACTGTCAGATCGAAGCCATCACCGGCTTGGAGAAGTCCTTCTCGGAAGACCGCCCACGCGCCTTGATCCAGTTGGCTACAGGAGCAGGGAAAACGTTTACGGCATGCTCGTTCTCGCATCGGCTCATCCGCTATGGAGGCGCGCGGCGCATTCTGTTCCTCGTCGACCGCAATAATCTGGGCGACCAGACACTCAAGGAGTTCCAGAACTTCCTGCCTCATGGTTCTGCCAACCGGTTCACCGACACGTATATCGTCCAGCACCTTCACTCCCACCGCTTGGACGCAGATGCCAAGGTGGTCATCACCACCATTCAGCGTCTCTATTCGATGCTGAAAGGCCAAGAGATCGAGCCTGAAGATGAGGAGGCGTCTGCATTCGAGACATGGCAAGGTGAAGAAGGCGAAATCCCACCGCTCGCCTACAACCCTGAAATCCCCATCGAGACCTTCGACTTTATTGTCACTGACGAATGCCACCGCTCGATCTACGGCCTGTGGCGTCAGGTTCTCGAATACTTTGACGCCTCGATCATCGGCCTGACAGCGACCCCTTCCAAGCACACCCTCGGGTTCTTCAATAAGAACCTCGTCGCGGAATACCCATACGAGCGCTCCGTGGCGGATGGCGTGAACGTGGGTTACGAAGTCTACCGCATCCGCACCCGCGTGACCGAGGCAGGGGGAAAGGTGGAGGCAGCAGGCTTTCAGGTGCCCGTCAGGGACAAGCGAACCCGAGCGGTGCGCTACAGGGAACTTGATGCGGACCTCGATTACACCGGTCAGGACCTTGACCGCTCAGTCGTGAACCCGAACCAGATCAGAACCATACTGCAAACCTACAAAGACCGTGTCTTCACGGAACTCTTCCCAGAGCGGTCAGGCGAATGGCTCCCCAAGACGCTGATTTTCGCCAAGGACGACAATCATGCAGAAGAGATCGTTCACGCGGTGCGCGAGGTCTTTGGAGAAGGCAACGATTTCGCCAAGAAGATCACTTACCGGAATACGGGAGAAGACCCAAAGACGCTCATCAAGACATTCCGCGTGGACCCGTTGCCACGCGTCGCGGTGACCGTCGACATGATTGCCACTGGCACCGATATCAAACCGGTCGAGGTCCTGATCTTCATGCGTGACGTGAAGTCAGAAGGCTATTACGAGCAGATGAAGGGTCGCGGGGTCCGCACCATCCCCGATGCCGACCTTCGCGCCGTTACACCAGATGCCAGAACGAAAACCCGGTTCATCCTTATTGATGCCGTCGGGGTCTCCGAGACCAAGAAATCTGCCTCTCAACCTCTCGAGCGCAAACGGTCTGTGAGCTTCGACGCGCTCCTCGATCAGATCGCACAGGGTCGCAGGGACGAGGATGCCCTGTCGTCGCTTGCCGCGCGCCTCGCAACACTCGACCGTAAGCTCGAGGACGAGGACCGGGCGAAGGTTGCAGAGGTGACGGGAGGCAAGAGCTTGCGTGATCTTTCGAATACGCTCCTCGACGCCATCGACCCAGATGAACAGCAGGCCAACATTGAGCATGTGCATGGCACCATGACCACGCCTGAGCAGGAACAAGCGGTGATCGAGGAACTGATCGAAACCGCGTGCAGGCCGCTTGACAACCCGGACACTAGAAAATTGCTCAAGCTGCTCAAACAGAAATCCGAACAGGTCATCGACGAGGCGACTCCCGACGAGGTGACCGGCGCAGGGTTCGACCTGAAGCGGGCCGAAGAGACGGTAAAGACTTTCCGTGACTTCATCGAGGAAAACCGGGATGAACTTACCGCGTTGCAAATCCTCTACAACCAGCCACGGGGACAGCAGAGGCTCACCTACACCGCCATCCGGGAGCTTGTGGATGCCCTTACAGCACCCCCGCACTACCTCGTCACAGCCAATGTCTGGCAGGCATACAAGCGCCTTGACGCGGCGAAGGTTCGCGGTGCTCCGGTAGATGATCAACTGACTGAGGTGGTGTCACTTGTCCGGTTCGCGCTGGGGCAGGAAGACATGTTGGAGCCCTTCGCAGACAAGGTCGAGCAGCGCTTCAACCTCTGGCTGGGCCGTGAGAAAAAAGCGGGGAGGAACTATTCTGAGGAGCAGGCAGGGTGGCTACGCGCCATCTCGTCGTTTATAGCGGCAAATGCCGAGATCGCACCGCGCGACTTCATGGAGGCCCCGACCTTGACCGGACGAGGAGGCATCGTGGCGGCCCAGAAGGCTTTTGGAGAGGACCTGAACGACATGCTTGATGATCTGCAAGGAGCGCTCGTCGCGTGAATGAGGCAGACACCTTACCGAGCGGATGGTCGATGGCGACCCTAGGGGAGGTTGCTAGCAAACCGCAGTATGGGTGGACAACAAAAGCGGCTCGGAATGGCACTAAGCTTAAACTGCTTAGAACTTCGGATATAACATCAGGGCGGGTCAATTGGGATACCGTGCCAACATGTGTGCAGGAACCAAAGAACCCAGAAGACTACTTTCTAGCCAAGGGTGACATACTGGTTGCCCGAGCAGGCTCAGTAGGTAAGAGCATCCTCGTCAAGGAAGACGTCAATAGCGCAGTCTTTGCGTCCTATTTGGTCCGGTTCAAACCCTTTATCGCTCCGGAATACATCGACTACTTCATGGCCTCTCGACTTTATTGGTCGCAGATTGAGGAGAAGTCAGCGGGAATTGCAGTTCCAAACGTAAACGCATCGAAACTTAGTCAAGTCGCGTTGCCGGTTGCCCCTGCTCCTGAGCAGCTTCGCATCGTCGAGAAGATCGAAACGCTATTCGCCCAACTCGACAAAGGCGAAGAAGCGGTGCGGCAGGTGCAGGTGCTCCTGAAGCGTTACCGACAGTCGGTCTTGAAGGCCGCCTTGGCGGGGGAACTGACCTCAGATTGGAGAGAGACACATTCGGCTCCCAGGTGGCGAGAGGTCGAGTTGGGAGAAGTGACTGATTTCCTTACATCTGGCTCTCGAGGTTGGGCGAAATATTATGCCCAAAGCGGGGCAATTTTCATCAGAGCGCAAAACCTAAAACACGACCGTTTGGACCTTAAGGATGTGGCTTTCGTCAGCCTGCCCGACAAGTCTGAAGGCACTCGAACTCTGGTGCAGGCAGGTGATATCCTCATCACTATTACGGGCGCGAACGTAACTAAGACAGCGCTAGTGGCGGCAGACCTTGATGAGGCTTATGTCAGTCAACATGTGGCTCTCCTGCGAGTAGCAGACGAAGTCAGTTCGGGGTTCATTTATTGGGCTTTGGTCGCCGAAACTGCCGGAAGGAAGCAGCTAGAACAGTTTGCTTATGGTGCCGGTAAGCCGGGACTGAACCTAACCAACATACGGGAGGTCAAATTAGCTCTACCTTCGGTCCGAGAACAAGAAGAGATCGTTACACGAATTCGGGAAGAGATTGCTCGCGTCTCGGCAGTTGAAACATGGTGCCAGACAGAACTTTCACGCGCCTCGGCACTTCGTCAGTCCATTTTGAAACAGGCGTTCTCAGGTAAACTTGTCGCGCAAGATGCCTTCGAAGAACCAGCAAGCGCTCTTCTCGCCCGCATCCGTTCCGAAGGGCCAGCATCGAAAGCCAGAAAGGCTATCGCATGAGCGACATCAAACTCTTCCGGCGACAGGGTAGCGCTTTCTCTGAACTCGCCGGGTCATCATCGCCCCTTGAAAAGGCCCTTCAGACGCTCTTCGAAAAGAACCTTGATGCGGTCCTAGGAGTGCGTTTCTTGGCTTCCGAATACGTCACCTCAAATGGCGGCCGGATGGATACTCTTGGCCTCGACGAAAACGGCTCCCCGGTGATCATCGAATATAAGCGAACCTCGAGCGAGAACGTGATCAACCAAGGCCTGTTCTATCTGGACTGGCTGCTCGACCATCGCGGGGACTTTGAGGTCTTGGTCATGAAAACCCTTGGGGCCGAGAGGGCCAAGCAGATCGACTGGGCCGCGCCGCGCCTCATTTGCATCGCTGCAGACTTCACCAAGTATGATACCCACGCGGTCAACCAGATGGGCCGCAACATCGAGCTTGTCCGCTACAAGACCTTTGGCGATGATCTTCTGACGTTGGAACTCCTTACGGCGGTCTCTGCAACCCCGGCGATCAACGGAAATGGTGGCATCACCAACCCGAAGGCGACGAAATACAAGACGGTGACCGAATATCTGGCTGACGCCGACGAAGACCTGCAGAACCTTTATGCCGACCTCGAGGCGTTCCTGATGAGCTTTGGTGACGAGGTCATCAAGAAGACGATGCAACTCTACATCGCCTTCCGGCGCATCAAGAACTTCGCCTGCGTCGAAATTAGGCCGCAAGTTGGTGCCGTTCGCGTATACCTGAAGGTCGACCCATCGACAGTTGAACTCGAAGACGGGTTTTCGCGCGACGTCAGCAACATAGGGCACTTCGGAACGGGCGACCTCGAGTTGACCATCTGCTCTCATGATGACCTAGAGAAAGCTATGCCCCTGATCACTCAATCCTACGAGGCTTCTTAGTGACCAACGAACAACTCGTCTCCAAGGTCTGGAACTACGCCCACGTCCTGCGTGACCAAGGCATCTCGTATGGCGACTACATCGAACAGATCACCTATCTTCTCTTCCTGAAAATGGACCAAGAGCGCATCGACCTCCTCGGGGAGCCGTCATCGGTTCCCTCGCAGTGGAACTGGTTGACGCTGGCGTCGAAGGACGGTGACGCTCTTGAGACGCACTACCGGCACGCGCTGGAGGCTCTCGCGAAGGAAGACGGGCTGATTGGCACGATCTTCCGCAAGGCCCAGAACAAGCTCTCTGACCCTGCAAAGCTCAAACGCGTCGTCAGCTTGATCGACAAGGAAGGACCTTGGGTCGGCCTTACGGTCGACGTTAAGGGCGAAATCTACGAGGGCCTTCTCGAGAAAAACGCATCTGAGGTCAAATCAGGCGCTGGGCAATATTTCACCCCGCGTCCGGTCATCGAGACCGTCGTGCAATGCGTCAATCCGAGAGTGGGAGAAAGCATCTGCGACCCGGCTTGCGGGACCGGTGGCTTCCTGTTGGCAGCATATGACCACATGAAGGTGCAGTCCCAGGACCGCGAGAAGCTACGCCAGTTGCGCCATTCGGCTTTCTACGGGGTCGACATCGTGGACGAGGTGGTGCGCTTGTGCGCGATGAACCTCTATCTGCACGGTATCGGGAACGGCGGCAGCCCCGTGGTGCAAGGTGACGCCTTGGCTTTCGACGGCGGAGGCCGGTTCGACGTGATACTCACCAACCCGCCTTTCGGCAAGAAGTCGAGCTACAAGGTGATTGGCGAAGATGGCCAAGTCTCGACGGAGACGGAAAGCTACGAGCGCGAGGACTTCAAGTTCACGACCTCGAACAAGCAATTCAACTTCCTACAACACATCATGACCAGCCTCGAGACCAACGGGCGCGCCGGAGTGGTCCTCCCCGACAATGTCCTTTTCGAAGCCGGGAGGGCTGGTGAAGGCATCCGCAAGAGGCTGCTGCAGCAATTCAACTTCCACACGCTACTGAGGCTGCCAACGGGCATCTGGTATAGCCCCGGTGTGAAAGCGAACGTCCTCTTCTTCGACAAGCGGTCCGCATCACGAGATGCCCAGACAAAGGCGCTCTGGGTCTACGATTATCGGACCAACGTCCACAAGACACTAAAGACCAAACGGTTGGCGCGCGAAGACTTCGACGATTTCATCGAGTGCTATCATGCCCGACAAGAGACCGAGCGCTTCCGTCGGTTTAGCTACGAGGACCTGATCGGGCGGGACAAACTAAACCTCGATCTCTTCTGGCTCAAAGACGACAGCCTCGAAGATTTGGACAGCTTGCCCGAACCCGGTATTCTGGCTGCAGAGATTGTTGAGAACCTCGAAGCGGCTCTCGAGCAGTTCCGCAGCGTAGCCGAAGAATTGGGTGAAGATGCAGAATGATTTCATCGGAAAAATGTGACAGGTCAGAATAGGATGAGCAGCACGCAAGTTCCCCCCGTGGGGGTGGTCGATGAAAAGCTACCGATGAATAAGCTAAGCGTCTTGGAGCTTCTACTTGAGTGCGCAGATGCTCTGCTTTGCCCGACTTGGGACCATGAAGAAAGAGAGGGCCATCTCACATCAATATCGGAAGCCCTATCTTCACCAACGCTTCCTCCCAAGCTTCGCGATCTGCTAACCAAAGCGGCTGCGAGCTTCAAAATACACACTCAGATGAGCATGGCGGACTTCATCTTCAGCAATCGAAACGGCGACCTTAGGCTGGCGGATGAACTACAAGCTCAAGTGCCGCTTGGAATGCGATATCTATACCACGGCACCGCTTTTGGCAGCCTCTCCGGAATAGCCGTAGACGGACTGTCGCCGGGTTGCTCAAGCAACTGGAAAGGCATGGTCGAGGAGGAGCACCTGCAGGGTGTCGTCTTCTTTGATAGGACGTGGCGCGGCGCATTCGATTGGGCTGCCGTTGCCTGCGCGAAGATGAGAGGTCCAAGGTCATCAAAAAATCGGCGACCAGTTGTTCTTCGAATACGGCGTGGCAATAGTTCAATCGAGCCTGATGGAAAGGCAACCAAGCCGGGATGCTTCCTAACTCGCAGTCGGGTTTGCACTTCTGACGCAGAAGTTCTTGTTGGCTTGCAAAGAGGAATACCCCGCTGGACCACTCTTCGAGAGGTCGTCTGACAAAGCAGATCGGAATGTGCCTCCATGGAACCATGTTCATTAGGGTATACCTCAAAGAACATCACGAGCGGACACAGAAAGTGTGTTCACTAGGGTTGACTTAATCTTGTGAACGCATCAATCATGTGAACAGAAGCTCTGTGAACAGGTGACCTCATGTCCAAGACCATCCTATACGTCCGAGTATCCACGACCGAACAGACCAGCGACCACCAACTTGAACAAGCCCGCAAGGCTGGCTTTGAGGTTGACCAAGTGGTGGCCGATCATGGCACCTCCGGGGTGACCACCAAGCTGGCAGACCGGGAAGGCGGCAAGCGTCTCTTCGACCTTCTACGTGAAGGTGACACGCTGGTGGTCCGCTGGGTAGACCGTCTTGGACGCAACTATCAGGACGTCACCGACACCATCCGCGAGTTCATCCGTAGAGGTGTCACGATCAAGACCGTGATCAACGGTATGGTATTCGACGGGACTACCAAAGACCCCACTCAGAAGGCCATCAGAGACGCGCTGATCGGCTTCATGGCTGCCATGGCAGAGGCACAGGCCGAGGCTACAAAGGAAGCCCAGAAGGCCGGTATAGAGCACCACAAGGCGGCTTCGCCGGAGAAGTTCAAGGGGCGCAAGCCGACCTTCGACAGGGCTAGCTTTGAGGCGGTGAACGCGATGCTGGATGCTGGTCAGGGGCATTCGGCCATTGCGAAGGCAACAGGCATCAACCGGAACGCGGTCATCAGGATTGCTCAAGACCCTGCGAAGGCAGAAGCGGCACTGGCGAAGTGGGGGATGTGAGAGAATAACCCACATACTTGGACTACGCAGCATTGTGCCTAGGAGCTGAGGCGATCATCTTGTTGCCCAGCTTAAGGACACCCTGACCATTCACCGGTGTATAGCCTAACTGGCACCGATCAAGGAGCACCGATGGTCGGGTTGTTATCGCCTGCAATAATAAACCCACAGCATAGCCATGACGGGAACCGGGTTGCCAACCGAGGGGAGGTATCGAAAAACCCCCATACTAGCCCCAACATCTCGCAACTGCCTCACTCGGCAACAAACCCACGCCCTAGCAGTGAAGAGCGTCACTCAGACTGCGAACCGATTTACACTCACCATAGCCCTAGTGAGCCTTGGCCCAGCTATGAACCAGCATCTGAGACCCCAAGACATCTGTCGCAACGTCTGAACAGAAAGACCAGATTTGCTTTCGCGAGCATGAGCGGAAGGGTGCAATCAATGTTTGAGAAGCCTGACCATTCGACTCCTCTAGCGTTTTCGCGGGGAAGGAGGAATCCTTTGGCCAAGTTGTCAAAAGTCCCTGGCAACCCTCCTCTGCAGAAATACCCCGCAGAAAATACCCCGCAATGCCCTTAAGTTAGATAAGGAAGACACGATGACCGACCTTGTCGATCACGACGGCATTCCCCTGTTCGTCGATGACTTCACTCATACCACCCACGACGTTGACGGAACATCCGTTGATGTCATCAGGACCAATGGCAATCTTTGGCTCGCTGGTCCTACCGTCATGGAGGCGATGGGCTTTCAACAAGATGGTGGCGGTGGTGGATATGCCCGTCGCTTATCGCGCATCGGCTATCCAGACATAATCAAGATCACCGACACGCCTTTCAGGTTCACCGATGGTCGCCGCAATAGGGGCAGCCTGATAAGCCCTAGGGCAGTTTGCCGCTTCGCAGAAGGAAGGGTCAAAGGGTTCAACGCGATCAAGGCCAACACCTTCGTGCAATGGATGGAAGAGACCCTCTGGACTGAAGGTGACGCGGAAACATGGTCACCCAAGCGTCCAGTTTCTGCAACCGTTGAGCCTGTCTTCCGGAAGGTGATCATGGTCAGGGATGAAAACCAATATGGTGAACTTCTCGACCCGCTTCGTCCCAATGGCCCATATCACGGTCTGGGTCACTTTGGTCCTCTTCGTCGTGACGAAATCGAATTTGCCGTGGAAGGCTGTGACATCCCCCAGAAAGTGCACCGTATCGAGTTGGATGACGACCTGCTCATCGACGAAGAAGACGACTTTTCGCGTTTGACGTCGTGGCTCATGACCGCTGCCTAGTCCACCTCAAGTTCCAACCTGAAACGCCCTCGATGCCTGCTGGTCTCAAGCAGGCGCGAGAGTAGGCCGAGTTTGGCGAGACCACAAAACCGACTGCCTAATCGCCATGCCTAACACCCCCAAAAAACCGCAAGGAAACTCACTCATGACTAACACAGAGATCACTATTCACACTGACGGCTGCTGCCTTGGTAACCCCGGCAAAGGGGGCTTCGCTGCAGTTGTCCGGCGCTACGAAAATGGCGTCGAAACCAAGAAACGTGTCGTCCTCAACAACGCACCGGAAACCACAAACAATCGGATGGAGTTGATGGCGGCCATCGCGGGCTTGCGCCAAATCAAACGAAACGAACCCGTCACGATCACAGTCTTTTCGGATAGCCAATACGTCGTCTTGGGGATGACTGAACGGCTCCCGAAGTGGCGAACTAAGGGATGGCGCACAGCGAGCGGACATCCCGTCAAGAACCAAGAGGTTTGGGAGCAACTTCTGGCGGTCACCGAAGGACTGAAAGTCCAGTGGGAATGGGTCCGCGGTCACGATGGCGACCCTCGCAACGAAGAAGCAGATTTCTATGCCAATCAGGCCGCTTCCAAACAAGCCCGGTAGCCAGCACAACATTCGGCCCCATTCGGTTCTTCTGGGTGGGGCCAAACACCGACTCTGGTCTTCGCGCCAACGCTAAATTTCTGAAGGCAGCCGGCTGTCCAGACTGACCGCCCACAGGCTTCGCCATGCAGATTTGACCTGCCATCGCTCAAGGCGGATGTTATTGGATACCTCACAGACCATTTGGAGATTTCCGCACTCAAATGAGTGCCGCCGCGCGCAACATCTGAACTGATGGCCCGAGGTCAGCGTTCTCGGGGCACGAACTCGCGGTGGTAGGCATCACTACGCATGATCTGGGCGACTTCGACAGCGAGATCGGTGATCTCCTGCGTCGGAGACGAGACATAGTCGGGTAAATCGTCGTCGATCCAATTGGGCGAGCGGTAGAGATCGGCGTCCATAAAGCTCGCCGCCAGACGCCTTTTCCTTGCCATTACCGCCTCGACCTGAGTGATCAACTCGGCTTGGCCGGGCCGTATCTCCTCGGGTCCTATCCAAGTCTTGGCCAGCACAACGCGCGAGACGCCATCCTCGGGGTTGCCAAAGACCGAGCGCCCATGGTGGTGCGCTACCCCATACTTGCTCACGAGCCGGTAGGAGGCCTCGTAATAGGTGGTTTCCTCGAAGAGGTTGCAAAGCAGGATGCCATCGGCAATCCGGATGCCGAAGTGGTAATGCCCGCTGGCCATGTTGCCGAGAACGAAGACTGGCAAATAGGGAATGATATGTGCAAGCGACTGAGCAATCTCAGCCATGCCGAAATTCGCGGCCGAAACCTGATTATAAGCGATCTGTGAGCGCTCCATCAGCCGAATTAATGCATGGCGCGTTATCCGGAAGGGCACGTAGCCAACGAAAAGGACCGCGGCTTCGCGTGCCACCGTGTATCGAAAACTCATCACGCCATACTTGGTCGATTCCTCGCGCGACCGGCTGTTTTCCTCGTCGGCAAAGAGCCGCAGCGCTGTTCCGGTGGTCTGTTTTTCATAGGCTCTCGCGCGCCGGCTGACGACATGCGGGTCATCAGTGGCGCAGGTGATGTTTAGCAAGTCTTTCACTGTGCGGGTCCGCGTAGCCTTGTCGAGCCGGCCCCTGCGGCATTGACGCGCGAGCTGCTCCACTTGATCTTCATAGGCCTCCACCCGGACGCGTGCAGCTAATGTATCGTCTAGTTCCTTCAGGTAGCGCTTTTTCCGGGAGTTGGGGATATGTCTCAATTGCGGTCCTTGGTGGTGATCTTACAAGATCATTGGTGCGGGAAATGGCAGTTGTCCATGCGATGCGGGACCGGGTCAAGGCGAACTTGCTGACCTGATCGAGGCCCCCATCGCTCCATGGTCGAATTCTGCAAACTCCAACATGACCGATGCACTAAATGGCCAGTCCGGCGACGCTGGCAGTGCCGCACCAAACTCAATTGCGCCCGTGGGCGCTAACTTGAGCCGCGGACGCAGCAAACCTCCAATGCCAACAGGTATTTTCGCAAGAAGCCTACGAGCGACGTCTGTTTTATCAGTGAAGCGCTACACGCGCCTCCTACACAGAGGTTGCATGGCGCCATTTTTTATATATGTTTATCAATGTGTTGAAATTACAATCCTAGAGTTCAATCCTCCCCAGCAGCACCATGATCACCGAAAGGTGATCGCCTCATTCCAATTCGTGCAGCACCTGAACTGCGCGCCCACGAGCGCTTACCTTCTCTATTGATCGCAGGTTTTGGCACATCCGCGACCGCACAGGACTGGCGCATTGCGATCACGCCCGGCAATTTGACGCTTAGCAGGCCCGAAACCACCCTTTCACCCGACAATCGCCCACTCTATAAGAGCGAACGGTTTCCGGCGGTCGAGTCGGGGACCAAATCACTATTCAAACCACAGGACGCAGGCACCCATGTCCATCTTTGACAAAATCCCCGGGCTCTTCACCGCTGACATGGCGATCGACCTCGGCACGGCCAACACGCTGGTCTACGTCAAGGGGCGAGGCGTCATTCTGTCGGAGCCTTCCGTGGTCGCCTATCACGTCAAGGACGGCGTCAAGAAGGTGCTGGCCGTGGGCGAGGATGCCAAGCTGATGCTGGGCCGTACGCCGGGTTCGATCGAGGCGATCCGCCCCATGCGCGAAGGCGTCATTGCCGATTTCGACACCGCCGAGGCGATGATCAAGCACTTCATCCGCAAGGTGCACAAACGTTCGACCTTCTCCAAGCCCAAGATCATCGTCTGTGTCCCTCACGGCGCGACTCCCGTTGAAAAACGCGCCATCCGTCAGTCCGTGCTCAGCGCCGGCGCGCGGCGCGCCGGCCTCGTTGCCGAACCCATCGCGGCGGCCATTGGTGCCGGCATGCCCATCACCGACCCCACCGGCAACATGGTCGTGGATATCGGCGGCGGTACCACCGAGGTCGCGGTTCTGAGCTTGGGCGACATCGTCTATGCCCGCTCGATCCGCGTCGGCGGCGACCGCATGGACGAGGCGATCATCAACTACCTGCGCCGCCAGCAGAACCTGCTGGTTGGGGAATCCACCGCCGAGCGCATCAAGACCTCCATCGGCACCGCTCGGATGCCCGACGACGGGCGCGGCAGCTCGATGCAGATCCGCGGCCGCGACCTGCTCAATGGTGTGCCCAAGGAAACCGAGATCAGCCAGGCCCAGGTGGCCGAGGCGCTGGCCGAACCCGTACAACAGATCTGCGAGGCGGTGATGACCGCGCTCGAAGCCACTCCGCCGGACCTTGCGGCCGATATCGTCGACCGTGGCGTGATGCTAACCGGCGGAGGCGCGCTGCTGGGCGATCTGGACCTTGCCCTGCGCGAACAGACCGGGCTGGCCGTGTCCATCGCCGATGACAGCCTGAACTGCGTGGCGCTCGGTACGGGCAAGGCCCTGGAATTCGAGAAGCAGTTGCGCCACGCCATCGACTACGACAGTTAAGCCCTGCGGGAAGAGGTCGGATGATGCCACGTTTCATGATCCTCTCCCTGTTGCTCGCACTGCTGGCCTCCGCCGCAAATGCGGGCTCCGCCCTGCCCCAGACCGGTGATTGTGTTCACAGGGAAGACGCCAGCGGAGTGATCCTGAGAACCCTGATCAAATGGTCCGGGGCGACTGCCGAGATTACAACCACCTACGGCGAGACCGTTCCGGGCAAGGTCGTTGGTCTGCGTCCGCATGACGAGAATTTCAAACTTTCCATCTTCTACGAAGACCCGATCTCGGGTCCGTCCGAGATGACGATTTTCGGGGTCACGTTCGATGGAGAAACAACACATCGTCGCTCGGTCGTCTCATATGAAACGCTACAAGACGGAACGCGGGTCATCAATTACGTCAGGGGAATCGAAGACATCGAATGCTCTGTGCTAGAGTAAACCCAATCTGCAATCGAAGGTAACGCTTGGCCAAGGACCGCAACCAAAGCAGCGACTACACCGCTCCCCTGAAGCGTCTGCTTCTGGGGCTACTGGTATTGTGCCTGATCGGTCTCTTCGTGTTGTGGCGGATCGACAGTCCCCGCGTGGAACGTTTCCGTGCGCAGGTGATCGACCGGGTCGTGCCCAGTTTTGACTGGGCCATGGCGCCGGTCACCGGTGCCGTAAACATCTTGCGCGATTTCCAAAGCTACCAGCGCATCTACCAGCAGAACCAGGAACTGCGGCGCGAATTGCAGCAGATGAAAGCCTGGAAAGAGGCCGCCCTACAGCTGGAACAGGAGAATGCGCGGCTGCTCGACCTGAACAACGTCCAGCTTGACCCGCGACTGACCTTCGTCACCGGCGTCGTTCTGGCCGACAGCGGTTCGCCTTTCCGGCAATCCGTTCTGATCAACGTCGGCGCCCGCGACGGCATCGTCGACGGCTGGGCGGCTATGGACGGGCTGGGGCTGGTGGGCCGTATATCGGGCGTGGGCGACAATACCGCAAGGGTGATCCTGTTGACCGATACGTCCAGCCGCATCCCCGTCACGATCCAGCCGTCGGGCCAGCAGGCACTGCTGATCGGCGACAACACCGCCTCGCCGCCCATCGACTTCATCGAGGCGCCGGACAAGGTGCGCCCTGGCGATCGTGTGCTGACCTCGGGCGATGGCGAGGTCTTTCCGGCCGGCCTCTTGGTCGGGCAGTTGGCCGAGGACCCGGGCGGGCGTATGCGTGTCCGCCTGGCCGCCGATTACGAGCGCCTGGAATTCCTGCGCGTTCTGCGGAATTACGGGCATGAGCGCGTGCTTGATCCCGGCAGTCTAATTCAGCCGTCCGTCCCGGTCGTGCAGGGTGCCGACCCCGATCCGGAGCCGCAACTACCCGCCGAGGCGCAGACCAGCGAGGCCACCGATGGGTGACAATGTTGCCTTGCAGATGTGGACGATGCGCGCGCTCTATCTCGGGCTCGCGCTGTTCGTGATGTTCTTCAGCCTGCTGCCGCTGCAAACCCTGCCACGTGGCTGGGCGGGGCCGGACCTGATCGTCGCGCTGACCTTTGCTTGGATCCTGCGCCGCCCGGAATACGTGCCCCCCCTTCTGGTGGCGGGCGTGATGTTGTTGGGAGACCTTATGTTCCATCGCCCGCCCGGCCTTTGGGCCGCGCTGGTGCTGATCGCGGCGGAAACCCTGCGCGCGCGGCATATCGGCCTTCGGGACCTGACCTTTGCCGTGGAATGGGTCTCGGTCGCCACGACACTGGTCGTCATGACCTTGGCCTACCGCACAATCCTAGCCGTGTTGCTTGTCGACCAGGCGCCGCTGGGCCTCAGCTTCATCCAGCTCCTGATGACAATGATTTGTTATCCGCTAGTGGTGCTGGTCTCGCAATCTGTCTTCGGGGTGCGTAAACTGGCCCCTGGTGACATCGACGCACTCGGAGGCCGGACATGAAGCGCCCCACCCGCGACAATACCGAAAGCCAGCGCCGCATCACCCGGCGCGGCTTGGTGCTGGGCGGCGGCATGGCGGGCTTCGTGGGTCTTCTGGGTCTGCGCATGCGCTACCTTCAGGTCGATCAGGCCGACCAGTTCCGTTTGCTGGCGGACGAGAACCGGATCAATATCCACCTGATCCCGCCATCCCGCGGCCGCATCTTCGATCGCGAGGGGCGGGTGATCGCAGAGAACATTCCCTCCTACCGGATCAACATCATTCGCGAACAGGCCGGTGACCTCGAGGACGTGATCGCACGCCTGTCCAAGCTCGTGCGGCTGAACCCCGAAGAGCTGAAAAAGGCGCGCGAAGACCTCGCCAAGCTGCGCGGTGACACGCCGGTGACAGTGGCAGACCGCGTCAGTTGGGAGGATATCAGCCGCGTCGCCGTGAATGCGCCCGCCCTGCCCGGCGTCACGCCGGAAGTGGGCCTGTCGCGGCACTATCCCATGGGCGAGGATTACTCGCACGTCGTCGGCTACGTCGGGCCGGTCAGCGACCGCGATCTGGAACGCATCGACGCGCCCGACGCGCTGTTGCTGATCCCGCGCTTCCAGATCGGCAAGATCGGGCTTGAACGCCGGCGCGAGGATACGCTGCGCGGCAAGGCGGGCACCAAGCGGGTCGAAGTCAACGCCGCTGGCCGCGTGATGCGCGAACTGGACCGGGTCGAAGGCGAGGCCGGCGCGGACATCCAGCTGACGCTCGACAATGCGCTGCAATCCTACATCACTGCCCGTCTGGAAGGCGAAAGCGCCGCCGCAGTGGTCATGGATTGCGACACCGGCGACCTTCTGGCCTGTTCATCCACTCCCGGCTATGACCCCAACCTTTTCGTGCGCGGAATATCGCAGGCCGACTACTCGGCGCTTTTGGACAACAAGTACCGCCCCCTGCCGAACAAGGCCGTGCAAGGCGTCTATCCCCCGGGTTCGACGTTCAAGATGGTCACTGCGCTGGCGGCGCTGGAGGATGGACAGGTTGATCCCAACGAGACCGTCTATTGCCCCGGGTTTCTTAAGGTCGCGA
This sequence comes from Roseovarius sp. SK2, assembly GCF_028807495.1. Classification (NCBI taxonomy): domain Bacteria; kingdom Pseudomonadati; phylum Pseudomonadota; class Alphaproteobacteria; order Rhodobacterales; family Roseobacteraceae; genus Roseovarius; species Roseovarius sp. SK2. Next base: position 218,329 of record NZ_JARAMK010000004.1, read on the forward strand.
ACCGCCGCTTCCATTGCTGGAAACGCGCGGGGCACGGCAACGTGGACCTGCACCGCTCGCTGCGCGAAAGCTGCGATGTCTATTATTACGACCTCGCGCTGCGCGTCGGCATCGACAAGATCGCGGAAATGGCCAAGCGCCTCGGTCTCGGTCTCGAACATGATCTGCCGATGACGTCCGTCGCCGGCGGCCTCATCCCCAACAAGCTGTGGAAGGCGACCTCGCGCGGCGAGGACTGGCGCATCGGCGACACGGCGAACGCCGCCATCGGCCAGGGCTACGTGCTCAGTTCACCATTGCAGCTTGCAGTGATGACCGCCCGGCTGGCCACCGGCCGCTCGGTGTCACCGCGACTGGTGCGTTCTGTCGATGGCGTCGAGGAGCCGCCCAACCGGGGCGAGCCGCTTGGCCTGAACGAAAATACCCTGCGCGAAATCCGGCAAGCGATGTATGCCGTGTCCAACAATCGGCGCGGCACGGCCTATGGCAGCAGGATCATCGAAGACGCCTTTCGCATGGCCGGCAAGACGGGCACCAGCCAGGTCCGGAACATCACGGCCGCCGAACGTGCCCGCGGCGTTTTCCGCAACGAGGATCTGCCGTGGGAACGCCGCGACCACGCGCTCTATGTCAACTTCGCACCGTTCGAGGTGCCGAAGGTCGCTGTGGCGGTGATCGTCGAACATGGCGGAGGCGGCTCCACGACAGCGGCCCCCATCGCCCGCGACATCACCCTTCAAGCACTGTACGGCGATGATCCCCCGCTTGACGCCTACCCGTCCAAGGACCGGGGCCGCATCAAGACTCAGCAGGAACAACTGCGCTCGCGCCTCGACCGTCGCGGCAGCGAAGACAGCGACCGGGCATAAGGGGCGCTGCATGAGCTATCTTGAATACACCGTCAAGGACACGCCTTCGGGCCTGCGCAAGGTTCTGTACCTCAACTGGCCTCTGGCGCTCTTGCTGACGGCGGTCGCCGCCATCGGAATCCTGATGCTCTACTCTGTTGCAGGCGGAACGTTTAACCCTTGGGCCGAACCGCAGGCAAAACGCTACGCGCTCGGCTTTGCCGTGATGTTCTTCGTGGCCATGGTCCCGATCTGGTTCTGGCGCAACATGTCGGTGCTGGCCTACACGGTCTCCGTCCTTCTTCTGATCGCGGTCGAACTGGTCGGCGTCGAGGGCAAGGGCGCGCAGCGCTGGATCGACCTGGGCTTTATGCGCCTCCAACCTTCCGAGCTGATGAAGGTGACGCTGGTCATGTTTCTGGCGGCCTATTACGATTGGCTGCCCCTGAAGAAGACGTCTCGCCCGCTCTGGGTTCTGCTACCCGTGGTTCTGATCCTTGTTCCGGTGGCGCTGGTTCTGCGTCAGCCCGATCTCGGCACCTCAATCCTGCTGATCACCGGCGGCGGGCTTATCATGTTCCTCGCGGGCGTCCACTGGGCCTATTTCGCTGCGGTCCTCGCCGCCATCGGCGGGCTGGTCACGGCGGTTTTCAAGAGCCGCGGCACCGATTGGCAATTGCTGGCAGACTATCAATACCGCCGTATCGACACGTTCCTGGATCCCGCGTCAGATCCTTTGGGCGCGGGCTACCATATCACCCAGTCCAAGATCGCGCTCGGATCCGGTGGCTGGACGGGGCGGGGCTTCATGCAAGGCACCCAGTCGCGGCTCAATTTCCTGCCCGAGAAACATACTGATTTCATCTTCACGACGCTGGCCGAGGAATTCGGATTCGTCGGAGCCATTTCGCTGCTGATGCTGTACGCGCTCATCATCGTCTTCTGCGTCACCTCGGCGCTGGCGAACCGCGACCGCTTCTCGTCGCTTTTGACGCTGGGGGTCGTCGTCACGTTCTTCCTGTTCTTCGCGGTGAACATGTCGATGGTCATGGGCCTTGCGCCCGTGGTCGGCGTGCCACTGCCGCTGGTCAGCTATGGCGGCTCGGCCATGCTCATCCTCATGCTGGGCTTCGGCCTGGTGCAAAGCGCTCATATCCATCGCCCCCGGTAGGTCTCATGTCTCTCAATATCCTATTCGCCGCCAGCGCCGAACGCTGGGCGGACTACGAAGCCCCCCTGCGCAAGTCACTCCACGACGCCGGGATCACCGAATACACCCTGTCCACGGACCTGCCGCCGGACCAGGTCGACTATATCGTTTATGCGCCAAACAGCGATGTGCAGGACTTCGCGCCGTTCACCCGTGCGAAGGCGGTGCTCAACCTTTGGGCCGGGGTCGAAGGCATTGTGCGCAACGACACCTTGACCCAACCGCTGACGCGCATGGTCGATGACGGCCTGGAGCGCGGCATGGTGGAATGGGTGACCGGCCATACCCTGCGCCATCACCTTGGCACCGATACCCACGTTCTGGGGCAGGACGGCACGTGGCGTCACGACGTGCCGCCACTGGCCAAGGACCGACCGGTGGCAATTCTCGGCCTCGGCGCCCTTGGCCAGGCCTGTGCCGAAGCTCTCGTGCATCTTGGCTTTCCTGTGACAGGCTGGTCGCGCAGCCAAAAGTCCATAGACGGGATTACCTGCCTATATGGCGACGATGGTCTTGCGCAGGCACTCTCAACCGCGCAAATCGTCGTGCTCCTGTTGCCCGACACGCCGCAGACCGAGAACGTGATTGACGCCGGCACGCTGGCGCAGATGCCGTCCGGCGCCGTTGTGATCAACCCCGGACGCGGCCCTCTGATTGACGATGACGCTCTTTTGGCCGCGCTTGACGGCGGTCACATCGCCCATGCGACCCTCGACGTCTTCCGTACCGAGCCGCTACCGCCCGAGCATCCTTACTGGGCTCACCCGAAGGTTACAGTGACGCCGCATATTGCCTCGGAAACCCGTCCCGATACCGCGGCGCAGGTGATCGTGGAAAACATCCGCCGTGGTGAGGCGGGCGAGCCACTGCTTCACCTCGTCGACCGCGATCTGGGCTACTGACCCACGCTGACACTGTCCGAGCGAGGCCGGAAGAAGAGCGCGGAAATTGCGAGAATTCCGGCTCATCCTATCTAAGGAAAAAATTCCTTACCGCAGCTTTGGCGGCTTCGCTGGATCGGTCCCCGGTGTCGACGGTCTCGCCTCTTCAGCCTTGGGCAAGTCAAACCGCAGCCCCACCAATGCCATCCGCGCCGCCGCCGGGTCCGAGCTTCGGAAAAATCCCACGTCCAGCAATCCGGCCTCCAGTCCGGAAAGCGCCAGCACCTCCGACACGGCTCGCGCAATGGCCGGCTCCGCCTCGGGCACGGCATCGACCACACCCAGCAGGTGGCCCTTGGCCCCGCTGTCATAGGTCACACCCACGAGATACGCCAGTTCCGCCAGACCGCCCGCCGCCGCCAGCCGTGCGTCGAGCGCGGTAACAAGCGCTTCAGGCAATCCCTTGGGCGGATGAAATGAATCCGGCTGCGCTTCCACCTCTTCGGGACCCTCGGCCAGCGTTTCGGCCAGCCAGACCATCGCCTCGTTCGGCAACAACGCTGCCTGCGGCCCGGACTCGAGGTTCAGGCCAAGGCCCAGCCCTGCCTCGGCCAGCATCTCGGCAACTGCCCGACCCGAAAGCGCGACGTAATGCGCCTCTGCCCCGGCAAACTCTGCCAGCCGCTCTTCGGTATCAAAGGCCAGCACGAAGGTCCGACCTTCCAACTCGAAGGCTTGCGGCACAACATCATTCTCTTCGGCCTCCGCCTCCAGCAGCAGGAACAGTTCCGCCGCCGTCAACGTCTGGTAGTAGCACAGACGCTCGGCCTCGCCGCCCGCTTCCATCGCCACATGAGCCCGGTCCAAATGTGTCGTTTCAGTCATCCAGTGCGCGCCTCACTTCTTCCCGCAGTGCTGGCAGAACTTCCGCCTCGAACCACGGGTTTTTCTTCAGCCACCCGGTATTGCGCCACGACGGATGCGGCAAGGGGAAAACCCCCGGCGCATAATCGCGCCAGTTGCGCACCGTCTCGGTCACCGGTCCCTTCTCGCCCAGGTGGTAGCGATGCGAATAGCCCCCCACGATCACCCGTAACTTGACCTCCCCCAAGGCCGCCATCACCCGGTCATGCCAAGTCTGGCCGCAGATCTTCGGCGGTGGCAGATCTGACCCCTTGGCGTCATACCCCGGAAAGCAGAACGCCATCGGGATCACCGCCACCCGGCGCATGTCATAGAACTGCTCCGCCGTCATTCCCAGCCAGTCGCGCAGCCGGTCGCCCGACGGATCGTCGAATGGCTTGCCCGACTGGTGCACCCGCATGCCCGGCGCCTGGCCCGCGATGAGGATTCGCGCCCCGGGCCGGAACCACACGACAGGACGCGGCGCATGGGCGGTCTGCGTTAAGGCAAAACGGTCAGCGCAGATACGGCAGGCTTCGATTTCTCGGATCAGGCCCTCAGGCAAGCGTTACACCCGCCGCACGCATGTCCTTCAGCGCGATCTCCAATGACCCGTCCAGGTCGATCCCCCGGCACAGATCACGCAGCACAGTCACCGGATAACCCAGCCGTGCTGCATCCACCGCCGAGTAGTTCACGCAGAAATCCGTGGCCAGCCCGACCATTACCAACTCGGTGATTCCGCGGGTCCGCAAGTAGCCATGCAGGCCGGTGGGTGTCTCGTGATCGTTCTCGTAGAAAGCCGAGTAACTGTCGATCGCCGGGTTATATCCCTTCCGCACGATCATGTCGGCGCGGTCGGTTTCCAGGTCGGAATGAAACGCGGCGCCTTTCGTCCCCTGTACACAATGGTCCGGCCACAGAACCTGCGAGCCATAGGGCATGTCGATGACCTCGAACGGCGCTTTTCCGTCGTGGCTCGACGCGAACGACGAATGCCCGGCCGGGTGCCAGTCCTGCGTCAGTATCACGGCGCCCGCATCCCGCATCATCGTGTTGATCCCGGCCACGATCCGGTCTCCGCCCTCGACGGCCAGCGCCCCCCCGGGGCAGAAATCGTTCTGCACATCGATGACGATCAGGGCCTTTGGCATGAGTCTCTCCTGTTGCGAACACGCGCCGGACCCTGAAGCAGCGATGCGCAATGGTCAACGCCAGCCTCACTTCTGTGCGCCAACGCAGAGAACGCCTGCGAACCTTTCTGTTTCCTTCATCCACAAACCGATTATGTCTGGTGTCAAAGGAGACATGACCATGACCAAAACACTGAATTTCGCCACCATAAGCGGCTCGCTTCGCAAGGGCAGCCACAGCACGTCCGTGGCCGACACCCTGCAAGACCTCGTTCCCGAAGGCGTGACGGTCACCCGGCACGACATTGCCGACATTCCGCTTTACAATGAGGACATCAAGGACGGCGATACCGCACCTCAGCCTGTCCGCGACCTGGCCGAGAAGCTGGCCGCTGCGGACGCCATCATCGTGGTGTCACCAGAATACAACCGCGGCACCTCGGGCGTGCTGAAGAATACCATCGACTGGATGTCAAAAGAGCCGAACGCGCCCTTCTCGGGCAAACCCACGCTGATCATCACCCAGTCGCCGGGTGCCACGGCAGGCCTCACCGCGCATTACGACCTGCGCCAGGTTCTCTCGGTCATCAACGCGAACGTTCAGGCCGGGTTCGAGATCGCCATCGGCGGCTCCGCCGGAAAGATCGAGGACGGCAAGCTGACCGACGGCAACACGCGGGACTTCATCACCAAGCAACTGAAGCGCCTGACGAGCACCGCGGCAGGCTAACCTCGCGGGTCTTGCCGAATTCTACCGAAGGGCGTAGATCGCGGCGCATGTACACCATCGCCGCGCTCTACCACTTTACCCGGTTCCAAGATCCCGCCGCCATACAGGGGCCGCTGCTTGCCCTCTGCGAGGCGGAAAAGATATCGGGTTCCCTGCTGCTGGCGCATGAGGGCATCAATGGCACGATCGCCGGTCCTCGCACCGGGATCGGCTCTGTTATCGCCCATATCCGAGCGCTGCCGGGATGTGACGACCTGGAGTGGAAGGAAAGCACCGCCGCGTCGCAGCCCTTCCGCCGCCTCAAGGTGCGCCTGAAGAAAGAGATCGTCACGATGGGTCAACCCGAAGTCGACCCTGTCGCAAAGGTCGGACACTACGTTGATCCGGCCGACTGGAACGACCTGATCCAGTCGCCGGACGTAGCCGTGATCGACACGCGCAACGACTACGAGGTGGCGATCGGCACCTTCAACGGCGCCATCGACCCCAAAACCGAAAGCTTCCGCGACTTCCCCGCGTGGTGGGAGGAAAACAAGCACCGCTTCCACAACAAGCGCATCGCGATGTTCTGCACAGGCGGCATCCGCTGTGAGAAATCGACCAACTACCTCTTGGGCCAAGGCGTCGAAGACGTCTACCACCTCAAGGGTGGCATTCTGAAATACCTGGAGGAGGTCGCGCCGGAGGACAGCACCTGGCAGGGTGAATGCTTCGTCTTCGACGGCCGCGTGTCGGTGGGCCACGGACTGAAGGAAGGACTGCACCTATTGTGCCACGCCTGCCGCCGCCCCGTCCTGCCAGAAGACACCAAGCGCCCAGAGTACGAACAGGGCGTCGCCTGCCACCTCTGCGCGCATGAGACCACCGAGGCGGACAAGAACCGCTTCCGCGAACGCCAGAAACAAATGGCCCTGGCCGAAGCCCGCGGCACGACCCACATCAAAATTGTCCACGAGGACGAGGCTTGACCGGCCCCGCCCGCTCGGACAGGCTCGGCGCACCTTAGCAAAGCGATCCACATGACGGACACTCCGACTCCCACCGACATTGCGCGTGACGTGCTGACCATCGAACGCGATGCGCTCGACCTGATGCGCGACACCTTGACCGAGACGTTCGACACCGTGGTCGACCGCCTGCTTGAGGTGCCGGGGCGGGTCATCGTCTCTGGCATGGGCAAGTCCGGCCACGTGGCGGCGAAGATCGCGGCGACCTTCGCCTCCACCGGCACGCCGGCGCAATACGTTCACCCGGGCGAAGCCAGCCATGGCGATCTCGGCATGGTCACGCGCCAGGACGCCGTGATCCTGATTTCCAACTCCGGCGAAACGCGCGAACTCGCGGATATCATCGCCCACTGCGCGCGCTTCTCGATCCCGCTTGTGGCAATTACCAAGAAACCCGACAGCGCGCTGGCGCGACAGGCCGATCACGTTCTCACGCTGCCCGACGCACCCGAGGCCTGCGGCATCGGCATGGCGCCCACCACCTCGACCACCTGCACCATGGCGATGGGCGACGCGCTGGCTGTGGCCATGATGAAACTGCGCGGGTTCGAGCGCGAGAACTTTCTTACCTTCCACCCCGGCGGCACGTTGGGCGCACAGCTGCTGAAGGTCTCCGCGGTCATGCATACAGGCGACGCGCTTCCCACCGTGCTTCCGGATACACCGATGTCCGAAACACTGATCGAGATGACGGCCAAGGGGTTCGGCGTCGCGGCATTGGTTGAAGATGGACGCTTGACCGGGATCATCACCGACGGTGACCTCCGGCGTAACCTCGACAGTCTGATGTCCCGCAGCGCAGGCGAAGTCGCCACGCGCGATCCCCATACGATCGCGCCCGAAGCTCTTTTGATCGAAGCCCTCGGCGTTATGAACACCAACAAGATCAGCGCACTTTTCGCCGTGGACGACACCGGCCAACTGCGCGGTCTCGTCCACATCCACGATGCTCTGCGCGCTGGCGTTGCCTGAGAAAATTCGTACGAATTTTCTCAGGCCCAGATTATTCGCAGAATAATCTGGGAAATCCGCCAGAGCCTAGCGCAGCAGATCCCTCTGGTCTGTCAGCCGATAATTGTGGTTGCCGATTAACGGCCCATTGCCATCAATCTCGTCAGCATTTTTCAAGGCGCCACGGATTATGTGATCCATGTGCTTCGCGACCACTTCATTTCACGCAGTGATCTGATCGCGGCCCTGGGCAAACAGGGCGTGGAGTGCCGTCCCGGCGCACCGGAAATCGGCGCTTTTTCATGGACCTTGCGCCCGCAATCCGGTCTTTCGCATATCCGCAAAGCCTCCGGCCTCAAACGAACAGGCTCTATGCCCCGGGCGCAGCCGCGCATCTGCACAATTTCCGTGATAGATAATGCACTTTTTCTATCCTTTTTCCGCGCGGACAATGCACTCGCCTAAATGCAGCGCCCGCCATCCACCTCCATGCAGACGCCCGTGATCATGCTCGCCTCGTCGCTACACAGGAAGGACGCCGCGTTGCCCATATCCTCAGGCGTCGAAAACCGCCCCAGTGGGATAGTGCTCAGGAACTTTGCCCGCATCTCGGGCGTGTCCTCGCCCATGAAGGATTTCAAGAGTGGCGTCTCGCCCGCCACCGGGTTCAGCGCATTCACCCTTATACCTTCGGGGGCTAGCTCGACCGCCAGTGCCTTGGTCGCCGTGATCATCCAGCCTTTCGATGCGTTGTACCAGTTCAGTTTCGGCCGCGGGCTGACCCCGGCGGTGGAGGCGACGTTCAGGAACACGCCCGATCCTCGCGCCTTCATCCCCGGCACGAAGTTCTGCGCCGAAAGGTAGACCGACTTGCAATTGACCGCGAAGACCCGGTCAAAATCCTCCTCGGTCACCTCTTCCGCCGGTGTCGGCAGATGGGTAACTCCGGCATTGTTCACCACGATATCCGGCAAGCCGAACGTCATCTCCGTGGCCAGCGTCAGCGCCTTCATGCTCGCCGGGTCCGCCACGTTCACCGGACAGGCCGCTGCGCCCAGTTCCTCTGCCAGGGCCATCGCGCCGGGGCCATTCAGGTCCGCGATCATCACCTGCGCACCCTCGGCGATGAACTTGCGCACGATCCCTGCGCCAAAGCCGCTCGCCCCGCCGGTGACCACCGCCGTCTTTCCTTGCAATCGCATCTGAATCCTCCCTTGCCGTCGTTCGGCACATGGCACTCTGCCCTGGCCCTAGGCGCAACCCCTATCTTACGGATCACACCGGGCGCGACACGCTCCAGCCCACGTCCCGGATCCCCGCCAGTCGCGCGAAGCGCTCCAGTTCGCGCTCCAGCTTGGCCAACCGCTGCGGGGTCCACTTGACCCGCGGCTCCGGCCAGAACCCCGTCACCTGCATCCACCCCGCCGCCCGGTCGGCTTTCAGTTCCAGCCGCCCGACAAACCGATCGCCCTCCAGCAGAGGGTACACGTAGTATCCCCAGATCCGCTGATCCTTCGGCACGAACATCTCGTTTCGGTAGGCAAACCCGAACAACCGCTCCAGACGCGCCCGGTCGCGTATCGCCGGGTCGAACGGGTTGAGCAGGCGCAGATGCGACGACACGCTTTCCGCCGCCGCCAGCCGGTCTTCGATATCATCCACGCCCCAGGCTTGTCGCCACGTGCCGTCCGCGCCTTCAACCTCTAGGGGCACCAACCGGCGACGCTCGGACCAGGCTTTTGCCTCAGGGGATGTCATCGCCTCCCAGAACCGCTGCACCTCGCCCACCGTGGCCATACTCAGTCGGTCGAGCGCGGAATCACAAAGCCAGTCCGCCGCCACGTCCTCGCCCGGGCAGCGCCGCAGATCCACAGGGAACACGCGCTCGCCAAGGTCATAGTACTTCACGAAATTCTCGCGGTGACAGGTCGCCAAATCGCCTGCATACCACATCTGATCCAGCGCCTTCTTGTGGGGCGGGCGCGCCCACATTTCCCGGCTTTCCGCCTTGGTGTCGAACGCGTGAGTCGACAATGGCCCCTCTTGCGCGATCCGCTCACGGATCCATTGCACCTGTTCCTGCCCCAGCCCCGAACGGTACCAGTCGGACCGCGCAACCTTTGTCCCAAGCCGGCGGAACTGCCGCTGCCAATAGGGCAGCACCTCCATCGGAATCAGCGAGGCGTCATGCGTGAAATGCTCGAACAGCTGCCGGTTCTTCAGAAGCGGCCACAACTGCCGCTCGCGATAGTTCCGGTTGCGGCTCCACAGGATATGGTGATGGGCGCGGGTGACATTTCGGATCGTGTCGATCTGCACGAACCCCAGACGCCGGATCATGTCCATTACATCCACCGGCCCGCCCGGCGCATCAGCCAGCCCGTTGGCATGCAGCCAAAGCCGCCGTGCGGCCCGGTTGCCGATCCGCAGCGCCGCGGTCACGGCCGGCTCATATACACCAGCGTTTCGCGCAGGGCGCGGCCCTCGAACTGAAGAACTGTGTTCATGAACAGCCGCCCGATGGCGCAGGCTTCGGTGTTGCTGGCCTGGTCGAGATTCATCATCGCCACCATCAGACTCGGCGCCCGGTCGGTGGCCTGGATGCTGCGGGTCATGCTGGCCTGGATGCGGTCCTCGACCCGTTGAGTGGTCGCATCGCTCAACTTGATCGGCGCACGGCGCGCCCCAACCCGGGCCGCCTTCGCCTGAATACGGTAATATTTCTGCAACGCGTCGGTGTTCAGCCGCGCCGCCACGCGCGACGTCAGTTCAGCAAACCTTGCGGGGCGCATCCGGTTACTTACCGCCATGCCGCATTGCCGGATCGTCAGCGTCTCCATGATCTTGCGCTCGACGGTGTAATAGAACTTCAGATCTCGCGTCGGCAGATGGCCCAGCCCGCGCTCGACTAACGGCCACATCAAGCCATCCGAAACCCGCACAGCGGTCGGATCCTCGAACGCGGCGATCACTTGGTCCGCGACATAGCCCGCGATCACCGGATCACGGTAAAGCAGTTCTGCCTGGTCCACCGCCAACTCCAGGTTCTCGCCGCTGAACCCCAGCAGCCGCAAATCCTCGCGGATCGGTGCGATGTCGGGAAGTTGCCCCAACAGTCGGATCACCTCCTGCCGCTCGGCTTCCGTGGCCTTTTCCTGGGCCATGGCAAGTCCGGTGCCGGCCACGATCAGCCAAGCGAAAACAGCAAGAAGGCGCAAAGAAAGTCTCCTATCCTGAACAGCAGGGTGTCGCAGGGGGCGTGGTCGGATCCCGTTTGATCAACCTAAGGATTCTCCGACGGTTTGAAAGCCCCTTCCCGATGCGTCGCCCCGAATTGCCGCGCCAGTGCCGCGCAAGCGTCTGGCCATTTCGCGTAATTCGCCCGGATATCAGGGCCTTGCTCACGTATGCTTCCATACTGGATTCGCTGTCACTTACCTGTTAGGTCATCTCGCAAGAAGCCAATGCCGGAATGTCCCATGAACGCCACAGCCCGCAAATCTGCCCCCCTGCCAGACGATATCCGCGCCATGAAAGGTGGCACGCCCATCGTATCGCTGACCGCCTACACAACGCCGATGGCGCAGCTGATGGATGCCCATTGCGATTTCGTCCTCGTGGGCGACAGCGTCGGCATGGTCCTGCATGGCATGCAGAACACGCTGGCCGTGACCATGGAGATGATGATCATGCATGGACAGGCCGTGGCCCGGGGGCTCAAGTCCGCGATGCTGGTCGTGGACATGCCCTTCGGCTCTTACGAGGAAAGCCCCGCACAGGCCTTTCGCAACGCGTCGCGAATGATGGCCGAAACCGGCTGCGCCGCGGTCAAGCTCGAGGGCGGCGTGCACATGGCCGAGACGATCGCCTTTTTGGTGGCCCGCGGGGTGCCGGTCATGGCGCATATCGGACTGACGCCGCAATCGATCAACACGCTGGGCGGCTACAAGGTTCAGGGCCGTGACGCCGGCGCGGGACAGGTCCTGCGCGACGCCCGCGCGGTGGCGGATGCCGGCGCCTTCTCGGTGGTCCTGGAAAAGCTGCCCGCCAGTCTTTCGGACGAGATCACCGAGGAGATCGCGATTCCGACCATCGGCATCGGCGCCTCCGCGGGTTGCGACGGCCAGGTCCTCGTGCATTACGACATGCTCGGGCTCTTTACCGCCTTCAAGCCGAAATTTGTCAAGCGCTACGCCAACTTGGGCGAGGACGCGGAAAAGGCCATAGCCGCCTATGCCGAAGAGGTCCGCGCCCGCGCCTTTCCGGCCGAAGAGCATATGTTCGCGGACAAGGCCCCCGAAAAATGACGGCGCCGATCCTGCGGCAACTGGACGACCTTCGCGCCACCACCGCACCATGGCTGCGGGCCGGCGCCCGTATTGGCGTGGTGCCGACGATGGGCGCGCTGCATGACGGACATCTCTCGCTGGTGGCGGCGGCTAAAAAGACCTGCGACCACGTCATCGTGACGATCTTCGTGAATCCCAAGCAGTTCAACAACCCCGAGGACCTGGCCAACTACCCCCGGACCGAGACCGACGACGCAAGAAAGCTCGCCCGCTTCGATATAGACGCGCTCTGGGTGCCCGGCGGCGATCAGGTCTACCCGGACGGCTTTGCGACCAGCGTGTCGGTCTCTGGCCTGACCGACGTGATGGACGGCGCCTATCGCTCGGGCCATTTCGACGGGGTCGCCACCGTGGTGACCAAGCTGTTCACCCAGACCTCCGCCACCGATGCGTTCTTCGGCGAGAAGGACTTTCAACAGCTCCTCGTGGTGCGCCGCCTTGCCGCCGACCTCGACTTGGGCGTGACCGTGCATGGCTGTCCCACGATCCGTGACATCGACGGGCTGGCGCTCAGTTCGCGCAACCTGCTGCTGTCGGACCGGGCCCGCACCACGGCCCCGCGCCTGCACGAGGAAATGGAAGAGATTGCCGCGGGGCTCTCCCGCGGTGACGCGTTCGACCCCTTGCGCGAGGCCGCAACGGCCCGCCTGCTCAAGGCCGGATTCACGAAGGTGGATTATCTCGACCTGCGCGCCCAGTCCGATTTGCGCAGCGTCTCGGACACCGCGCAGCCCGCGCGCCTATTCGCGGCAGCGCACCTTGCCGGCGTGCGGCTCATCGACAACATCGCGGTCTGACACCGCTCCGGACACGGTCTTGCTCTTTCCGTGTTCAGCGCGACATCCCGCCAGGCTTCGCCTTGGGCACAAAATCAAGTGGTTTGGCAGCTAAGGCGAAACCCGAGTGCCTCGACACAAGCCCGCTCGGCGTGGGTTGTCACCCACCCTACGCCCTCAACAACCCGTGCAACGCCAACGCCATGACCTGCGCGCTTTCCACCATATCGTCTATACCGACGTATTCATCTGGCTTGTGCGCCAGGTCCAGTATGCCCGGCCCATAGGCGATGCAGTTTTTCAGCCGCCCGATCCGGTCGATATGCTTCTGGTCATAGGTGCCGGGGCTGACCACGTACTGCGCTTCGCGTCCGAAAACCGTTTCGACCGCGCCTGCCACCGCGCCTACGACCGGCGCATCCCGCTCAGTCATCGTGGGCTCGACACTGTGGATAGCCTTGATCGTATAGTCGAACCCGGCCCGGCCCGCGCGCACCCGTTCCAACACGGCGCGAACCTCCTGTTCGACCTCGCGAATATCCTCTTCAATCAGGAACCGCCGGTCGATCACCATCCTGCACCGGTCGGGCACGCAGGGGCTGGGCAGGCCGGTATAATCCATGTCCTGTTCCGGCTCGCCGCCATGAATCGAGTTGATGTTCAGCGTCGACTGCTTTGCCCCTTCCGGCACCACGGGCATGTCCGTGCGCTTCTGCGCCAGTGCCGGGAACAGGCTTTTTTCCATCTCCGCCACGACCGCCCCCATGTGCCGCACCGCGCAATCGCCAAGGAACGGCATCGAGCCATGGGCAATCTCGCCCAGCGTCTCGATCTCGGCCCACCATACGCCGCGATGTCCCAGACAGATGCGATCCTTGTTCAGCGGCTCGGGTATGATCACGTGCTGCACCCGGTCGGGGCTGAAATATCCCTTTTCGGCCAGGTAGGCGACGCCACCGAACCCGCCCGATTCCTCGTCCGCCGTGCCACTGATCTCGATGGCACCGGCATACTCGGGGCAGACCGCGATGAAGGCCTCGGCGGCGACGATACTGGCCGCCAACCCGCCCTTCATGTCACAGGCACCCCGGCCATAGACGCGGCCGTCCTTCACCTCGCCGCCGAACGGGTCGACCGTCCAGCCGTGGCCCACCTCGACCACGTCAATATGACTGTTGAAATGCACGCATTGCCCCGGGCCGCTGCCCTCGCGCCGCGCCACGATGTTCCAGCGCGGGTGCCGGTCACTGTCGCCCACGGCACCCTCGGCCCGGATCAGTTCGGTGTGAAACCCGGATTTCAGCAACCGCCGGTCCAGCAGATCACAGATATCGCGGTAGAGCGCCCCGGGCGGGTTCAGTGTCGGGATGCGGATCAACGCCTGTGTCAGTGCCACCAGATCCTCGCGCCGCGCCGCCACCTCGGCCAGTAATCTTGCGCTCAGGTCTGCGCTCATGCCCCTGCCCCCTTGGCCCGAGTCTCGGTGCCGGTCCGGGAACTCGCAAAACGCGACAGGACTACAAAACCGCGCAGGTTTTCGACACGCGATGTGTTCGACAGTGTTCGCATCTTCCCCGCTCGCTCTGTTCGGGCGCCCCGCTTTGGCACAGCCTAGCAGCGCCACCACGAATTGAAAGCGCTCAGCCTACGGCCAGCAACCGCCTCACGATGGCGGGCAGGTCACCAAATGCATCAAACCGCGCGTCATGCGGCAACTCCTCTGCCGAGGTCCTGCGATACCCCTCGGTGTATAGAGCGAACGGCACCTCGGCCCGCGCGGCGGTTTCGGCATCGACTTCGCTATCGCCCACGAAAACAACTCTCGCTGCCCCGACCCGCGCAATGACCTCGAGCAGCGGCGCAGGGTCGGGTTTGCGCACCGCCATAGTATCGCCACCGACCACCACGCCGAAATGCCGGTCCAGTCCCAGATGCGTCAGCACCGCCGCGGTTGGCCCTTCCGGCTTGTTGGTGCAGACCGCCAGGTCCAGCTCCTCGGCCGCCAAAGCGTCAAGGCAAGCCACCACCCCTGGATATGGCAACGTAAGGTGAACGGCGCCCTCGTAAAGAGCCAGAAACTCGTCCAGGACCTCCGCCTGCAACGCCGTGTCCGCGGCCAAACCACGCGCCGACAGGCAACGTTCGACGAATACCGCCGCGCCGTGGCCCACGAAACCGCGCGCCTCGGCCAGCGTGAAAGGCGCGATATCCCGACGCTCCAGCACCGTGTTGGCTGCGGCATGAATGTCCGGCGCGCTGTCGATCAGCGTCCCGTCCAGGTCAAAGACGACCGCCTGCTTCATACTCGTTCGCCCTGCAACACCCTCATCCCTCGACCATCGTCATGTCCCCGAACCCGGCGCCGGGAATACCCGGGCGCATTCGGATCAGTCGCGAGTCCGCCACCGCCGCCTGCCTGTGCCGCACGGCCGTGCGATACGCAGGGTCGCGCAACATGCCGACAAAGGCGGACACGCTGGGATACTCCGCGATGAAGGCGATGTCCCAGGCCTGGTCCGCCGGCCCGATCAGCATCAGTTCCGGCTGGCCCGCCCAGACGATCCGTCCGCCCAAGTCACGCAGAACCGACGCACTCTCCCGACCATAGGCCGCATAGGCCTCGGCGCCCGTCGCCTGCGTCCCGTCTTCGTAGGCCGCGACCTGCCGCAGTCTTACGAGGTTCAGCATATGCACAGGGCCCGGCCTCTCCATCTCGCGGAATCGGGCGAAACACTCTTTTGTGGGGTCAATATGGCCTGTCATCTGCGCTCTCCTGTCGTGCCGCCACCCTGCCCGGCGCGAGCCGGAAAGGAAAGCATGGTTGAACCCCGGCACCGTCCGGACCGACGCATATCCATCAACCTTCAAAGGAGCCTTTGTCATGAAACGCCTTCTCACACTGACTTTCATTGCAATTACCACCGCCATTCCCGCCGCTTTCGCCGAAGAGGGCACCATAGTCCTGCGGGACCTGACCGCCGACATCGTACCAACGGTTGCCCGTTCCGGCGCCGACCGGGATTTCGACGGCAACGGTCCGATCATGACGCTGGGCACCGAACTGACCATCGGACGGAACGGACGGGCCGTCTTCGCATCGGTGATCTTCTCCGCTCGCGAAGACGGCGGCGACGGCACCGCCACGTCGATCCGCACCGCGCCCACCGAGGTCTGGCGCTGGCAACCCTCCGACGGGGCCCGCTTCGTCAGCCGTATCATCACCGATCCCATCGCCACCACGCGCCTTCGGTCCGTACCCGGCTGCGCGCCCATCGGCTGTGCCACCATCGGTCCGGCCGAGGATGGCGGGCTTATCCTGACCCAGCGCAATCTGCCGGGGTATCTGAATGCGGTCACCTATCTCAGCGACACCATGGGCGACGACATATCAACCGACCAGAACCCCCACGGCGACACGTCAATCCGCAACATCAGCTTCGACCCGATCGTGGTGGAATTCTCCAGCCATCTCGGCGGCTGACCGAAGCGCCCGGCCTCCTGTCGCCCGCCTGCAATTCAACATCGGGCCGAGCGGGCGGAGCCGGTTCACCCGTTCAGAACCTCGTCCACCCAAAGCGGCACAACCTCGCTGGCCGGTCCACGGCGGTGCTCATCAAAGTCGCGCGAAGCGGTGGAGACCTCCAGGTTCAGCTCCACCGTATGCGCGCCCATCCGCCGTGCGTGCTGACCATAGGCCGCCGCCGGATAGACGTTGCCCGAGGTTCCGATCGCGGCAAAGATATCCGCCTCGGCCAACGCCGGGTCGATCCGGTCCATCCAATAAGGGATCTCGCCGAACCACACGACATCGGGCCGGGTCTGGCACCGCCCGCATTCGGGGCAGGCATCCTCGATGCGCATCTCGTCAGGCGCGGGCCAGCGATGACCACAGGCGTGGCACAACGCCTGGTCCAGCTGACCGTGCATATGCAGTACGTTACGGCTTCCGGCGGCCTCGTGCAGACCATCGACATTCTGCGTGATCACCAGCACTTCGCCGTCATGCTCGGCCTCCAACCGCGCCAGCGCCTTGTGGGCCGGGTTGGGCCGCGCGCCAGCGGCTTGCGCCCTTCGCGCATTGTAAAATGTCTGCACCAGCGCGGGATTACGCGCAAACCCCTCCGGCGTCGCCACGTCCTCGATCCGGTGCCGCACCCAGAGCCCGTCCTCGTCACGGAACGTGCCCAGGCCGCTTTCGGCGGATATCCCGGCACCAGTCAGGATCACAATCTTCGTCATGGCAATTCCATCACCTCGTCGCCGCCTGCCACAGTTCTGCTCACATTAACCTCTACAAGCTTCTTGGAAACCATGCAGCCCATGCCGACGACAGCCAGATACCGGCAAAAGGAAGAAAACTTTGTTCCAGGATACCAACCCCGTTTTCGAATTTCGCGGTCCCTTCGGCGTTCCGGTTCAGATCGGCAGCTCGATCTTCTTGCTGCTGGCCTTCTTTGCCTACACGGGCAGCGGTGACATCGCGTGGACGGCGGCGTCCGTCACCATGCTCATGGTCTCGATCTTCCTGCACGAGATGGGCCACGCCTGGGCCTGCGTTGTCCAGGGCGTGCCGGTCCGCCGGGTCATGCTATATGGCGGCGGCGGTTTCTGCGAACGCGCCCGCTCGGCGACGGCGCATCAGCAGGAACTGATCGTGGCGATGGGACCGATCGTGAACCTCGTACTCTGGGCGCTGGCATCGCTGGCCTCGGATGCGCTTTGGGACAGCGTTTTCGCAAATGCATCGGGCTACACCGATCCGATGCTGATCCTCTCCTCGCCGCAGGCACAGTTCGCCGAGTATCTCGGTCTTTTCGCCCATATCAACGGCTTTCTGGCCATCTTCAACCTCTTGCCGGTACAGCCTCTGGACGGTGGCAAGCTGTTGCATCTTCTGATGCTGCGCCTGGCCCCTCAACATGCCGCAACGACAATCACGGGCGGCATCGGCCTCGTGCTGTCGATCCTGTGGATCCCCGGAATGCTGATCGCGTTCAGCATGGGATGGTGGCTGTTGTTCTTCATTCCTTCGATCCCAAAGCATTTCGCCATGCTGCGCGGCCGTCCCGCCTGACACGAAAATTCGTACGAATATTCTTCTGCCCCGGTCGCAGTTTCGCCTTTCCCGAAAACGCTCTTCCGGCCTTGGAAAAACAGGTGCGCGCAGGGATCACGACCCTTGCTTGAAAGCTACAATCGGCGCAATCGGGATAGGGACAGGAGATTTGCCATGCCCCTTACCCATCTCAAGACCGCCCCCGGTCAGCCCCCCCAAACCGCCGCCGACATCGCGGACACCGTTCAGGTCATGCTCGGCCGGCTAAGGGCCGGCGGAGCCCAGACAGCCTTGGAATATGCCCGCCAGCTTGACGGCTGGACCGGCGAGGTCGCCGTGCCCGCCGCCACCATCGAGGCCGCCATCGCGCGCGTCCCGCAAGACCTCAGGGATCACATCCGCTGGGCCCACGACAACATCTCGCGCTTTGCCGCTGCGCAACGCGCCTCCGCGCAGGACATGCAGATCGAGCTGCGCCCCGGCCTGATCGCCGGACAGCGACAGATCCCCGTGCAGGCCACCGGATGCTACGTGCCCGGCGGACGCTACACCCATATCGCCTCGGCGCTCATGTCCATCGCAACCGCCCGCGAGGCGGGCGTGCCCGATATCACCGCCTGCTCGCCTCCAAACGGTGACGCGGGCATTCCCGACGCGATGCTTTACGCCATGCATCTTGCCGGTGCCACGCGCATCCTGTGCATCGGCGGGGTGCAGGGCATCGCCGCCATGGCCTTCGGCATGTTCGGGGCACCCGCCGCGGATATCCTTGTCGGTCCCGGCAACGCGTATGTCGCCGAAGCCAAGCGCCAGTTGTTCGGCCCCATCGGCATCGACATGTTCGCCGGTCCAACCGACAGCCTCATCCTCGCCGATCACACCGCCGATGCCGAGGTCGTGGCCGTCGATCTGGTCAGCCAGGCCGAACATGGGACGACCAGCCCCGTCTGGCTTGCCACCACCGACCGCATGCTGGCCGACACGGTCCTGGCCCGCGTGCCCGAGTTGATTGACGCGCTTCCGGGCCCGAACCGCGCCGCCGCCAGCCAGGCATGGGCCGACCTGGCCGAAATCGTGCTTTGCGACACGCCCGAGGACATGGCGCACTACGCCGATGCCAAGGCGCCCGAACATCTTCAGGTCATGGCCGAGGACCTCGGCTGGTGGCGCGAGCGGCTCACCGCTTACGGCTCGCTTTTCCTGGGCGCGAACACCACCGTCAGCTTCGGCGACAAGGCGTCGGGCACCAATCACGTGCTGCCCACGTCCGGTGCCGCCCGCTATACCGGGGGGCTTTCGGTGCACAAGTTCCTCAAAACCGTGACCTGGCAGACCGTGTCGGACGAGGCCGTGCACGACCTTGCCCGTGCCAGCGCCGCCATCAGCCGCGCCGAACGGATGGAAGGCCACGCGCTGGCCGCCGATATCCGGCTGGACAAACTGGCCGGACCTGCGAAACTCACCGCGAATTCCAAAGGATAGGACTACATGAATCTCGCCAAGTTCCCCCGAGTGCGCCTCGCGCATCTCGCCACCCCGCTCGAACCCATGCCCCGTCTCAGCGAGGCTCTGGGCGGTCCCGAGATCTGGATCAAGCGGGACGACTGCACGGGGCTCTCCACGGGCGGCAACAAGACCCGCAAGCTGGAATTCCTGATGGCCGAAGCGCAGGAACAAGGCGCCGAAATGGTCATGACCCAGGGCGCGACCCAGTCGAACCACGCCCGCCAGACCGCGGCGGCGGCGGCAAAGCTTGGCCTTGCCTGCCATATCCTGCTCGAGGACCGGACCGGCTACAATTACGATAACTACAAGTACAACGGCAACGTCCTGCTCGATCACCTGCACGGCGCGACGATGGAACATCGCGGCCCCGACCTCGACATGAATGCCGAAATGGAAGCCGTGGCCGACAAATTTCGCGAAGAGGGCAAAAAGGTCTACACCATCCCCGGCGGCGGCTCCAACGCGACAGGCGCGCTGGGCTACGTCAACTGCGCCTTCGAGATGTTGAACCAGTTCGTCACAATGGGCCTCGACGTCGACCACGTCGTTCACGCAACCGGCTCGGCGGGCACACAGGCGGGCCTGATCACCGGCCTCAAGGCGATGAACGCGCAGATCCCGCTCTTGGGTATCGGCGTCCGCGCACCCAGACCCAAGCAAGAGGAAAACGTCTACAACCTCGCCGTAAAGACCGCCGAGAAACTGGGTTGTCCCGGCGTCGTTGCGCGCGAGGACGTGGTCGCCAACACCGACTACGTCGGCCCCGGCTACGGCATCCCCGCGGAGGACACGCTGGAGGCCATCGACCTCTTCGCCCGGACCGAGGCGATCCTGCTCGACCCGGTCTATTCGGCCAAGGGCGCCGCGGGCCTCATCGACCTCTGCCGCAAGGGGCATTTCAAGAAAGGCGAGCGCATCGTCTTCCTGCACACCGGCGGAGCCATCGGCCTGACCGGGTACAGCCATTGCTTCGACGTGCCGAAGTAACCCTGCGATGAAGCCGGTCGGAATACTGGGCGGGATGGGGCCAGAGGCCACCATCCTGCTCATGCAGAAGGTTCTGGCCGCCGTACCGGCACAGGACGACGCCGACCATGTTCCGCTGATCGTGCACCAGAACTCGCAGGTTCCGTCTCGGATAAAAGCACTGATCGAGGGCGGCGGCGCCGACCCCATGCCTGTGCTGATGTCCATGGCGCAGGATCTTGAACGCGCCGGAGCGCAGGCGCTTGCGATGCCGTGCAACACCGCCCATCACTACGCCGTCGCGGTGACCCACGCCACCAGCCTGCCGTTTCTGAACATGATCGACCTGACCGCCGAGCATCTCGCCACTGCGGGTGCGCGAACGGTCGGCATGCTCGCGTCCCCGGCCACACGCAAGACAGGCGTCTTCGAGACCGTCTTCGCAGCCTACGACCTCCAGCCTCGGTGGGCCAAAGACGAGGACGCGCTTTTGTCCATCATCCGCGCGGTCAAGGCAGGCGAGGCGCTCGATACGCTTGCTCCGAGGCTGGGGCATATTGCGGCGCGAATGACCGCGGACGGTGCGGATCACCTGCTGATCGCCTGCACCGAACTCTCGCTGATGGCCCACGCGCTGCCCCCCGGCACACCGCACACCGACAGTTTGGACTGCCTCGTGGAGGCAATTGTCAATTTTGCCAAGGCCTGACGGATCGGCATGCCTTGAATACCTCGGGACGGCTGACCTTCGGAGCCCTTACGGTATTTATATATACAATGTATCCCTAAAAAATACGCTGGAATCCACATTTCACGGAGCATCAATTGATCGACCTCACCCGCGTCGCCGGCGATCCCTTGCGCAAGCGCCGGGTGTTCCGAGTCCACACGCCCGACACGATGTGGACGCTGCTGAGCCAGATCGAAGTGTTCGACGTCAGGTGCAACGGATCTCCCCTGCATTCAACGATTGCGATAGACGAAAACCAGCTTTTCCGGCTGCCCCCCCGGAGGGCGCGGAAAGGGCGCCGCACTGCGCACTTGGTCCTGAGCAGCGCTGCGAATTCCTGACGAGCCGGAACTGTCGAGGATACGTATCCAGCCGAGTGACCCGTCCGCGTTGATCTGGAAATAGACCCGCGCCATGCCCGTGGCCTGGTTGTCCACCCGCGGCCCGCGATTGAGCTTCATCAAGACCCGACCGGCATAATTCGTCGTGCCCGCGTTGCCCTGCCCCCCGGAACCACCGAAATCACCAGGGCTGGCATTGCCGACACGACCGAGCGCCGTAAGGTCGGTTCCGTCGCGCTTGTAGGCGGTCAGGGGCGATTCGTAGGTAGGCGTGCGGCTGGCCTGCGCCGGAGGATTGTCCGGAACCCCAAGCTGTTCCGCCGTGGGCCGTGTCGCTGGCGGACGCAGCGACCGGGTGACGGCCGAGGCCGCCAGGTCCGGATCGTCCGCAGCGATCACGTTCTCCGGCGCCTCTGGCGTCGGGGCCAGCGCAGCTTCGTCGGTCTCTGTTGTGGCAGTCTCGGGCTCGGGCAGCACCTCGGTCTCAGCGGTCTCTTCGGCGGGCTGCGGCGCGGCATCCTCGGTACCTTCAGGCGGTTGCGGGGTGGCCTCGGGCGCGTCGGGCGCAATCATGGCGATGTCCGACGTGCTGCTGTCCTCGCCACTGTCCTCTGCCGCCTCCTCGGCCGGGCGACCGGCCCCCTCATCAGGGCTCCCGGTTTCGCCCGCCGGACCATCGGGAGCGGTGACGTTCTCGGGATTGTCCGAGGCCACCATAGCCTGGCTTGTCTGCATCCGATCCGGTTGCTGCGCATCGGGCGGCTGGGGCGCCTCTGCCGGCTCCGGTGCGGGCGGCTCCGGTAGCGGTTCGACAAGATCCTCGAAGTTGCGTCCCGTCTCGGGCGGTGGCGGCGCCTCTTGCGTCTCCGGCGGCTCCTCGGGCGCGTCCAGAACCTGCCGCCAGCCAAAGCCTGCGACGTGCAGGAAAAGCGATACCAGGATCGCTACAACGGCCACGGGAAGGGAACGTCTTATCATACGAAGGCTCGCTCGGTCATCGCGCGTGCGGTTCGGCGATCTGCCACTCGGTCGCACCGGGCAGCGTCACTCTGGAAACTAGGCAATTGAGCGACAGGAACAAGCGTTACGGCTCCTCAAGACACCGGGGACCATCCCACGTTGGCGTTACCTTACGCCATGCGGTGCCAGCGCGAAACTACGCCCTACGCTATCGTGAACTTCGCCATGTCGAAGGCTTTCGCACCGTGCCTCAGGCGCGGCTTCCTTCCAGCGCGTTACGCAGTTCCTCGGCTTCGTGTCGCGCCTCGCGCAGCCCGTCCATCGTCGCCGACAATTCCGCCTCGGCCTGGCTCAGCTGGTTGGTCAGTTCTGCCTCGCGCTGCTGCAGGTAGGTGATCGCCTGGTCGCGGGTTTCCTCTGCCTCGTGCAGTTCCTGCGCCATGCGTTCCAGTTCACCCACGTCGGAACCAGACACCCGGATGAACCGATGCACCAGCCAATTGGCGAACCATCCCATGCAGAACGCCACGAACAGGACAATCGCCGTGGCTATGATAAATTCAGTTCTGTTCATCCGTCCCAGATTCCTGCTCGGCGTCCCCACCCGCCGCATCGGTCTCGTTTAGCGCTTCTTCTTCCAGCGCTTCAAGCGTTGTTTGCTGTTCTTCGATCGGTTCCGGACGTATCACCCGGAATTCGATCCGGCGGTTGGCCTCGCGGCCTTCCTCGCTGTCATTGTCGGCGATGGGATCGCTTTCGCCGTATCCCTTGGCCCGTATGGCCGAGGTCAGCACCCGCCGCGTCCGCAATTCGTTCAGCACCGACTGCGCCCGCGCCTGGCTCAGCTGCTGGTTCATCACCTCGCGCCCCTGGCTGTCGGTATGGCCCTGGATCTCCATCCGGATCTCGCCGCAGGCTTTCAGGATCGCCGCGATCCGGTCCATGATCTCTGCACCGTTGGCGTCAACATCGGTCTCGCCCGGTTCGAACGTGATCTTGTTCTCGGCCTGCACCTCGGCGATCTGAGCCTCACACTCCTCGGGCGTGGGCTTGCTGGCCACAGGGTCCAGCTCCTCACGGTAGGCGACGTCGATATCGAACTCCGCCGCTTCGCCAAGCTTGGCCGCGAACATCGCCGAGATTTTCGCACTGGAGTCCTCCTGCCCGGTCAGACCCGACACGGCGATCTCCTCCGGGCCGACCGTCACGGCGCCGTTGGACAGGTAGGCCAGCGCCTCAAGCCCTGTCAGCACCCGCACCGTCCAGTCCGCAGGCAGGTTTTCGGCCACCCGCGCCGTCGTGCTCACGACGTCCGAGCTGAACTTGGCCTTTGCGAAACTGTCGACCATCTCGCGGGCCTGCGCGCTTTCGACCCGGCCGCGGATCTGTACCAGCCCCTCAGGCGAGAGCGTCGCGACGAATTCCGGCGGCGCCTGCTCGGCGTCGTCCTTGGGCTCGGGCAGCACAGCCTTGAGCGCAAAGACATCGGGCAGGCTCGTCTCCAGCTGCCCGATCACCGTGTCATAAAGTTTCTCGTCGGTCCCTTCCGCTGCCACGAGCGCGATATCGGCGTCCGAGAACGTGACGCTGCCACCCCCCAGTTCGCCCAGCGCCCCGATCGCAAGCTCGGCCGCGCGGCCCCATTGCGGAGACGGAACCCCCAACGCCAGCGTGCATTGTGCCTTCTGCTGCAAGCCGGCCTGCCCGGCGGCGGCAAGGATACGGTCCTTCGCGGCTTCGGTATCGGCCGCGCAGGCGTCAAAGCTGCCCTCGCCATCCTCCAGCAGATAGCGCAACGTGAAAGGCGTGATCACCGGGCGTGGCGCCGAGATGTCCAGCCGCAGGCGCACACCCTCAGGCACCCGTCGCGCCAGTTGGGTTTCCAGGTTGCGCTTGTCCTCTTCGCTGTCGGCCATGGCCACCACGCTGACCCGCCGCGCCTCGACCGAGATCTTGGTGCGCGGCATCCGCTCCAGGATACCAACGGCATAGTCAAGCGCCTCGTCCCAGCTATCGGGTTGCGGATAATCGGCGGTTTCCAGAAGGTCCGTCACTTCCTTGCCCGGCGCGCTATCAGCGACGTCCTCGATCAGTTGCTCGCGGTCGGTCGACGCCGGAATCAGCCCGATCAGCGACAGTCCGCTGTCATTGCTCAGGATCTCGACCGAGAATCGCGGTGGCGCGATATCGGCACTGTCGGCCACCAGCATCTGGTCGATGATCCGAGCGGATTCTACGACGCTACCCGCGATGGACAGCGCCCGAAAGCGCGTGGCCTCGGATGGCGCCGTGCCCGCAAGAAACACCTGCAACCCGTCTGCGTCCACTTCGGTCCAGGTCATGCCGCGCTCGTCCAGCGTGTCCCGCACCGAGTTGCGCGAGCCCTCCTCGATCACCTGTACCGAGAATCGTGCCGCGAAAAGACACAGCACGAAGGCAAGGAAAAACGTCCCTAAAATAGCGAAGATGGAGGAAAGGCGCATGAACCGCAGGCTCGCCGTTGTTTACCACCCAGCCTATTTATTCGCCACGGGGCGTGAGTGCAATCAAACGAAAAGGGCTGCGGCGAAAAACGGCAGGGGCAGCAGGCCCGCATCGCGGTTCGACCGGAACAATCGCAAGAGAGTCGGATCGTCCTCCATGTCGAACTGCCTGAGCTGCCAGAACAAGTGCCAGCCGAACGCCCACGGACCGATCAGCGCCACCAGCACCGCCAGAGCCGAGCTGCTCACAGCCGCGCCGATCACCGCAATGGCCATCAGGCTGACCGCGCCGATCAGGAACCTCTGAAGCCAGGCTGGCGTGCGTTCCGCGAACAGCCGCGCCGTGGATTTCACGCCGATCAGCGCGTCGTCCTCGGCATCCTGCTGGGCATAGACCGTGTCATAGAACAGCGTCCATGCAATTCCAGCCAGGTACAGCACCACCGCCGGCCATTCCAGACGCCCGCTATGCGCCGTCCATGCCAGCAGCGCCCCCCAGTTGAACGCGAGGCCCAGGAAAATCTGCGGCCACCACGTGAACCGCTTGGCAAACGGATAGATGCAGACCGGCGCCAGCGAGATGACCCCCAAGATAATTGCCGCCATGTTGAACGTCAGCAAAATGCAGAACGCCACCAGAGCCTGCGCCACCAACCACGCCAGCGCCTGCATCACGCTCACCTGCCCCGACGGGATCGGGCGCGAGGCCGTTCGGGAGACCGATCCGTCTATGTGCCGGTCGGTGATGTCGTTCCACGTGCACCCCGCGCCCCGCATCAGGAACGCGCCGATCCCGCAGCCCGCGAATATCCACAGGTCGTGCCACGTGGCGCGCCCGTCATGCAGCATCGACAACAACAGCCCCCACCAACACGGCAGCAACAGCAGCCACGTCCCGATCGGCCGGTCCGCCCGACTCAGCCGCAGATAGGGCCGGCTCCAGGCCGGGGCCGAGCTGTCCACCCAGTTGCCCTTGACGGCATCGGCCACCTCGCCGGTCGCATCTGGCGTCTGGTTCGGTCCGGTCATATGTTGGCCCCATGTCGACTGCAAAGATCAGGCTTTATGTAGAGCACCCGCTCGGGGAAGGGCAAACGGTTCCTCTGGACCGCGACCAGGCGCATTATCTCTTCGGGGTCATGCGGCAGGGCGCGGGCGACGCTGTCCTGCTCTTCAACGGCCATGATGGCGAATGGCACGCCACCGTGGCCGAGGCGGGCAAGCGCAAAGGCCTGCTGAACGTCGAGCGTCAGACCCGCCCTCAGCAAGACCCGCCCGACCTCTGGCTGCTTTTTGCACCGATCAAGAAGGCCCGCACCGACTTCATCGTCGAGAAGGCCGCCGAGATGGGCGCCGCCCGCATCTTGCCCGTTCAGACCGATTTCACCAATTCCGAACGCATCCGGCAAGACCGCCTTCAGGCCCATGCCGTCGAGGCCGCCGAGCAATGCGGCGGCACATATGTCCCCGAAGTGACGGACCTGCAGAAGCTCGACCGCCTGCTTGCCGACTGGCCGGAGAACCGCCAACTGATGTTCTGCGACGAAGCCCTCGCCGGACCAGGCGAGGCCGTCCGCAAAGACGGACAAACGGCGCCCTGGGCGATTCTCATAGGCCCCGAAGGCGGCTTTTCAGACGCTGAACGCGCGCGGCTCAAAGCCTGTCCTTTCGCGCACCCCACGGCCCTCGGCCCGCGCATCCTGCGCGCCGACACCGCCGCCGTGGCCGCCATGGCCGTCTGGCAACAGCGCTTCGGAGACTGGAAATGAGCTTCATCCGCCCCGAAGCCGCTCAAAGCCTCACCCGCTGGCGCGAAGTGTTGATCGGCATCGCCGTCATCGCCCTCGGTGCCTGGTGGTCGCTTGGCTTTATCGGCATCCTGTCCTGGGTCGGATACGCGCTTCTGCCCATCGGCGCCGCACTTGGCTTCATCGGCCTGCAACGCGCCCGCTTCCGCGGCGCCACCGGCGGGCCCGGTATCGTGCAGGTGGATGAGGGCCGAGTCACCTATTTCGGCCCGCTCACCGGAGGCACCGTCGATCTGGCCGAGATGTCCCGCCTCACGCTCGACCACGCCGCCAAGCCCGCCCACTGGGGCCTGCATCAACCTGGCCAGCCCGCCCTGATGATCCCGACCACCGCGCAAGGGGCCGACACGCTCTTCGACGCCTTCGCCACCCTGCCGGGCCTTCGCGTGCAGAAAATGCTCGCGGCGCTCTCGTCACAAGATCGCGACACCGTGACCGTCTGGTCCACCTACTCCAATCGGCTGCATTGACACCCCCGCTCATTCGGGCCAAGCCTCTCCCCCAAGTTCGCGCGCAACGCAGGAAAATTCTCTATGTCCATCCCCCAATCCGGCGGCGGCCCGATCGAGTCAGAGGCCCAACTGGCAGGCTATCTCGAAAGCGGCTGCAAACCGCGCGACGACTGGCGCATCGGCACCGAGCACGAAAAGTTCGGCTACTGCAAGGACACGCTCAAGCCCATTCCCTACGACGGCGACCGCAGCGTGCGCGCCGTTCTTGAAGGCCTGCGCGACAAGCACGGCTGGTCCCCTGTCATGGAAGGGGACAACCTCATCGGCCTCGAAAAGGACGGCGCCAATGTCAGCCTTGAACCCGGTGGCCAGCTTGAACTCTCCGGCGCCCCGGTCGAGACGATCCACCACACCTGCGACGAGGTGAACGTCCACTTGGCCGAGGTCAAGGACGTCGCCGACAAGGTTGGCGTCGGCTTCATCGGCCTCGGAGCGGCGCCGATCTGGCGGCACGAAGACATGCCGCTGATGCCCAAGGGCCGCTACAAGCTCATGGACGCCTACATGCAAAAGGTCGGCACGATGGGCCAGACCATGATGCGCCGCACCTGTACCGTGCAGGTCAACCTCGATTTCGCGTCCGAGGCTGACATGGTCCAAAAATTGCGCGTCGCGCTGGCCCTGCAACCCGTGGCCACTGCGCTTTTTGCCAATTCGCCCTTCCTCGACGGACAGCCCAACGGCCACAAGTCCTGGCGCGCCCGCGTCTGGCGCGACTTGGATGCGGACCGTACCGGCATGCTGCCCTTCGTGTTCGAGGATGGCTTCGGGTTCGAGCGTTATGCCCAATACGCCCTCGATGTGCCGATGTATTTCGTCTACCGCCACGGACAGTATATTGACGCGCTCGGTCAATCCTTCCGCGACTTCCTCAAGGGCGAACTGCCCGCTCTGCCCGGCGAAACGCCAACGCTGTCCGACTGGGCCGATCACCTGACCACGATCTTCCCCGAGGCGCGGATCAAGAAATTCATGGAAATGCGCGGCGCCGATGGCGGCCCGTGGCGGCGGCTTTGTGCCCTTCCCGCCTTCTGGGTCGGGCTGATGTACAACCAGTCCGCGCTCGACGCCGCGTGGGACTTGGCCAAGGGCTGGGATACCGAGACGCGCGAGGCCCTGCGCGTGGCCGCCAGCGAACAGGCGCTGGATGCCAAGGTCGGCAACATCTCGATGCACGACCTCGCCCGCGAGGTGCTTTCCATCGCCGAGGCCGGCCTAAAGGCCCGCGCCCGCCCCGGCGCCGGCGGCATGGTCCCCGACGAGACCCATTTCCTCAACGCCCTTCAGGAAAGCGTCGAGTCCGGCCGCGTACCGGCGGACGAATTGCTCGACCGCTATCACGGCGCGTGGAATGGCGACCTGACCAAGATTTACGAAGAATTCAGCTACTGATAAGCGCTCCCGCCCCGGGCTTGACCCGGGGCCTCACACGCAAACAGAAAAGGCCGCCCCGAGCAGGGCGGCCTTTCCATCTGTCAGCACCCGCCTCAGCTATCGGCAAGCATCTTGGACCTGGCAAGCGTCAGCCGCAGCGTATTGACCGCGTGCGAGAAGCCCAAGCCAAGGCACAGCACGGCCAGCCCCAACCCGACGAAGAACGCCATCACCGGCGCCTGCGACAGGATCGGGAACGCGGCCGCGATGAGCAACACGCCGCCCGCACCGATGGCGCAGAACCCCGTGGCGACGGTCACCGCCACCAGCCGCGCCGCTGGCCCGGTCTCGGGACAGTCCCGCTGCATCGATCCGATCAGCAGGATCATCCGGGTCAACACCGCCAAGGCGGCCAAAGCCAGCCCTATGAAACTCAGTAGAAATACCATCATGTCATGTCTCCTTCAGATGGGGCGCGCGTAGAACTCGCGCCGGAAATTGCGGTAGAAGATGCCGAAAACGCTGCCCCAGAGCGGGGCAAAGATCAGGCCGAACCCAGCGAATATGACGAATTCCTGCGCCGCGCTCTGGCCGCCGGTCGCCAGAAGGTACAGCATGAAGAGGCCCGCCGGCACGCCGTAGCTGACCAGCGCCAGCCCCGCGATGCGAAACGGTTCTGGCGGCCTGCGGCCCAGGTACCACAGCAATACCGGCACCCCGATCGCCAAGTAGAAAGGTCCGCCGAACACTACGGCTACGACCGGAATTCCCAAGGCCCAAAAGCCCCCCGCGGCCACCGCCAGCGGTGCGCCCACCAGCGCGAAAAAGAACGCCACGGGATCGACCACGTATATCTCGTGCAGTTTTATATTTGCAGTTATTTCTGTCATGAGTGAAATCTCCAGCCAAATTTTTTATGCGGATTTGCCTTTCGGCAGGAACTTCGCAACACGCGCGCCCAGTTTCACCGCGCTCAGTTGAACCGCACGCGGCAGGCGCGACACGTCACGATACCAGTCATCGAAAAGCTGCATCGTCTCCAGCGTCTCGTGGATGCGTCCGCGCACCTGTCTCGGCGTGCCGTCTGCTTCCGCCTCGTCGGCCACCGCCCGCAGCGCGGCCAGTGTCGGCGCGTATTCCCGCTCTCGGCGTCCCTCGATGACAACCGTCACAAGGTCGAACATGTCACGCACCGAGGTGAAATGATCCCGCCGGTCGCCAAGTTGCCGGCTGACCTTCACCAGCTTCCAGGCCTGCAATTCCTTCAGCCCGTTGGATACGTTCGACCGCGCAAGGTTGAGTGTCTCGCTGATTTCCTCGGCCGTCATCGGGTCCGGCATGACATGAAGCAGCGCGTGGATCTGCGCGACCGAGCGGTTGACCCCCCATTTCGCGCCCATCTCTCCCCAGTGAAGGATGAAGTTCTGTGTGGCGGGCGAAAGCTCCATAACGTGATTCCATAAATTTCTGTCACAACAGAAATAGCAGAAACCACGGAAAGGTCAAGCACTACACCTTTTTATTACTCTTCTCGCAAAATTGGCGATGATTGCCTAACCAAGCGCAGCCGCGATTATTTCTGGCCGATCTTCGGCTCCGTTCCGTCCCGCAGCCGCCGTATATTGCTGCCATGACGGAAAAAGATGAACAGCGTCAATATGATGCCCAGCACGAACAGATCCCGGTACCCCAGGAACACCATCCAGATCGTCGATAGCGCCGCCATGTAGATCGCCGCCATGCTCGAGATCCGGGTCGCCGCCGCCGCCACCAGCCAGCTCAGGCAACATGCAATGCCCACCGGCCAGGCCAGCCCCAGCATGATGCCAAGGAACGTCGCCACCCCCTTGCCGCCGCGAAACGACAGCCAGACCGGGTAACAATGCCCGGCGAAGGCGGCGAGCCCCGCAAGTTGCGCGGCATCCTCACCCGCCACCGCCCGCGCCAGCAGCACCGCTGCCGCGCCCTTGCCACCGTCCAGGATCAGCGTTGCCAACGCCCCCAGCTTATTCCCCGTGCGCAACACGTTGGTGGCGCCGATATTGCCCGAGCCGATGTTGCGAAGGTTGCCAAGGCCCAGGACACGAGCCACCACCATCCCGAACGGGATCGACCCAATCAGGTATCCAAGGACGCCCCACAAGGCGAGAACGGTCAAACTTGACTGGAAATCAGGCATTTAAGTTCTCGAAAACCACTTTCCCGGAAACATAGGTCGCAAGAACCCTACCCTGCAAGCGTTGCCCGTCAAACGGGGTATTTTTCGATTTCGAGCGCAGCGTCCAGCGGTCCAGTACGAAAGGCACATCGGCGTCGAACAGAACAAGGTCCGCCGGGGCCCCCTCGGCCAGGCGCCCCGCTTCCAAACCCAGCCGCTTGGCCGGGTTCAGCGCCAGCGCCCGGAACAGGCAAGGCAGGTCAAGTTCGCCCGAATGGTAGAGCCGCAACGCCGCTGGCAGCAGGGTTTCCAGCGCCACTGCCCCGCTCGCCGCCTCCTCGAAGGGCAGACGTTTGGATTCCTCGTCCTGCGGCGTGTGCATCGAGCCGATGATGTCGATCCTGCCGTCTCGCACCGCCTCAACCATGGCGCGCCGGTCATCTTCGGACCGCAGCGGCGGCTTGACCTTGAAAAAGGTGCGATAGTCCGCCACGTCCAGCTCGTTCAGAGTCAGGTGATGGATCGACGTGCCCGCCGTCACGTCCAGACCCGCCCTCTTGGCACGGTCCAGCGCCGGCAGGCTGGCCGCCGTCGTCACCTGGTCGATGTGATACCGCGCGCCCGTCGCCTCGACCAGCGCAAGGTCACGCTCCAGCCCTATGCGCTCGGCCACGGTGCCCACCCCCGGCAAGCCGCGCAGCGAGGCGAACTTGCCGCTCGTCGCCGCCGCCCCGGCGCTCAGCCCCGGATCCTGCACATGCCCGATCACCAAGGCGCCCAGGCTGCGCGCATAGGTCAGCGCCCGGCTCAGCACCTTGTTGTCAGTCACCACATGATCGCAATCGGTAAAGGCCACCGCACCGGCATCCATCAGAAACCCGATCTCGGTCATCTCGCGCCCCTCGCGCCCTTTGGTCAGTGCCGCCATGGGCAGCACGTTTACCGGCGCAGCCTCATTGGCGCGGCGGGCAACGAATTCCAGCGTTTCCGGGCTGTCGATCGCGGTCAGCGTGTCGGGCCGGGTGATCATCGTTGTCACGCCTCCCGCCGCCGCCGCGGCCCCGGCGCTGCGGTAACTTTCCTTGTGCCGCTCGCCCGGCTCGCAGACCTTTACGCCCAAGTCCACCATGCCCGGCGCCAGGAATTTGCCACCGCAATCGACCCGCTCATCCGCCCCTTGCGCGGCCGCCTCGTATCCCCGAGCCTTGATGCGGCCATCCTCGACCAGCAGCCAGCCCTCGGTCACCTCTCCCGCCTCGGGATCGACCAGCCGCGCGTTCTCGAACAGCACCTTCGTCATGCACTCTGCCTTTCCTGAACCTGCCGCATCAGACGCAGCACCTCCTCGGCCTTAGCGATCCGCTCGAAACCGATGTCCACGCGGTAATGCCCGTTCTTGCGCCGTCGCATCTCGTGGTCGAACATGATCGACCCCGGCGCACCATCCTGGAACTCAAGCCGTGTCCGGTCCGTAATGGGATAGCTTTTCAGCGTCCGGCCCCGGAACGGCAGGTCCCGCGCGATGAAAGCCCTCCTGTCGGTCAGCGTGTACCACGTGTGCCGCCGTTTCCAAGGCTCCCAGAAGATCCCGCCAAAGGCGATCCCCAGCCCGACCGAGAAATGGATCAGTCCGAACATCCAGAACATACCACCCGCCTGCGCCGCCATCACCATCCAGAACAGCGCAAACCCCGCGAAGAACAACCCAAAGACCAGCGCCGCGGCATGCGCCGCCCGGAATGTGATGGCCGGATCGGGCCGCCCCTGCCACAGCACCTGTTCGCCGGGATCGAGAATGCCCTCCCACTCGTCCTGCAAGGCGGTCACGGGCGCGTCTCCGCTACCGCCGCCTCGATCCGGGTTTTCACGGCGTCCCGGTCGGCCTGGTATTTCATCAGGTGCTTGTCTCCCCCCGCCGTGACGATCTGCACGGCCGAGCCCAGAACGCGTATCTGCGCGATGTCCCGCAGCCACGCCTGCTTGCCCAAGGGGCCCAGCACGCGCCGGTCGGTCAGATCCCACCGCGCCTTCATCTCGTCCGACGCCAAATACCCGGCGCGTACAGCGATCGCGGCCAACCCGCCCACGGCACCAGTCCAGACATGCGGATTGCCGATGGCCCAAAGCACGCCCATGCCCAGCGCCATCGCGCCCGCGGCCATCCAGGCATGGTCACGCCAATAAGCCGTGCGATCCGCATGAAAAATTTCCAAAACCCGCTCTCCGGGTTCAAGTTCCGCCTGCGGCACCATGACGGAACGCGGGTCGCTCACGAAGCCACCCACACCACGACAGCCGTCAGCACGAACAGGACAAGCAGCGCGATCATCGCCACCCGGCCCGATATCGCCGCGTCCGATTTCTTCTTAGGCTCGGCCTCGGCGGCCTCCTCCGGTGCGGGTGCCACCTGCGCCCCGGCGCTCGGCAGCGGTTCGAACTGCACCGGCGCCTTCTCTTCGTTCAACGTCGCCACCAGCGTCAGCGGCGCCCGCGGGGTCAAAACCTGCGCCTGCCCGCCAAAGGCCCGCGAGCCAACAATCAGCACCGTACCCTTCAGACCTTCGACAACCACGTGCTCGTCTTCCAGATCGTCCCAGGAAACGCCCATCCCCTCTTCCAGGTACTGGTGCAGGCCAAAGCCAGTCAGGTCCTCTACCTGGATCAGGTCGACATGATGCGGGTCCAGCGTTTCGGCCCCAAGCGCATCCTGCAACGGCCAACTGCCGTTGCGCCGGTTGAAGGTCTCGGCCTCCGCGCGGTCCAGGTCCACGTCAAAGACGCGCACCACGCCGCTCTCGCTTTCGCGTATTTCGATCCGGTCGCTCATGCCATCACCTCCTTGGGCCTTGCCCGCAGGTTTCGTGCCAGCAGGTCCATGGCCGCCATGCGCACGGCCACGCCCATCTCGACCTGTTCCTGGATCACGCTGCGGTTGATGTCATCGGCGATCTCTCCGTCGATCTCCACGCCCCGGTTCATCGGGCCGGGATGCATGACAATGGCATCCGCCTTGGCATGGCGCAGCTTTTCGGCGTCCAGGCCATAGCGGTGGTAATATTCCCGCTCGCTGGGGATGAAGCCGCCATCCATCCGCTCCCGTTGCAGGCGCAGCATCATCACCACGTCCACATCCTTCAGCCCTTCGCGCATGTCCTCGAACACCTCGACACCGAATTCGGCAATTCCCGCCGGCATCAGCGTGGGCGGCCCCACCAGCCGCACCCGGTTCTCCATCTTGCCCAGAAGGATGATGTTCGATCGCGCCACACGGCTGTGCGCGATATCCCCGCAGATCGCGATGCTCAACCGATGCAGCCGGCCTTTCGCCCGCCGGATTGTCAGCGCGTCCAAGAGCGCCTGGGTGGGATGCTCGTGCCGCCCGTCACCCGCATTCAGAACGGCGCAATTCACTTTCTGCGCCAGCAGATCCACCGCCCCCGATTGCGGATGCCGCACCACCAGTAGGTCGGGATGCATGGCGTTCAGCGTCATCGCCGTGTCGATCAGCGTCTCGCCTTTCTTGATCGACGATGCCTGCATCGCCATGTTCATCACATCCGCCCCCAGCCGCTTGCCCGCCAGCTCGAAACTGGCCTGCGTCCGGGTCGAGTTCTCGAAAAACATGTTGATCTGCGTCAGCCCCGCCAGCGCATCGGCATGCTTCTGGTCGCGACGATTGAGGTCCACGTACTGGTCCGACAAATCAAGCAGGGTAGAGATATCCGACTGCGCCAGGGGCTCGATCCCCAGAAGATGCGCGTGTTGAAAAGTCATGCCAGCGCTCCGACGTCAACTGCCTGCGCGCTTATAGGAAAGCCCGGCGCTCGGGGCAAGCGTAGGGTGGGGTTCCACCCCACCATCCCACAGTCCGCGCCCCACCGCGAGAGAGGCCATCCCGCCCGATAAGCAACCCGTCTTCCCCCGCCCCGCCACAGCCGCTATCTTCCGCCCCATGACCGCCCCCTTGGATTCGCACACCGCCCTTGCCATGCTCGACTGGCAGATCGACCTCGGCGCGACCGAGGCGATCGGCGATACGCCGGTAAACCGCTACGAAGTACCCGAAAAGCTGACACCGGCAAGGAAAGCGGAGTCCGCGCCCCCCATCCCGGCCAAGCCGCCCGAGGTCGACACCGCCGCCGAGGCCGGGTTCGCCGCCGCCGATGCAAGCTCCCTCGACGCGCTCAGATCCGCCCTCGCCGCGTTCGAGCATTGCGACCTGAAACGCGGCGCGCGCAATCTGGTGTTCTCCGACGGCCACCCCTCCGCCCGCCTGATGATCATCGGCGAGGCGCCGGGACGTGACGAGGACCAGCAAGGCAAACCCTTCGTCGGCCGCGCCGGGCAATTGCTCGACCGGATGCTCGCCGCCATCGGACACGCGCGCGGCAACGACGACGCCGACACCGGCGCCTATATCACCAACATCCTGCCCTGGCGCCCGCCGCAGAACCGCGACCCGAACCCGCAGGAAATCGCCATGATGCTGCCCTTCGTGGAACGTCACGTACAACTGGCCGACCCCGAGGTGATCGTGCTCATGGGCAATATCAGCTGCCAGGCCGCACTCGGCAAACGCGGCATCACCCGCCTGCGCGGCCAGTGGACGCAAGCGTTTGGCAAGCCCGCCCTCCCGATGTTCCATCCCGCCTACCTGCTGCGCAAACCACACGAAAAACGCGCTGCCTGGGCCGACCTGCTCGACCTCCAGGCCCGCCTCGAAGGACAGACATGAAGATCCTCGCCTTTTCCGACCTGCACCTCGCTCGCGCCCGCGCCGCCGACCTTGTCGGCGCCAGCGCCGAGGCCGACCTCGTCATCGGCGCTGGCGATTTCTGCAACCACCGCGCCGGGCTGGACGAGGCGATGGAGATGCTATCGGGCATCACGGCTCACATTGTCGCCGTCCCCGGCAACGCCGAAAGCTATCAGGAACTCACCTCGGCGGCCCTGCCGAATATGACCGTACTGCATGGTACCGGCACCAGCCAAGGCGACCTCTCCCTCTTCGGTCTCGGCTACGGCGTGCCGGTCACGCCCTTCGGCGACTGGTCCTGCGACCTGTCCAACGAAGAGGCCGCGACGCTGCTCGCCTCATGCGAGACCGCCGATATCCTTGTCTTGCATTCCCCGCCCAAGGGCGTCGCCGATCTTACCTCGCTGGACATGTCCGTGGGCTCCACCGCCATCCGCGACGCGATCGAGCGCATTCAGCCCAAACTGGCCCTCTGCGGCCATATCCACGACAGCTGGGGTGTGACCGGCCGCATCGGGGCGACGCAGGTGGTCAATCTCGGCCCCCGCCCCAACTGGTTCGAGCTCTGATGATCGACCCGCTCACCCTGCTGGCCTTCATCCCCGCCGCTGTCGCGCTCAACCTCACGCCCGGGGCGGACATGATGTTCTGCCTGGGCCAGGGCCTGCGCGGTGGCCCGCGTCCTGCCGTGGCCGCCAGCGCCGGGATCGTTCTCGGCGGCATGGTGCATGTCACGCTGGCCGGCCTTGGCCTCGGCGCAGCGATCGCCACCTTGCCGTGGCTCTTCGACGTGATCCGCTGGGCCGGCATTGCCTACCTGCTGTGGCTCGCGTGGCAGGCCTTGCGCCACCCACTACAGACCGGCGAGACGCCAGAAATCAAACCCTCCCGCGCCTTCCGCGATGGAATGATCGTGAACCTGACAAACCCGAAGGTGATCCTCTTCGTGCTGGCTTTCTTGCCGCAGTTTATCGACCCCTCCCAAGGCAGCATCTTGGCCCAGTTCCTGGTCTTCGGCGCGATAATCGCGGCGGGCGGTTTCATCGTCAATGCCGCCGTCGGCATATTCGCAGGCGGCCTTGGCCGCCGCATGGCCCGCTCGCCCAACTTTGCCCGCGGCATCGGCTATGTCTGCGCCGCCATCTTCACCGGCCTCGCCCTGCGCCTCGCCCTGATCGAAAGGACCTGACCCGAACATGAGCCGCATCGATGAAACCAAGGACTTCATCCCGGTCCGCATCGCCGTCTTGACCGTCTCCGACAGCCGCGACCTCAGCCAGGACCGCTCTGGTGCCGTGTTAGTCGAACGCATCGAGGCCGCGGGCCATATCCTCTCCGACCGCATGGTCGTCCGCGACGAGCGCGACCAGATTACCGAGCAACTGCGCGAATGGATCGCCAGCCCCGAAATCGACGTTGTCCTTTCCACCGGCGGCACCGGCCTTACGGGCCGCGACGTCACGGTCGAGGCGCACAGGGATGTCTACGAAAAGGAAATCGACGCGTTCGGCACGGTCTTCACCATAGTTTCGATGAAAAAGATCGGTACGTCCGCAGTGCAATCCCGCGCGACGGGGGGCGTGGCGAACGGCACCTATCTTTTCGCCCTGCCCGGCAGCCCCGGCGCCTGCAAGGATGCGTGGGACGAAATCCTGGCCTACCAGTTCGATTACCGCCACAGCCCCTGCAATTTCGTCGAAATAATGCCGCGTCTGGACGAACATTTGCGACGGAAGTGACCTTTGGCCGCGTATCAGCCCCATGAAACCTTGCCGCGAGCGTCTATCTATATGGTATGACTGCCCCGCGCCAAGTGGCTTAAAAGGTTGATCTGAATGCGGTTCCTGCGCCACAGCCTGACCGGACTGTTCCTGCTGTCCCTGACAGTGGGCCTGTTCGCCTATGCCGGTCAGATCGTCTTTTCGGCTGTGCAGGAACGCATGAGCGCCGAAACCCAAGCGCCCGAGCGGCGCGAGCGTGTCTTCGCCGTCAACACCGTGACCGCCGAGCCGGGCACCCAGACGCCCGTCCTGACCGCCTATGGCGAGGTCGAAAGCCGCCGGACGCTCGAAATCCGCTCCGATGCGCCGGGCCGCGTGACCGAGTTGACCGCGCTGTTCGAGGATGGCGGCCGCGTCCGCGACGGGCAGGTTCTGGCCCGGATCGACCCTTCGGACGCACAATTCGCGCTGGACCTCGCCCGCGCCGATTTGACTGATGCCGAGGCCGAGGTGCGCGAGGCCGAGCGCGGCCTCAACCTCGCCCGCGACGAGCTTGCCGCGGCGCAGTCGCAGGCCGAACTGCGCAAAAGGGCCCTGGACCGCCAGCTTGACCTCGAAGAGCGCGGCGTTGGCACTGCCGCCGCCGTGGAACTCGCCGAACTCGACGCGGCCAGCGCCGAACAGGCCGTCCTGACCCGACGCCAGGCAGAAGCCACCGCCGAGGCCCGTGTCGACCAGGCACAGACCCGTCTATCGCGCAGCCGCATCGCGCTCGCCGAGGCGCAGAAGGCATTGGACGAGACCACCATCACCGCCCCTTTCACCGGCACGTTACAAGGCGTCAGCGTGGTCGAAGGTCGGCTCGTTTCCGCCAACGAGAAACTGGCCGATCTCATCGACACCTCCGCACTCGACGTGGCCTTCCGCGTCTCTACCGCCCAGCACCGCCGCCTGCTGGATGAAAACGGCGACCTGATCCTCGCGCCCGTCCGCATCCGTCTCGACGTCTTCGGTCTGGAAATGGAAACCACCGGCCGCATCACCCGCGACAGCGCCGGGGTCGAGGAAGGCCAGACCGGACGTCTTGTCTATGCCCGCATCGACGACCCCCAGGGCCTCAAACCCCGCGACTTCGTCTCGGTCCTGATCGAGGAACCGCCCCTCGACAACGTCGTTCGTCTGCCCGCCACGGCGCTCGGCTCGGACGGCACCGTGCTGGCGCTGACGGCCGAGGACCGCCTGCGCGCCGTCCCCGTCACGCTGGTCCGCCGACAGGGCAATGACATTCTCGTATCCGGCGATGACCTCGACGGACTGGACATCGTGACCGAACGCAGCCCGCTTCTCGGCCCCGGCCTCAAGGTGCGCCCGTTGGGCAACGCGCCCCAGTCCGACGATACCGCCCAGATGCTGGAACTCAGCGAGGACCGCCGCGCCCGCCTGCGCCAGTTTGTCGAGGACAGCCCCGACATTCCCGCCGCCATGAAGACCCGCCTTCTGGGTCAACTCGAGCAGCCGGAAGTGCCGGCACGGACCGTCGAGCGGCTCGAACGCCGCATGGGCAGCTAACCCATGGTCCGCGATCTGCCCGAGAGCGCCGGCGGCATGCTCTCCTATTTCACCCGCCACCCCACCGCGGCGAACCTTCTGCTTGTCGTTCTCGTGGTCCTCGGCCTCGCCGCCGCGCCCCGGATGCAGGCACAGTTCTTCCCCGATGTCGTCGTGGACGAGGTCAGCGTCTCGGTTCTCTGGGACGGCGCCAGCGCCGAGGATATCGACGCGGGCATCGTGCAGGTGCTCGAACCCGCGCTTCTGGCCGTCGAGGGCGTGGAAACCTCTCAGGCCACCTCCCGCGAAAACACCGCCAGCATCCAGCTTGAATTCGAGCCGGGCTGGGACATGGGCCGCGCCGCCGATGACGTCTCGGCCGCCGTCGACAGCATCACCGACCTGCCCGAAGAGGCGGAGGAGCCGCGCGTCACCCGCGGCGCATGGCGCGACCGCGTCACCGATATCGTCCTGACCGGCCCCGTCGCCACGCCCCAGCTCGGGCAGTTCGCCGACGAGCTGGTCACCCGCCTCTACGACGCGGGCGTCACCCGCACCACGCTTCAGGGCGTCGCCGCGCCGCACACTATCGTCGAGGTGCCCACGACGAACCTCATCGCCTATGACATCACCATGGCCGAGATTGCCGCCGTGATCGCCGCCGAGGCCGACACCGACCCGGCCGGCGACGTGACCGGCGGCGCCACACGCGTCCGCATCGGCACCGAGAAACGCGACACCGACCAGATCGAGGCGCTGATCCTGCGCTCCAACCCCGACGGCTCCAAGCTTACCATCGGCGACGTGGCCAATGTGCGGGTCGAAGGCATCGACCGCGAACGCCAGTATTTCGTCGGCGACAACCCAGCCCTTCAGATCCGCGTCGACCGCTCCGCCAATGGCGACGCACTCGCCATCCAGGCCCAGGTCGAAGAGATCGCCGCCCGGATGGAAGCCACCCTGCCCGAAGGCACGGAACTGACGCTCATAAACACACGCTCCGACGCCATCTCCGGCCGACTCGACATGCTCATGGACAATGGCCTGACCGGCCTCCTGTTAGTGGTGTCGCTGCTGTTCCTGTTCCTCAACGCTCGCACCGCCTTCTGGGTCGCCGCGGGCATTCCCGTCGCAATGCTGGCAGCGATCGCGCTGATGTACGCGGCGGGGCTGACCATCAACATGATCTCGCTCTTCGCGCTCATCATCACGCTCGGCATCGTGGTGGATGATGCCATCGTGGTGGGCGAACATGCCGACGCCCGTGTACGCAAATATCGCGAAAGCCCCGTACAAGCCGCCGAACGCGCCGCCCAGCGCATGGCCCTGCCCGTTTTCTCCGCCACCCTGACCACGCTCATTGCCTTCTTCGGTCTGGTCGCCATCGGCGGGCGCTTCGGCGACCTCATCATCGACATTCCCTTTACCGTGATCGTCGTCCTGACGGCCTCGCTGGTGGAATGCTTCCTGATCCTGCCCCATCACATGTCCCATGCGCTGACCCATGCGGGCAAGGAGCGCTGGTACGACTGGCCCTCGCGCACTGTGAACCGCGGCTTCGTCTGGCTGCGCGAACGTGCCTTCCGCCCGTTCATGGCGCTGGTCATCCGCGCCCGCTACCCGGTGCTGGCGGGGATCATCGTGCTCCTGGCTTCGCAGGCCGCGCTCTTCATC
Organism: Roseovarius sp. SK2; assembly: GCF_028807495.1. Taxonomy (NCBI): domain Bacteria; kingdom Pseudomonadati; phylum Pseudomonadota; class Alphaproteobacteria; order Rhodobacterales; family Roseobacteraceae; genus Roseovarius; species Roseovarius sp. SK2. The sequence goes on from NZ_JARAMK010000004.1 coordinate 258,710, forward strand.
AAGGGCGACGTGCAATGGCGCTTCTTCAACGCCCCCGAACGCGGCAGCGTGACCGGCAACTTCTCGATGGCCCCCGGCGCCACGCGCGAGGACACGCTGGCCATGATGCGCCAGATCCAGACCGCCGTCGAAGACCTCGGCGCCGACTACGAGGACCGCTACGGCGCCAACCCCATCAAGTTCGCCATCGCCCAGATCGGCGGCAATTCCGGCGGCGGCCTTGCCGGTGCCGACACCAAGGAACCCGACCAGCTGGGCGGCATATCCATCGAACTGATCGACCCCGACCTGCGCCCCTATTCCTCCTTCGCGTTCGTTGCCGAGTTGCAGGACGCCGTCACCCGCCACCCCCTGACCGAGGAACTCAGCTTTCGAGGCTGGCGCTCGGGCCCCGGCGGCGACGCGCTCGACGTCGAATTCTACGGCGCCAGTGCCGAGACGCTGAAAGACGCCTCCGAAGCGCTCAAATCCGCGCTGCTCGACTACCCCGAGGTGTCGGCGGTCGAAGACAACTTGGCCTATGACAAGCAGGAATTGATCCTCGAACTCACGCCGCAGGGCCAGGCGCTGGGCTTCACCATCGACGGCATGGGCAGCGTCCTGCGCAACCGCCTCAACGGGATCGAGGCCGCGACCTATCCCGACAGCGCCCGCAGCGCCGAAATCCGCGTCGAGGTGCCGGAACCCGAGCTTACCGCCGACTTCCTCGAACGCATGCAGATCCGCGCGCCCACCGGCGCCTACGTGCCGCTGGCGGATATCGTCAGCGTGACCGAGCGCGTGGGCTTCTCCACAATCCGGCGCGAGAACGGCATCCGCCACATCAATGTCACCGGCGACATTTCCGAAGATGACCCCGCCCGCGCCGCCGAGATCAGCACCGCGCTTGAAACCGAGATCCTGCCCCGCATCGCCAGCGTCCACCAGGTCGAATGGCAGCTTGGCGGCCTCGCCGAACAGGAAAGCGAGTTTCTGAACGACGCCCGCCTCGGCCTGATCCTGACGCTGACCGGGATCTACCTCGTCCTCGCCTGGGTTTTCGCCAGCTGGACGCGGCCCATCGTGGTGATGTCGATCATCCCCTTCGGTCTTGTCGGCACGATATACGGGCACGCCTTTTGGGAGGTGCCGCTGTCGATGTTCACGGTCGTGGGGCTCTTGGGCATGACCGGCATCATCATCAATGACTCGATCGTGCTGGTGACAACCATCGACGATTACGCCAAGGAGCGCGGCATCGTCCCCGCAATCATCGAAGGCGCCGTCGACCGGTTGCGCCCCGTCATGCTGACGACGCTTACCACGGTGCTTGGCCTCACCCCGCTTCTGTTCGAGCAATCCACACAGGCGCAGTTCATCAAACCCACGGTCATAACGCTGGTCTACGGCCTGGCCTTCGGCATGGTCCTCGTCCTGCTGCTGGTACCCGCGATCATTGCCATCCAGTCCGACGTCGCGCGACAGACCGCCTCCCTGCGCCGCGCCCTGCGCTCAAAACCCGGGGAATTGCGCGGTATCATGCTGGTGGGCGGGGTGGCCATCGCGGCGCTCTTCGCCGCCACGCTGGGTTTTGCGGCACTGACCGGCAGCCTGCCCGGACCGATCGCCGCGCTGGCCTTTGCATCCCCGATGCCGACAGCACTGATGCTCTTCATCGCGGGAACCCTTATGATCGTGGTTCTGCTCTATACCGCCGTGGCCCTGCGCCACGCCTTTCGCCGTCAGCCCGCCGAACAGCCCTGAATATCCACGGCGCCACCCCGGCTCAGCACGGTAAAGCGCAGGCCCCTGCGGTCGACCGCAAAGGACCGCCCGTCGATATGGTTCAACACCGTCCGCGCGATCAGGCTGTCACCCTGCCGCGTGGTCTCGGGCGGCGAGACCCAGACCTTGGGGTCACTTGATTCGACCACCGCGTATTCCGACACGCCCAGCTTCGGCATCCGGATCGTCGCGGTCAGTTGCACGCCACCCGCCACGGGCGACAACCGGCACGCCACGCTCCGCACCCCGGCCTCGTCGGCACCATAAGGCCGCGCGGTCAGGGCCGCGACGATGGCGGGGTCCGGCTTTTTCGCGGCACTCGGCAAGACCTGCGCCACGTTCACGCTGACCGGCACGCAGATATCCTTGCACACACCGATTTCCAGCTGGCCTTCCAGCCGCACGTCACGCCCGCCCGCCTTGGGGCGGATGTGCAACGGCACAACCACGTCATCATCGTACCCGATGGTCATAAACCCGAATTGCGGCACCGGCTTGGGGGCGGGCCAGATCACGTCGACCCCCGAAAGGTTGCGCGATCCGCGCCAGTTGAACAGCGGCGGCACACCGGCCTCACCCGGACTGCGCCAATAGGTCTTCCACCCCGGTGCAAGGTCCAGCCGCAAAGCGGCGTAGTGACTGCCATCCGACGCCCGCCATCCGGGCAGCACATCGACGCGCACCATATTGGCGGTATCCTGGGCCGACACCGGCGCGGCACAGACCGCGATCAGGGCGGCTTTCAAAAGGGTCATGATCTTCTGCATGGGGCCTCTCATGGCGGGTTTCATCGGCTTTGCCAATTCACATTGAAGCGAGAAATCCCGGCACTCTCAAGGCAGGATGGTTGCACAGAACGCCCCGCACCTCCATCATGTGACCTGTAATCTAACCACCGGGGACCGCCTTGAGCGACATCGACCTGACCGGAAAACTGCTGATCGCCATGCCCGCCATGGGCGACGACCGCTTCGCGCAGTCGGTCGTCTTCATCTGCGCCCATTCACCAGAGGGCGCGATGGGTCTCATCGTCAACAAGCGCGCCGACGACCTGCGCCTCAGCGACCTTCTGGAGCAACTCGAGATCGCTCAGGGCCAGGACATGACCAACCTACCCGTACATTTCGGCGGCCCGGTGGAACATGGCCGCGGTTTCGTGTTGCATGATTACGGCTACCACTCTGCAATCTCCACACTCGACGTGAACGACGATTTCGCCATGACCGCGACGATGGACATCTTGGAAGACCTGGCGCTTGGCCGTGGTCCGCTGCGCAACATCGTGGCCTTGGGCTATGCCGGCTGGGGCCCCGGCCAGCTGGAAAGCGAATTGTCCCAGAACGCCTGGCTCACGGTCGAGGCCGACAAGGAAATCGTGTTCTCCCACGCTGACGCAACCAAGTGGGAAGCCGCCCTGCAAAAGCTGGGCGTCAGCTCCGTCACGCTCTCCTCCGAGGCCGGCCACGCCTAGCCAAAAGCTTTATCAAAGCTTTTGGCAAAACTTTTGCGGAAAAGTTTTGGCCCGCCCCGTCTCACGCGGCGTAATCAGAGCCTTCCGCGTCGAGAATCGCCATCAGTTCCGCCAGGTGTCGGTCGCCCTGCTCTGGATAGTCTTCCATCTCCCGCGCGGTCTTTTCGGCCACCTCGTCCGACAGCACCCGCAACGTCTGGCCCGTCTGCAACGCGCGGATATACGTCTCCGCCGCCCGCTCGAAATAATACATCCGGTTAAAGCAATCCGCGACCGTGTCACCCATCACCAGGATACCGTGGTTGCCCATGATCATAACTTTCTTGGACGGATCCCCCAACATCTGGGCACAGCGCTCGCCCTCATCCTCGAAAGCAAGCCCGCCGTAGCCGTCGTCGATGACGTAGCGGTTGAAGAAGGTGGCGCAGTTCTGGTCGATCGGCGGCAAAGTGCTGTCGGCCAGGCTGGCCAGCACCGTGGCGTGGATCGAATGCACATGCATCAGGCAGCGGTGGTGCGGACAGGCCCGATGCACCCCGCCATGTAGCCCCCATGCAGTCGGATCCGGCGCGCCGGGCCGGTCCAGCGTCTGGGGATCTTTGGCGTCGATCAACAGCAGGTCCGACGCCTTCACCCGGCTGAAATGCACCTGGTTGGGGTTCATCAGGAATTGCGTTCCGTCATCGTTGACCGACAGGCTGAAATGGTTCGCCACAGCCTCATGCATGTTCAACCGTGCGGTCCAGCGAAACGCCGCGGCCAGCTCGACCCGCTCTTTCCAGTGGGCAATGTTGGGGGTGGTCGCGGTGTTGGTCTGCAACATGATACATCTCCATTCCGGGTTTTTTCAGCACCCTGCGCCAGTGCGACCGAAGTTGCAATCTGCGTGACACCCACGTCACGACAGCCAGCAGCATATCGAAAGAAAATGTGGCCGCGCGGCGGCACGACCAGGCACATGGGGCCCCTCACGCCGAAACAGGGTCTCCCGCAAACATTTTCAGCTTCGTTCCGGCCTCTTTCAACGCTTGCCGGACATGGTCCGCGATGTCGACAGCGGTGGGCGTGTCGCCATGCAGACAAATCGTATCGATCCGCGTGGGAATGCGCTTGCCGCTTTCCGTGATGATCGCCCCGGCCCCCACCATCTCGACCATCCGCGCGGCAGCGGCCTCGGGGTCGTGAATGACAGCCCCCGGCTGGCTGCGATCAACCAGCGTCGCGTCGTCGTTATAGGCGCGGTCGGCAAAGATCTCGCAGGCCGCCCGACAGCCAAGTTCGGCCACCGCCTCCTGCTGCGCCGTGCCCGCCAGCACCATGATGATAAGCTCCGGCGCGACCGACAACGCGGCATCGTAACAGGTCATCGCCACCGCCTTGTCCTCCGACGCCATGTTGGCCAGCGCCCCGTGCAGTTTCAGGTGCCGCACCTCGGCCCCTTCCGCCCGCGCAATGCCCAACGCCGCACCCAGCTGATAGCGCACCAGGTTACCGAGGCTCTCTGCCGGCAGGGACATCCGACGCCGCCCGAAACCCTGCAGATCGGGAAACCCCGGATGCGCCCCGATGCCCACACCGCGCTCTGTCGCCGCGCGCATTGTCTTGGCCATCACGTCCCAGTCCCCGGCGTGCTGCCCACAGGCGACATTGGCCGAGGTCACGATATCCAGCACGGCCGCGTCGTTGCCCATCACCCAGGGGCCAAAGCTTTCGCCCATATCCGCGTTCAGGTCCACCGTCGTCGTCATGTCTCTTTCGCCTCCTAAAGCTCTCGTCCGGCCGTGGCACCGCTGATCAGCTGGTAGGCCAGAAGATTTCGTATGTCATGCGGGTCGCGCACCAGCGGTGTCGGCGCCGATCGCAGCCCCTTGCGATGCGTTGCGGCACGGCGCTCGGCCTCCACCGCCTCTTCCAGCGTCACGAACCGGAACCGCAGCGCCGTGCCAGGCGCAGCCTGCACCACTGTCGGCAGGTCGCATGGCAGTACAGACGCGATCCGCGGGTATCCCCCCGTTGTCTGGCACTCGCCCAACAGCACGAAGGGCGCGCCGTCGCCGGTGATCTGAATGTCCCCGGGCACCACCACTTCGGACAGCACACTCAGGCCCGCATCGCTGTGAAAGCCCTCGCCGTCGAAATCCAGCCGCACGCCCATGCGGCTGCCCCGCGCATCGCGCTTGAACCGGGTCGCCTCGAACCGCTCGATCTGGCCGGCGTCGAAGAAATCCGTCTGCAGGCTCGGGACGACACGCACAGTGCCCCCCGCGAAGCGGGGCTCGACCGGCAGCAGCCGGTTCACCTCCACAGGGGCGCTCTCCTCGCCGATTTCCAGCCGCGCCTCGGACTCAACCGCCGATCCCAGCCCACTTGCCACATGTACGCTGCGCGACCCAAGGCACGTTTCGCCGGCAAAACCGCCACCCACATGCAGATAGCCGTAACTGCCCGCCTCGGCCCCACCGATGGTCAGCCGCGCCCCGGCGGGCAGGGCATGGCTGGCGTGCCAAGTCACCCTTGTGCCGTCGATGGCCGCCCGCATCGGCGCGCCGGTCAGGGCGATACGCATGTCGCTGTCCGCTTCGAACTCGCCGCCCATCCCGGCCATTTCCAAAGCGGCCAGCCCGTCATCCTGTCCCAAAAGCGCCGCGCCCTCGGCCAGCGCCAGCCGGTCGGCGGCACCGCCCGGCGACAACCCGAACCCCATGTAGCCCGGCCGCCCCCGGTCCTGCAGCGTCAGGCCAGGGCCCGCGCGGCGTACGATCAGCGCCCGGCTCATGTCACCTCCTTCGCGCGGGCACCGCCATCGGGATCGTCCTTCATCGCCTCAAGGCGCTCCCGCGACACCGGCTCGAACCGCACCGCGTCGCCCGGGCGCAGCACGAAGGGCGTGTCGGCCTCGGGCCGGAACAGCCGAAACCCGGTCTGCCCGATATGCCGCCACCCGGTCGGGGTGGAAACGGAGAACAGCACCAACTGCCGGATCGCCACCGCCAGCGCGCCCTCGGGGATGCGCTCGGTCAGGGCCTTCTGGCGGGGGATTTCCCACTCCGGCCCAAGCTCGCCCAGATAGGGCTGACCGGGGGCGAACCCGATGGTCTGCACCCGCACGACCGTCTCCGAGATCGAGGCAATCGCCTCGTCCGCTGTCATCCCCGCCGCCGCAGCGGCCTCTTCCAGCTGCGGCGCAAGGTCGGTGCCGAAGACCGTCGGAATGCGCCATTCCCGCCGCCCCTGCGGCAGGTCGGCTTCGTACCAGTCGCGATCCTGCAACAACGCATCGAGATCGGCGCGCAACCCGGCGTGATCGCGGTGCACCGGATCGAACCGGACATAGGCCGAGACCAGCGATGTGGATGTCTCCTCCACCCCCTCCGGCGCGGCCCGGTCCAGCGCGGCGCGAAAGGCCAGCGCGGCGCGGTTGGCCGGCTCGCTCAGGCGATCGCCAAAGCTGACCAGCATCCCGTCCACTCCAACGGTGCGGATCCTCGGCCAGTCCGATGCGGCCACCTGCTCTGTGCCAGTGTCGCTCATCCTACATCTGCCCCGGCAGGAAGGTGACGATGGACGGGAACACCGAGATGATCACCAGCGCCGCCACCATAAGCAAAAAGAACGGCAAGGCCGCCTTGGCCACGTAAAGAATGTCGCGCCCGGTCAGCGATTGCAGCACGAACAGGTTGAAGCCCACGGGCGGCGTGATCTGCGACATCTCCACCACGATCACGAGGAAGATGCCGAACCACATGGGATCGATCCCGGCCTCATTCACCATCGGCATGATCACGGATGCCGTCAGCACCACGACCGAAATCCCATCCAGGAAACAGCCCATGATGACGAAGAACACGGTCAGCGCGGCCAGCAGCGTGAAAGTCGACAGCCCCAGCGACCCGATCCATTCCGCCAGGATGCGCGGGATGCCTGTGAACCCCATCGCGACGGTCAGGAACGACGCACCCGCCAGGATGAAGGCGATCATGCAAGACGTCACGGTCGCGCCCATCAGCCCGTCGATGAAGCTCTGTTTCGTCAGCGTTCCGGTGCTCCACGACAGGATCAGCGCCAGCACCACGCCCACCGCGGCGGCATCCGTGGGCGAGGCGAGTCCGGCATAGATCGACCCGATCACTCCAAGAATTAGCAGCATGACAGGGATCAGCCGCCGCGACCGGCGCAGCCGCTCCATGAAACTCACCGCCAGCGACTCGTCGGGCAGCCGCGCACGGTTCAACAGCGCCCACAGGATCACGTAGCCCAGGAACAGCCCCACCAACAGAACGCCGGGCAGGACGCCCGCCACGAAAAGCCGCGCGATGGATTGCTCGGTCGCCACGCCATAGACGATCAGGATGATCGACGGCGGGATCAGCAATCCCAGCGTGGCCGAGCCGGCCAGTGTGCCGATCACCATCTTTTCGGGATAGCCCCGCTGCGTCAGCTCCGGGATCGACAGCTTGCCGATGGTCGCCGCCGTGGCGGCGGACGACCCAGAGACTGCGGCGAAGATCCCGCAGGCGAAGACGTTGACATGCAAAAGCTGCCCCGGCAGCCGGTTCATCCAGGGCGACAGGCCCGCGAACATGTCGTCCGACAGGCGCGAGCGGAACAGGATCTCACCCATCCAGATGAAGAGCGGCAGCGCGGCCAGCGCCCAGTTGTTGCCATGCCCCCAAAGCGTGGTCGCCATGACCAGCCCCAGCGGCGCGTCGCTGAACAGCACCATGGCGGCGATGCCCACACCCAGAAGCGCAAACGCCACCCACAACCCCGCGCCCAGAAACGCGAACAGCAGGACCAGCAGGATGATCGAAAGAACCGTGACGGACATGGGCGCACCTCACTCGTTGAGAAGGTTTTCGCCCTTGCCGGTCCAGCTGGCAGAGCGTCCGCGTAGAAGCCCGACAAGCTCGTCGGCCAGCGCGATTGCGAGAATTATCAGACCAAGCGCCACCGGCACCTGCGGGATCCAAAGCGGCACCGACACCATGCCGGAACTCTTGTCGCCGAACTCGTGCGACTCCAGCACCAGCAGGATCATGAACCACGCGGCATAGGCGGACATGCCAAGGCCGATCGCGGTGACGACAATTTCCAAAGCGTGTCGGCTGCGCTCCCCCAGCGCCTGCGTGACCAGCGACACCCGAATGTGCCCGCCGGCCCGCAGCGTATAGGCCAGCGCCAGGAAACTCGCGGCGGCCAGGAAGAACCCGGTGAAATCGGCGTAGGACGGGATCGTGACCCCCAGCCCCTTGCCCGTCAGCCCCACGGTTATCTTGTCGGCCAGGTTCAGCGCCACCTGCGCGAAAACCAGCACGACGATGGCAAGGATGAAAAGCGCCGCCAGCCCGCCGGCCGCACGGTAAAGCGTGTCGAGAACGCGCCGCATGAGGTGTCTCCCCGTTTGGATGAAGGATGGCCCGGGCGCGTCTTGGCGCGCGCCTCGGGCCGGTATGCGTGCGTCAGCCTTCGTAGGCGTCCAGAAGCTGTTGCCCGGTCTCGCCGGCCTCTTCCTTCCACGCTTCGAGCATCTGGGCGCCGATCTCTTGCAGGCCGGTCGTCAGTTCCTCGGACGGCTCGACCACGGTGATGCCGTTGTCCTTCAGGACCTGCGTCATCTCCTCGGCTTCGGATTTGCTCATCTCCCAGCCGCGCGCCTCGGCGGCCTCCGCGGCTTCCAGCACGGCGGTCTGCGTGTCCTCGTCCAGACGGCGGAAGGACCGCTTGTTCACCACGACGATGTTCTTCGGAATCCACGCCTGGATGTCGGTGTAATGCGTCAGGAAATCCCACGCCTTGGAATTCACCCCGGTCGAGGGCGAGGTGATCATCGCCTCCACACGCCCGGTGCTGAACGCCTGCGGGATGTCGGGCACTTCAACCTGCGTCGGCGCAGCGCCGGCCAGGTTCGCGAACTGCTCCAGCGTGGCGTTGTAGGTGCGGAATTTCAGACCCGCCAGGTCATCGACCGACGTGATCTCCTTGGTGGTATACAGCCCCTGCGGCGGCCACGGCACGGCGTAAAGCGGTATCAGCCCCTGCTCGTCCAGCAGCTGCTTAATCACCTCTTCCTGCGCGGCCCACAGCGCCTGCGCCTCGTCATAGCTGGTGGCCAGGAAGGGCAGCGAATCCGCCCCGAAGACCGGGTTGTCGTTGGCCAGCAGCGACAGGAAGAACTCGCCTGCCGGCACTTGACCGCTGCGGACGGCCTTGCTGATCTCGGGGTGCTTGAACAGCGAGCCCGCGGAATGGACCTTGATCGCCAGGTCGCCGCCGGTCGCCTCTTCGACGTCCTTGGCGAACTCCGCGATGTTGACCGTGTGGAACGTGGCATCCGGATAGGGCGTCGGCATGTCCCACGTCTCGGCCTTGATCGGCAGGGCCAGCGCCGCCACGGCAACCGCCGCGCCACCCAATGTCTTCATCAGTGTCATCACATTTCTCCCTGTGAATTATTCAATGTCGGAATATTGACGATACGCTTGCAATTTGTCAACGTTTTGTCAAATCGGGTTTGCTATCGGCGAATGGCTTGGCCCACTCATGCAGCGGCAGGCCAGCCTACGCGGCCACCCTCAAAGCATTGTGCGACGGCTTTGAATGTGAAAAAGTCAATGAAATGCCAGCGTTTCGCCAAAGAAAGAAGGGCCGAAGAATGGAAAAATCCCAATCGGAAAACCGCCGTATCGTCTCCTCACGCCATCTGGCCGAGGGCGAAGGCTGGGAACTTTCCGAATTCGAATTCGGCCTGATCATCGCCTACAACGCGTTCTCCCGCTGGATGACTCGCTGCATGGCCGCCGCCGGACAGGGCGAGCTCAACCCGCTCGACATCCTGATTCTGCACAACACCAACCACCGCAACCGCGACAAGCGCCTGTCCGACATCTGCTTCCTGCTCAACATCGAAGACACGCACACCGTCAATTACGCGCTGCGAAAGCTGTCCAAGGCCGGTCTGATCGTGTCCGAAAAACGCGGCAAGGAGGTGTTCTATCGCACATCGGACGCGGGCAGCGCGCTCTGCCAATCCTACCGCGATGTGCGGCGCCAATGCCTGCTGGACGCCTCCGGCGGCACCGGCCTGAGCGGCGAGGAACTGCGTGAAATTGCCCGCATCCTGCGCGGCCTTTCGGGCCAGTACGACCAGGCCAGCCGCGCGGCCGCCTCACTTTAGCACCCCTCGATTTTCCCGGGGGCGCGGCGCCCGACTCCACTGCCGCGCCCACCACAACTCGCGCTCACCCCTTTCACGAACCATCCGCTCGGAATGCGTGAGCGCGGAATGGAGCTTTGTCAGGTTGCCGGCTCGACCGGGCAAGCTGCAACAAGCCGCCTATACGCGTGATCAATCCACAATGCCGCCGCAGCTCGGCCCGCAGACCTCCAGGCTCCGGGGCGTAAGGACCTGGCTCCTCTGAAGTGTCGGCGTTGAACGCCCAATTCCGAAATCCTCGCCGGCTTCACCTCGGGTTCGCTCGCTGATCAGCGAAGTCTTGATAAGCGCGAAGCAAGGCGCTTATTCCTCGCGGAAGGCGCGCTCGAACTGATCCATGAGTGGCCTTGCAAAATAGGACGCGGCTGTTTGCTCTTGTGTCGAAAGGTAGATTTCTGCAGGCATTCCCGGCAACAGGACGAGGCCGTCCAGCCGGTTCATCTCTTCAGGCGGAATATCAACATTGCCGATGTAGAACGGCTCGCCGGTTGCGCTCGAAATAGTGGTCGCAGGTGATATCTGCGAAATCACGCCGAGGATCTCGGGCGTCGTACGATGGTTGAACGACGAAAAGCGAATGCGGGCACTCTGATCGAGATAAACCTGGTCAATCGAAGTGGTGGGCAATTGCACCTCTATCCGCAATTCTGCGGACGATGGAACAATCGTAGCCAGAACTTCCGCCGGCGTGATGACACCACCTTCGGTAAAGACCGACAACTCGTTGATGCGACCGGAAATCGGTGCACGTATCTCGGTCCGTGACAGCCGGTCCTGCACAGCTGTCAGCCTGTCGGACAATTCCTGTATGCGTGTTTCCACAATCGAGAGTTCCCGCTGCGCCTCGTTCCGGGCGACCTCGTCCACCGAAAGGATACGCATCTCGATTTCGCTAATACGGGAACCGGAGCGCGCGATATTCGCATCGAGTTCACCAAGTTTGCCGCGCATCTGAACAAGCTCGCGTTTCGCCTCGTCAACGCGCGGCGTCTGGATCAAACCCTTCTCGAACAGGCTGACAACCCGATCATGGCTTTCCTCGACCAGCGCCAGTTCATCGACCAGGGCAGAACGCTGCGATTCCAGTGCCACAATCTCCTCTTCTACCTGCACGATGCTGAGTTCAAGTTGCTCGCGCTGGTTGGTGCGGTTCTTGATATTGCCGGCGTGCAGACGAAGTTCCCCTGACATCAACTCGCTTTGCTGCGGGTCCGCACTGGCGAAGCGCTCGGGGAAACGGATTTCTTCCTCGCCGTCACGATCAGCAATCAGTCGGGCACGCCGCAGTTCGGCCTCGTCAAGCTGAACCGACAAGATCGACAGTTCCGCACGGGACTGTGCGTCGTCGAGACGAAACAGAACTTGTCCGGCCTCGACCTCATCGCCTTCGCGCACGAATATCTTCTCGACGATTCCGCCGTCGCGATGCTGAACCTGCTTCAGGTTCTGGTCCACCTTCACGGTGCCCATCGCGATCACCGCGCCGGTAAGGTTTGCGTTGAACGCCCATGCGCCGACGCCACCCAACAACCCGAACATCATGGTCACGCCCAGCACGATGCGTCCGCTGATCTTATCGAAGGCGGCGCTGCGATTTGTCTTTTCCGAATTGCGTTTGGCATCACTCATTTGAAGTTTCCCTCGCGTTCACTTTAACAGCCTTGTTCGACTATCAGAATCTGGTCTGTTTCAATTGTCAGTTCAAAGTCGACAATCCGGTCCCGGTCGAGGTCGACTTCGATAATCGTTCTGCGATACGTGTCAGTCCAATCGTGGCGAAAGGTCAGTTGAGGTTCAGCTGCGTTGACCTCTTCGGCGTAATCTTCCAGATCTTCCTCTATGCGCTCTTCCAGCGATCTCTGTGCTTGGCGGATCTCTCTGTGACTTGCACCCGAACCGATCCAAATGCGGTCGTCGTCATCGAAATCCGTGATCATGTAGGACGATGGCATAGAAGAGACCGTGTCGCCCTGCTGGAACTCATACGTGTCGGCACCACCGTTCCCGGACATGACGGCGTGCCCCTCACCGGCGACGAAATGGTCGCCAAAATTGCTACCCCTGTAATGCTCGAAGTCGTCAAAGCTGTCTTCGCCGACACTGTCGCCAGAAGCTTTTTTCACGATCAGGTCAAACTCGACTGCTTCGCTTGCCCCGGAATAATCCAATTGGTCATGACCATCGCCACCAAGGTAGGTGTCGTCGGCGTCATCATCGTCGGCGATCACCCGGTCATTGCCGGCCCCACCCTCGACGGTATCGGCCCCGTCACCACCGATCAGGATGTCATCGCCGTCGCCTCCGACAAGGCTGTCTTGGCCGTCCTCGCCCGACAGGACGTCATCACCGACGCCGCCATCAAGCCGGTCGGCACCTTCCCCGCCGAACAACACGTCATCCCCAGCGTCCCCAGAAATATCGTCGTCGCCGGCTTCGCCAAGGATCAGATCGTCGCCGTCCTCGCCGGAAAGCAGGTCATCGTCGGCGCCGCCCGAAACCACGTCGTCACCCGCGCCGGCCAGTACGGTATCCTGCCCGGTGCCGCCAAGAATCTCGTCATGGCCATCGCCGCCGTGGATCTCATCATCCCCGGCATCGCCATGGATCTCGTCGTCGCCGTCATCGCCGGAAAGCAGATCATCGTCAGCGCCGCCCGAAACCACGTCGTCGCCCGCGCCGGCCAGTACGGTATCCTGCCCCATGCCGCCAATAATCTCGTCATGGCCATCGCCGCCGTGGATCTCATCATCCCCGGCGTCGCCATGGATCTCGTCGTCGCCGTCATCGCCGGAAAGCAGGTCATCGTCGGCGCCGCCCGAAACCACGTCGTCCCCCGCGCCGGCCAGTACGGTATCCTGCCCCATGCCGCCAATAATCTCGTCATGGCCATCGCCGCCGTGGATCTCATCATCCCCGGCATCGCCATGGATTTCGTCGTCACCGTCCTCGCCATAAAGATGATCGTCGCCGGCGCCACCGGAAATGAAATCGTTGCCGGCACCCCCTGCGATCTGGTCGTTCCCGTCGCCCCCATACAGAAAGTCGTTTCCGTCACCCCCGGCAATCTGGTCGTCGCCAGAGCCACCATCAATCGTGTCATGCCCGCTCAGACCGATCAGATTGTCATCCGCGCCAAGCCCCGAGATGACGTCGCGACCAAGCGTACCTACGATCAGGTCATCGGCCCCGGTACCTTCTAATTCGTTCGCAACCACGTTCAGATAGGCGGTCTGCGCTATGGTTAAATCTCCGTCGGTAATCGTGTAACTAATTTCGACCTCGCCAAGATATTCCGTGTCTGCAAAATACCGCCAGCCCGCGCCGTGTGGGGCAATATGTCCGATGACACCACCATCGATCGAAACGCTCATCGCATCACCATCGGGATCGATCGTTCCGGACAGGAAATACGATAAAGAGATCGCCAGCACAGCGCCGCTACCGATATCCCCGAGTTGAACTGGACCTGTCGTGCGGGGGGCACGGTTGCGTTCCTGTTCCGTGGTGGTCTCGTCAGTGGTATCCTCCTCGGTCACGACACTGGCGTCCGGCTGCGGGCTACGAACCGCGGCTTGCGGCGAATGGCCTTCTAGTAGGTTCTTGAAGCTCTGAAACAGGCTGAACGGGGGCAGGATCGTGTTTGCAGACGCGCTGGCCAGGTTGCTTACAAATAGCGAGCCGGAAGCGGGCTCGAGAAACATACTCACAAACCGGCCTTCAATCTCAGGATAAGGATGGACAGTGTCGGCTTCGCTTTCGTCGGATGCGTGCGCCTCGGCAGCGGGTTCGCCTTCTTCCTCCGCCGTCTTGGCCACCCCCACCTTGGAAGACTTGAGGTTTGATGCATTTTCCTCATCTGGATCAGTCACAGGCGTTTCCTCGCCGGGTGACTGGGCGGCTACCGGATCAGCCCACAAGAACGAACGCAGGTAGGGTCCCAGACCAAGCAGGCCACCAACCCAACCACTTAGCAGCTTGACCTGGTTGTTGGCCGGTAGTTCCAGACCCATCGGGTCGAACTTTTCCGGTGGTTCCTCTTTGCTTGAACGAAAGCCTTTTACGTCAATCATGACCGGCCTCCTCTACTGGCCTCGCGAACATGCTCTCGCACTTCGCAGCCATCCTGATTCTGCGCCGGTTTCGGTTCTGCTTTCGCGGCAGGAGCGGTCTTCACAGACCTTTTCTTCTGCGCATCGGGAACGGGTTTCGGATTTAGTATTTCCTCTCGGGACCCGAAAGCAGTCAGCTTGCCACCTTGGACAACGCCGATCAGATCGCATGCCTGAAGTGCGGAGGGACGATGCGCGATCAGCACAACAATTCCGCCGCGGCTTTTCACGCCCTCGATTGCGGCGATGAGGGCCGCCTCGCCTTCAGGGTCCAGATGCGCATTTGGCTCGTCCAACACGACAAGGAACGGCGACTTGTACAACGCACGTGCAAGCCCCAGACGCTGACGTTGTCCACCCGAAATCGATGTGCCCATCGGCCCAAGGTAGGTACGGTAGCCTTCCGGCATCCGGACGATCATCTCATGTACGTTGGCGGCTTTCGCAGCTGCCACTATATGCGCGGCCTCCGGCGCTTCATCGAGACGCGCGATGTTGTCCTCTACAGTCGCGTCCAGCAGCGCCACATCTTGCGGCATGTATCCGACAAAAGCGCCCCGATCATCATCGCTCCATTGCGTAAGCTCCGCACTGTCCAGCCGCACCGACCCTCGCAAGGGTGACCAGATGCCAGTCAAGACGCGCGCCAGCGTCGTCTTTCCGCCTCCGCTGGGTCCAATAATGCCGATGGCCTGTCCGGCCTCCGCTTCGAACGATATGTCGCTCAACAACACCATGCCGGTCGCCGGAGCCGCAACGGTTACGCCTTCCAGCTTCAGGTTGTACTTCGGAGCTGGCAGCGACATCGGCTTGGGTTCGCCTTCAAGGACGTCGATCGTTTTGCGCAGCCGTTTCCACGCAGTGCGTGCGGATTCCATGTTCTTGGCATTTCCGATTGCAAGATCGATCGGTGCCATGGCACGGGCTGCCGCAATAGTCGCCGCAATGATCGCACCAGCCGAAAGCTCACCCATGATCGTCAGAAAGGCGGCAAGCCCGAGAATCGAAGATTGCAGTAACATCCGAAGCACACGCGAAATCGCACTGTAGGTCCCCGAGATGTCGGTGGTGCGGGTCTGAAGCTCGAGATGTCGGTCATTCGCAGCCGAGAAGCGTGCAACCGCGCGAGAGGCGAAGCCCATAGCTTTCAACACCTCGCCATTGCGCGCGTTCGAGTCCGCAATCGCATTGCGTTCGATCGTCGCCGCGACCGTCGAGTTGCTCCAACTGCGTGTCCGCAGTTCGGCCGCTATCGCGAGCGAGGTCAGAACAAAGGCGCCAGCGATAGTCAGTGCGCCAAGATAAGGGTGCAGGAAATAAACGAACGCCAGGAAAACCGGCATCCACGGCAGGTCGAACAAGGCAATCGGTCCTTGGGATCCGAAAAACCCTCGCACCGTGTCCACGTCCCGGCCGCGTTCCAGCGCCTCGGACGTGGAATAGCCATGCCGTGGCATATCGATGACCAGCTGATGCGCCATGGGTGCAAGCCTGCGATCCAGCCTGGCGCCCATACGGACAAGGATCTGCGAGCGCAGAATGTCGAACACGCCCTGAAACAGGTACAACCCGATAGCCAGGGCCGAAATGGCAAGCAGCGTCGGAACACTACCGCTTACCAGGGCACGGTCGTAGATCTGAAGCATGTAAAAGGCACCGGTCAGTGCCAGGATATTGATTACGCCGGAAAGGATGAGCAGAAAAACAAACAGGCCCTTGACGCTTCCCAGCGCCTTGAAGGCTGCATTACCGGGCTTTTTCTTCGGCTGTGCCATAATGAATTCTCGCAACTTGAAATGATCGGGTCCGGGCGGGTCGGTCCGGGCAGGTACACAGCCTGTCCGGACCGGTTTTCGTAATTACCCGTCAGAGTTGGAAGTCATCCTGGTTCAGCTCATGACGTCCCCGGATGTTGATGCTGAAGTCAGCACCGTCATCGCCATCGATATTGCCCTGGACCACGGTCATCTCGCCGTCCGCACCTGTTTCGTGCGTTACGAGAAGCTGACCACTGCCGGTAAAGGCGCCGGACACGAGAGAGAACGTTCCGTTGCCCATGCCCGAGCCGTTGGCATCGATCTGCGAAAGGTCGATCTTGTCACCGGGTTCGAACGACAGGATCGTATCGCCATCGGCGTCCGACGCAGACAGGAAGCGATAGACATCGTTGCCGACCCCACCATCCATTTCGTTCTGCGCGCTGCCGGCAGTGATCACGTCGTCGCCGGAACCTCCAAGAAAGTTCTCGATACTCCAGAGCACGTCATTACCGGATTGATCACTGGAGGCATGACCGCGTACCCCCGGGCCGCTTCCGAGGTCAACCGTCGCGTCCGCCGTGATCTGGGACATGTCCAGGGTATCCGTCCCGGAGTCGGCACCGACGTCGTCACCGTAGTAGACATCATCGCCGTCGCCCTGGGTTGCCTGGAACATATCGTTTCCGTCGCCGCCAACGACAAAGTCGTTGCCGCTTCCGCCCTGGATGAAGTCGTCTTCACCCTCCCCGAAGAGCTTGTCATTGCCTTCGTCACCGAAGACCATGTCGCGACCGCCACCAGCGAGCACATTGTCATTGCCATCACCGGCAAAGATCATGTCGCGTCCACCCAGTCCGAGGATGTTGTCGCCTTCGTCGCCACCGAAAAGGGTGTCTCCGGCAGCGGTTCCGATGATATCACCTGATGCCGCAAGCGGCGGGGCGCCTACATCATCATCGTCATCCCCGGCCTCATCGTCGTCATCGTCATCACCGACGTCGTCATCTTCATCATCGTCGTCACCGGCATTGTCGTCGTCACCGCCGTTGTCGTCGTCACCGGAGTTGTTGTCATCATCACCGGCATTGTCGTCGTCATCGTCGGCGTTGTCGTCATCATTGCCGTTGTCTTCGTCGTCAACCGCAGCATCGAACAGGCTGTTGTCGATATCCGTAAGGCTCGTGTTGCGCGCGACAATGTTGGCGAATGTCGTATCTTCGCCGAAGGCATCGTAGAAGTCGAAGTCGTCAAACCGGTCAAGGTAGTAGAACCGGTCGCCCTCTTGAAGACGGTCAAGCTGTTCGTGCAGCACGACGCAGAAGGTCTGACCCACCATGCCACCGTTGATATGCTTCTCGGCAAGGCCGCCGGTCCACATATCCACCCGGTCGATCCCCTTGACGATCTTCGCACCGTTCGCCCCATCCATCAGTACGATATCCGGGTTCACCGCAACGAAAGCAGCGATCTTCTCGGGCGTATCCAGCACCAGGTCAGGATAGGCCTCCATAAGATCCTCGATCATCTCGTCGCTCAAATCGTTACGCGCCTGGAAGTCGGCCCAGCTGTCATAAGGTGACAGGTCTCCGGCCAGCCCCACCGCTTCGCTGACATACTTGTCCATCGAAGCCGCAAGCTGAGCGCGTACCTGGTTCAGCGTCCCAAGACCGACATCCCAACCGCGTGCCACGTTGAACGAGAACAGGTCCGCGTTGATCCGAACAAGGTCAGACCGGATCGCCTCCACGATCTTGAGGTCCACCTCTTCCGCCATCTGCGTGGAAGTCCCGCCAACGATCGATGAGACACCGAACTGGCTGTAACCCGGTTGCGGCACATATCCCGGAGGAAGCGGCCCCGTGAATACCGACGCATCATTGCTCGGGTTGAGGAAGGCATCGTACAGCGGCACCTGGATCGGCTCGCCATCGGGTCCCGTGACCTGAAGGTTCTCCCCGACCAACGAGTGGCCGAAGCGGTACGCCGCGGCTGCGAACTCGTGGCTGATCCGGGCGTCCGCTTCGGGATTGTAGCCGTCCCAGCCATGCGTTCCGAAGTCGCCGTCAGGGTCGCGCAGACCACCAAGCAGCTTGTCCGCGAACTCCTGGAAGACCACCCGCGCATAGTCGCTCTCGTTGATCATCTTGGCGGCCTGGAAGATCTCCTCGGCGGAACCTTCATAGCCCTGAGCCATCAGGTTCTCGACATGGAAGTTGTGGTTCCGCGCCCAGATCGTGTGGACCGATGTCAGTGCAATATTCTCGTTCGCACGGCCATCGCCAGCGACCCGGTGATCAAGCAGGTTGATGTACGGGTTTGTATCCAGCAGCAGCGGTTGACCGGAACCCAGGAAGTTCGATGCAAGTGCTTGCACCCCTGCCGCGTCGATCTCGCCGGTGGTGTCGTCCACCAGATCCGGCATCATGTCGCGAAGCGTTGCAGCTCCCCCCGGCAGACCCGCATCCTCAAAGATCGTTTCGGCCGCCCAGTGATGCTCGATCAGGTCACGCAGCGTCGGAAGCAGGGTGAATGCCGGATCCGACGGATCGGCCTCGCCTCCCAGAAGACGCATGCCAAACCCTTGTGCTCCATCACTTTCGCGCAGGAACTGACCAACCAACTCGTGGCTACCATAAGCCTGGTTCTGATCGACATAAGGCGACGTGTTGTTGATGTGCTGCGGCACGCCGTTTTCGTCATACCCCGAGACGGCTGCCCGCGTCAGGTCGGCAGGGTTGTCGGATGTCGGGCTGCGTTCCGCCCCCGGTCCGCCGATCTCGATCGTGCCAAAGGCAGGGTCCTTCCCGATAAAATCGAGCCCGTGGTCGAAATACTGACCGAAGGCCATGAACAGCGTGCTCGCATTCATCGCGTTGGTTGGCGTACCCGCCTCTTGCTGCCCGAGGATGTTGGAAATATCCCGCGCATCCAGACCGTCGAAGATCGGGTTGATCGCCCGGTTTCCGTTTTCGTCCGGCTCGCCATAGCGGGCTTCGGTCAAGCGGATGAAAGGTTCGTTCGCCGCGCCGTATTCAGGATTGTCCTCATTGTTGCCGGCGCCGCTCAGTGTTCTGACTCCGGCAGCACCTTCAGTGTCGTCATCGCCCTCGAATGCCGGGTCGCCATTGACGAGGTTCTTCAGGCCCTCAAGGTCTCGCGCACTGAGAGCGAAAGAGCCGTCGGCCACATCGTCATCAAGCTCCATGTCGCTTCCGATGGCCGGCATCCCTGACGCACCATCGAAGGTAACGCTCGATCCGCCACGGCTGACAGTGACCATGCCGTTGCTGTCGGTGATGACCTCTGGGTCGCCGATGCCAGGCAGCTCGATCACGTCCTGCGGGCGCAGGGCGCCGATGATCGTATCGTTGCCGCCTTCGCCGCGGAACACGATCCGGTGTCCCGATGTCAGCGCCGTGATGTCGATCGTATCGTCGCCGGAAGTGCCGTTGACGGTGATCGTGCTGAAGTTGAGGCTCGTCGGGTCGAAATTGCCAACAATGTTGACCGTATCGCCACCTACAGCGCCGCCATCGGGCACTCCGTTTCCGTTGTTGGCCGACACGTTCAGCGTATCGATCTCGATTTCCTCGATGTTGTCGAGCTCCGCCACGATGGTGGTGGTCGCACCGACAGTGCGGGTGATGACGATCTCGGTCGAGGCCTGGATGACCGTACCAAGGCTTGCCGCGAGACCCGCATTCTGGCCGCCCGACATGGCGTAGACGGTGAAGGTTTCAGCTTCGGCATTGCCCTGCACGCGATAGGTGTCCGTGCCACCGCCGCCATCGACCACGTCGCGTCCGTCGGTCGATGCCTGGATGATGGTATCGGTGCCGCCACCGGCAAGGATAATGTCGTTGTCCGCCCCGCCGTTCAACACGTCGTTGCCGCCGCCGCCGTCGAGCAGGTCGAAGCCGGCACCGCCGTTCAGCACGTCGTTGCCGCCGTTTCCGTACAGGAGGTCGTCGCCGCCATTGCCGTTGAGAGTGTCATTACCGCCGAAAGTACCAAAGATGCCCAAGTTAATTGGTGTCACGCCGTTCAGCACGTCGTTTCCGTCACCGCCGTCCAGCGTGTTATTTTGGAACGGTGCGCCATTCAGCGTCACGCCGGGGTTCTCTTCCACCGCGAGGGTCGGTTCGGAATAGACGGTTTCGAGCGTGCCGCCGCCGTCGACGAAGCTCACCTCGACCCTCAGTTGGCGACCGATCTCGCTGATGTCGCCGAAAAACTCCTGAATGGGGTTCGGATCGTTCGGTGTGAACGTCGCTTCATCCGCACCGGGGATATCGGTCCAGACACCATCGTTGAGATACTGCCACTGGTAGTTGAACGTACCCAGGCCATTTGCGTCCGCGATGCCGCTCACATCCACCGTCAGCAGCTGCCCCTCGACCGGAGACACCTGGCCATTGGTCGGCGTCGGGTCATTGATCACGGGCATGCCTGTCGCCGGCTGTGGAGCCAGGATATCGCCATCGGCAAAGCGCAACACCTCGATGTTGTGCAGGGTGTCCGTGCCGTCATCGATCAGGATGTCGGGATTGGTGCCGAACCCGGTGTGTTCAACGCGGATCACGCCGTCGCCCAGATCGGTGATCGTGTACTGATCCCGGTTGTCGTTGAAGACCGCGACGTCGATGTCGCCTTCTTGTCCACCATCCAGGATTTCGCGCTGGATATGCATCTGGCCGGGCGCAATCGTACGCGAAACCAGCAATTCGAACATGCTCTGACCGACCCAGTCGGGATCCACCCCGTCTTCCTCAGTAAAGACGTGTGTCAGGCTGTCGACCGTGGCGATTTCGTTTCCGGCCGTGTTTTCATCGTTCGGATCACCGGTAATCCGGATCCGGACGTTGAGCCAGCGGTCGCCATCTATGATGTCGTCGCCTCCGTTGCCGGTGATAAGGTCCGACCCTCCGCCGCCCAACAGGATGTTGCCCTCTTCCCAGAACTCCTCTCCGTTGAGGATCTCGACCAGCTCCGCCAGCCCTTCGATCCTGTCGATGCCTTCCTGGTTCAGACCATCGTTGAACAACTCGTTTTCGTTGCCTTCTCCTGCTCCGGGCGCCACGCGATCGTCCCCTATCAGCGTGTCGTCCATGTCCCAGCCGGACAGGCCTTCGACCTTGTCGAAACGATTGCGCAGAATGTCCTGCTCATCGGTGGTGAAGATCTTGATGCGCATGTCGGCATACGCGTCGGTCTCCACCCCTTTGAACGAGACCCAGTCGAAACCGAACATGCCTTCGTTACGCATCACGCTCTCGCCCTGAACCATGATGTCGTCGCCGGATTCAGCGTCGAAATCATGTTCATCCGAGCCCGCGAACATCACGTCATGGCCGATGATCTTGCTGTTGAAGAACAGTTCGGAGTTGTCGCCGGCCGTCACGTCGAAACCGCCACCGGCCTCCATCCAGTCGTCACCTTCGTTGCCCAGCAGGAAATCGGCGCCATCGCCGCCCAGAATAAAGTCGTCACCGGTTCCACCGAAGACTTCGGAGGCATCGACGCCGAGGAAGATGGCATCCTTGCCGCCACCGCCCATGAGCACGTCTGCACCGTTTGCAGACCCCATGACGTCGTCACCGCCTTCACCCTTGAGGAAGTCCCCTTCGTCGCCATCATCCAGAATGATGTCGTTGCCGCCACCGCCGTTGACGAGGTCGACGCCAAAGCCGGACTGGATGAAGTCATCCCCGTCGTCGCCCCAGATACCGTCATCGCCATCCGACGTAATGATCGTGTCGTTGCCGTTCGTGCCGCCAACCGCAAGGTGCTCGCCACCGGTGACGCGAATGTAGTTCGTTTCAACCTCGGCAGTGGTCGGATCATCGCGGACGACCTTACCCATTCCGAGACCTTCGAGAACCGGATCGTTTCCAACCGGGTCGTCGATCAGCTGGTTGGCCTGGTTGACCTCCAGAACGAAGTCGTACTTCGCGAACGAGTCGACGCCGATATGGTGATTGATGACATCATCCTCTGTGCCACGGATACCGTCTGCACCGGGATCCGACAGGCTGGTATTGGCCAGGAGCATTTTCGAGAAGGAGTTTTCTTCGAGCTCGTTGAGGAAGTTCTGACCTTGTGTCCGGCTCAGATAGTAGAAGCGGTCGCCGTCTTGCAGCGCTTCCATCTGCGCCTCGAAGACGGCGGTGAACGTCGAACCCAGCATGCCACCAAAGGGCATGATGCGCTCTGCCAAGCCACCGACCCAGAGGTCGATGTCGTTGAGGCCGGTCGTGGCAGCATCTCCCAGCAGGAAGTTGAAGCGTTCCTGGTCCGTCATCGTATCGCTGCCGAACACAAGCTCGAACGCCGCTTCGCGTTTTTCGTCAAGCGTGGTCGCATCAAGTATCGTCTGGTGCGTCCCGTAGGCCGCAAGCAGGTTCACGATCGTGGTCGGAGTCTTGAGATTGGTCGCCAGTTCAACCCAGTTTTCATAGGGTTTCAGCCAAACGGAATTTGTCTGTTGATACAGCTCCGCCCGCGCCTCGTTGAAGGTCGGGATACCCGTGTCGCGGCCCCGTGCGATGTTGATCGCAGCGAGGTCGAGCGGCAGGCCAAGTAGGTTGCTGCGCAGGGCAGGCACGACGAACTCGTCGATCTGGCTTCCGCGTTCGGTTGTCATGCCGAGGATGACGGCCGCCGAGGCCTCGTCCGCGGTCATCGCACCGTCATTGTCGAATGCAACCGGATTGAGGAAGGCGGCGATCAGACCCATGTTGTCGGTCGTGATATCGCCGGTTTCGCTATCGACCATCACACGCGGCATGTTTTCGGTCAGCATCGAGTGGCCAAAGCGGTAGACCACGTTGGCGAACTCGGCAAAGATCGAGGGGTTGATATCCGTCACTGCGTTAAAGACGAACGGGTCGATATTCGGATGGATCTTGCGCCCGAACTCCTCGAACACCAGGTGCTGGTACTGCATTTCCGTCGCAAAGCGCCCGGCTTGGAAGAGGCGCTCACCGTCCCAGGTCAATAACGTGGGATCTGTCGGGATCTCAGCGTCCGGCGCCAGATCCTCCAGCAGCCATTCGTTGATGAAGTCGATATCGCCCGAGGCCAGGATGGTCAGCTTCTGCGCCTCCACCTGGCGGTTGTGTTCCGAGTGGAACACGTGGTGAACCGCGGTCAGGCCGATGTTCTCGTTACCGCGCCCGTCGCCGGTGATGAAGTGGCGGTCCAGTAATTCATTGTCATACTTGCCCTCCGTGCTCTCGCTGTCGGACAGGCCAATCGCGTCGTCGTTGTCGGCAACCTTCAGCATGCCGGTTTGCGAGTCGAACGGGTTCGCCGCATGCGCGATATCGTCAAGGAACGCGTGTCCGATCCGAACCGCGCCGGTTCCGCCCGCCGTGAACGTGTTCACCGGGTTGTCCAGATCGCCTTCGACAACGTCGTCGTCAGCCGTGTTCGGAATACCGTCCGGGCCAATACCGGTCACGATGAGCGGCAGCCCATTCGGCCCGCGCACGAACTCGCCATAGGCGTCCGTCCGCAGCAGCGGAATGTTGAGAACGTCGCCATCGGTCAGCTCGATCCCGAGCATGTCGCGCGCCTGCGCCTTGATTTCCGCCCAGGTCGGCAGGCCGCCGTTCGCACCGTCCAGAAGGTGGCCGGTTGCCACCGGCTCGCCGTTTGAATCGAACGCGTATTCGCGCAGGAACACCTGGTGCGAGGCATGAGACGTATAGGTCTGGTTCTGGTCGACGAAGGGCGTCGTCGTGTTCTCGCCTTCGTGATCCGTGTCATCGGCCGTGCCCAGGATACCGTCCGGGCCGGGGCCTTCGGTCGGCGTCGACCGGGTTACCGCCATGAACCTCAGATGCGTCGGAAGGTCGTCGCCAAGGGCCTGACCCATCGCGCCGATGCCATCGTTGACGCCATTGGCCCCCACGACCAGCGGATCGTCCGGCTGAAGCGGAATGTAGATCGTCCCGTTGTCACCCTTGGTGATAAGGTCCAGCCCGTGGTCGAAGAACTGGCCGAAGAACGTCATCCAGGCGTTGAAGGGCGCGGATATGCCGTCATCGGGCGCAATGTTGGGAAGCGTTGCCAGATCGACGTTGCCAAAACGGGCCGTCAGCGAAACATTGTCCACCAACACCTGTGGAGCGCCGCCGCCATGTTCAACCTCGATGCGCAAGGTCTGACCCTCAAGGCCCGCGGGGATGGGGCCTGCCTCCAGCATCACATCTTCCCACTGCCCGTTGGCAGGCTCCGGGAATGCGACGGACGACAGAACCGTGGTCGCACCGCCTGCATCAACGGCAACAAGACGCGCGGCGCCGCCGGACCAAACCATGTCAGACCGATCGCCAACGCTCAGGCTCAGCCCATAGCTCGCACCCTCGGTCAGAACGCCAGTGTCCTGAGACAGGACTGCACCGTCTTCGAGCCAAACTACGTTCGGGCCCGAATGCCCCGCCGAAGCCGATACGCCGTCGATCGGCGCCCACAAGCCGCTCTGCCCACCGGTGACCGTCCAACCAGAGGGCGGTGTCGGCGTCCAATTGCCAAGCGCAGTCACGTGCACGCCCGGCCCGCCATTGACGATTACCTGATCCTCGAAGCTCGCATTGAGAATTTCTACGGGGTTCGGCCCTTGACCCGGACGGAGCGGGATCGCGTCTTCGCCATAGCGCTCATGGAAAGCGGCCAGTGCTGCGTCGTTGGCGAACCACGCCTCGACCGCGGCCGGGTTGTCGACGGTCTGGCTCACCACCAGGTTCGAAATGATCCGCGGGTCCGCGTCGGCTACGTTGCCGGTATGCCCACCATTCACGCTCATGTCGCCCGTCGGCGCGCCGATCACTCCGTAGTCGGTGTTCGTGACGGCCGGTCCACCCGGAGGCCCGAACGGCATCGTGTCGCCATCCATATCGTCGCGGAAATTCGGGCTGAGCATCCGGGGCATGGCCGTGTCCGCCGCGCCCCAGGTTTCCCGACCTTCGATCAGGTTGTTCAGCGTCCCATCGACAGTGCGAAGCCCTCCGGGCACGAGCGGATGCGACAACGCGAGCACGGCGCCTTCCGTTCCTTCAGGCACGACGTTGCCATCAGCATCGACGTAGATTTCCGTAAGCGGTGTGCCCGCGGCATGCGCTTCCGCGATTTTGACCTGACGAATGAAGAACTCCAGATCCGCGACATTCAGTTTGACAGCCATTTCAGATTCCCCCGCTGGGCTCGCAGCAGCATCTGCGCGAGCAATTAAATTAAATTTGTCAAAGTCTTAGGCCCCGCTCTCCCGACTGAGAAAAGCAGCGTCGCTCTGTAGAAAAAGCAGAGACCCCCAATTGCCCGATTACGGTCTCACTTCTGCCAAATTTCCGCCATGGGCAGAGGTCCGCCGTATCTCGACTGCAAAAGGCTGAAGAAAAAGTCAGACCAAGGATCGCGGAATTTTCAGACCAAAGGCCGAGACGACATGCGGACCAAAGCCCATACCGCGAAACCATCCAGTGTGATTAAGATGTTATTAATTCCCCGTTAATAATAGTTAATTTTAGGTTAGGACTAAATCGTCAGCCAGGCAGTGCAGATGGCGTTTGCGCATCTTCAAAGCGCACCGACCCGACGTGCCTGTCTGCGCCAGCAGACAAAAACATGTTCCAGAAAAAGAGCCCCACGCCGAATCGCGAACCCGAGTCGCTCCAGTCAGCCGAATCGCCGGAGGCCACGTCCAGACGGTTCATCCTCGCACCCAGCCCCCTGGCAACGGTCTTTACCTTGATCGTGCTCGTGGTCATGTTCTCGCTCGGCTCCTTCGTGATCTGCGAGTATCGCTCTCTGCAACTTCAATCGCAGGGTCGCGTTGGAAGCGCCTATATCGAGAATGTTCTTGTACCATTGGCTTTGGGAGCTCCCGAAAATAGCGAGAGGGCCGACACCGGCGCAGAACAGATATTCAGCAATGTACCTTTCGAGAAAACAGATTTCGTTATGCGTATATGGAGCCTTGACGGAAACCTTCTCCACTCGACGCTGGCCGACGACTCTCCCCAGCATCACGACGAAGATGATCTTAAAGTGGCGTCGGAAGGGGATTTCATCGTGGATCTGGAAACGTCAGGCACCATCGAAACGAATTTCCCCCTCGCCCACCCCTTTCTTGAGGTATACGCACCGATCCAAGATCCCAATACGGACAACGTGATTGCCGTCGGAGAGATATATCTGGACGCCGCGAAGATCTTGCAGGAGCGCAACTTTGTTGAGCGCATGGTTTGGGCTGCCGTAGCACTTGTGACCATTGGCATGCTTGGAATGCTTGCCTTGACGTTCAGTCAAAGCGCTCGATTGGAACTAAGGCTCGAACGCGAGCGCGAGATAACCAAGCAGAACGACCAGCTACGCCGCGACGCCAACCAGGCGCGGCTGGATGCGGCTCAAGCCAACGAACAGGTCTTGAACGTCGTCGGGGCCGAGTTGCATGACGGTCCAATTCAGATCCTCGGACTTGTCTCGCTGATGCAGGGCAAAGATGGCGACAAGGAGATGCCAGACGGAAAAAGCGCAGGCGACTTGGTCCATCAAGTCATGACGGAATTGCGATCCATTTCCGCCGGTCTGATCCTACCCGAATTGGAGGGCTTGGACACTGAAGGCGTCGTCGGGCTGGCCGTCGATCGCCACAAAGCACTTATGCCGGGCGATGTCGAAACCGATGTGGCAAAGCCGCTTGATGATCTGGATCTTGCGCGAAAGATCTGTCTCTACCGCGTCATCTGCGAAGGCCTTGGCAACGCGGTACGCCACGGCCATGGCATCCCTCCACGTGTAACGGTCCGCCAAGCAGGTTCCGCTTTGCACATCTCCATTCTCGGAGGTCATTCGAAATCCGCACGGTCAATTCGCCCGGGCACCCCTTGGCACCTCGGACTACAGGGCATGCGCCGTCGGCTCGACGCATTCGAAGGAAAAGTCGACCTGCAAATCCTGGACAACACGTCCGAGCTTCAGGTGGTTTTGCCCGTGCGATCCTCGAACGAAGAAATCGAACTGCCCCTCAGTTAAGCTGCGACGCACCGCCCAACAACTCTCCGCTGTTGTGAAGTTGCTGCGCGGCCAACACGACTTCGACCCTGTTTCGAACGTTCAGCTTCTGGATCAGTACGGACATGTAGTGCTTTACGGTCTTCTCTTGCAAAGTGAGCGCTTCGGCTATTTCACGGTTCGTACATCCCTGCAGCAAGAGACGAAGAACATCTTCCTCGCGCTTGCTGAACCTGACCCGGGGCACCAACCGCGAGCGTGCTTTCTGGCGCAGGCCGGCAATGACGGTGGCCGAAACGCTCGGCGACAGATACGTTTCGCCGACTTGCACCTGCCGGATCGCCTCGGACAGTTCATCCAGGCTGCTTCCCTTGAGCACGTAGCCGAGCACGCCGGCCTCAAGTGCTGCAATTGCCGTGTCCTTGCTACTTGACGCCGTGATGGCCACCATCTTGGTTTCAGGAAAATTGTTCGCGACCTTGACGATGGCCTGGACAACGTCGCCTGGCATGTTGAGGTCCAAGACTATTACGTCCGGTTTAATGGATTGAGCAATTTCAACAACGTCTGCCGAAGCACTTCCGGAAGCCACAACGGAAAATTCGCCTAATTCTTTGAAAAGATGACAAATCCCTGCAAGCATAATTGGATGATCGTCAACAAAAGCAACGGTAATATTGGACATGTCAGTACGCCTACTCCTAAGTGCGTATGCAAGCTATGGCCTTTGAATCAGCTTGAAAAAAACTGAACGTGGGAAACTAAGAAAATGAAAAACAACCCTATGAAATAACTGTAAACGGGTCTTAACATTTATTAATCGGCATTTCAATGCTCATGAGAATTTTAAGTATTGACATATTGTTTTTAGATCTTTTCGCAAAATTCAACTATTAGGTGTTTCGCTCATCGGCCGATAGACGCGCCAGGGAATTGAGCGAGGATAGATGGATCGGCATGCCATCTGCTCGAGCAAACGCCAACTTAAGGCCCCCAACTTGCGCAGCGTTTTTTACCTGATAATAGCGCAATTACCGCTTCGCCGAGTAGATCTTCATGAGGTCTGACCTGCCTCCGCAGATGTCCCGTTCCGATGTGGATTTGCACAACCTATTGCTGTGCTGCCCCGAACTTCAGGCTCTCGTTTCAAGTGAGTGACCATTGAGGCGGCCAGGTCCGGATGTGGTCCGTTCCAAAGAAGAAAAGTTTCTCGTTCGCTTTGCCGAACGACTGATCCAGCGCAGAGAAATTGATGGTCAGGAGATCGAGGCTATCGAAGAGGGCGTAGGAGCAATGGCTCACTGATACGCTCAGGCTCACACCTTGATACAAGAGAATCGCGCCTCCACTCGGTAGGCTGAAATATGTCATTAACGAAAGGCGGTAGAGAAACGGAAAAAGTAATGTTCGCGCGGAGAAAACACCCAGAAGAACAATGGGGGCCAAGCGGTAACAGGCTGTCATAAATTGGAAATTTTGGTAGCGGAGGAGGGACTTGAACCCCCGACACGCGGATTATGATTCCGCTGCTCTAACCACCTGAGCTACTCCGCCAAACCGTGGCGCTAGTTAAGACAGGCGTACCAAGGCGTCAAGTCCGGAATTCGCCCTTTTTCATCTTGCGGCGACCCCGCGCCGCGCTCACTCTGCACACCATGTCAACAGATGCAGACACCCTGCTTTCCGACCTTCGCAACGCCCTCGGCGCGCCCCATGTGCTGACCGGCGACGCCGCCGCGCCCTACCGGATCGACTGGATGGGGGATCGCCGACCCGAGCCACTGGCCGTTCTGCGCCCCGCCGACACCGGCCAGGTCTCCGCCATCCTGCAAGCCGCCTCGCGTCACGGCACCCCCGTCGTGCCGATCTCGGGCAACACCGGCCTCACCCACGGCACCGACGCCGGCGGCGGGCTGCTCCTGTCACTCGACCGCCTCAACACTATCCGCGAGATCCGCCCCGACGCCCGTGTCGCGGTGGTCGAGGCCGGCGTCATCCTCGCCCACCTGCACGAGGCTGCCGAAGCCCACGACCTGATCTTTCCGCTCACCTTCGGCGCACGCGGCTCGGCCATGATCGGCGGCGCGCTCTCGACAAACGCGGGGGGCTCGAACGTGGTGCGCTATGGCTCCACCCGCGGCCTCTGCCTCGGGATAGAGGCGGTCATGGCCGATGGCCGCGTGCTCGACCTGATGAGCCCCGTGCACAAGGACAATTCCGGCTACGACCTGCGCGACCTGCTGATCGGCGCCGAGGGGACGCTCGGCATCATCACCGCCGCCGTCCTTAAACTCGCGCCCAGGCCCCGTGCCTATGTCAGCGCCATGGCCGCCTGCCCCTCGATCGACGCCGCCCTCAAGCTCCTGCATCGGCTTCAGGCCGAAACCGCCAACTCGGTCGAGGCGTTCGAGCTGATGCCCGGCAACTACATAGACGCGCACCTCACGCGCCATCCCGACGCCCGTGCGCCCTTCGACGAACGCCACGACGTCAACATCTTCCTCGAACTCGGCGCCCTG
The DNA here is from genome assembly GCF_028807495.1 of Roseovarius sp. SK2. NCBI lineage: Bacteria > Pseudomonadati > Pseudomonadota > Alphaproteobacteria > Rhodobacterales > Roseobacteraceae > Roseovarius > Roseovarius sp. SK2. The sequence goes on from NZ_JARAMK010000004.1 coordinate 288,562, forward strand.
TCGGCCCGCGATGCCACGCCGGACGCCAAAGGCGCCGTGCCCATGGCCACCCATCTTGAAACCGTGCTTTCGGACATGCTCGAGGCCGGCGACATCCTTGACGCCACCGTTGCCCAGAACGCCGCCCAGCGGTCCGAGATGTGGGCAAGGCGCGAGGCCGCCGCCGAGCTGACCCGCCTGCATTCCCCGGTCGTCGACAACGACATCGCCGTCCCGCTCGACCGCATGGCCGACCTGATCGAAGGGATCGAGGCCGAGACCCGCGCCATCGACCCCGGCATCCGGTTTCTGCACGTGGCCCATCTTGGCGACGGCAACCTGCATTTCTCCGGCTGGCCCTCGACCGACGACACCGAAGCGCATGCCGCCATTGTCCGCGCGGTCGAGGATGTGGCGATCTCGCTCGGCGGGTCTTTCTCGGCAGAACATGGCGTCGGGCTGTCCAAACGCCCTGCCATGGCCCGCCACAAGGACCCAGTGGCGCTCGACATCATGCGCAGCATCAAGGCCGCGCTGGACCCGCAAGGCATACTCAACCCCGGCAAGGTCCTACCGCCATCCGGGTCATGATCCGGCGCAGTACCGGCGAAGCAGCGCGCCGGCACTTTGGTACAGATCCGGTCTTTTTGATCACTTGACCACCGCTGGCCGCTTAAAATTTACGCATTTATTGGTATATTTTTGGTTCAAGCCCTGTGGGCGTCGAAAAATTTTAACGCGCAACCAAAGGTAGAAGGCATCCACCGACTTCAAACCCAGGCTGTGAGCCCCACCGCTCTGCATTCTCTGGTTTACGAAGAATTTTCATAACCTTACGCCCCACAAGGAGCCGCGCACCCGATACCGCAATGGCTCGTCCCCTCCTCCGACCCGCCCAGAAAACGCTGCCTTCCCGTCCCTTCCGCAGCCGAAAAAACGTTTGGCGGAACGCGTTGGACCCGCTTGAGTAATGGCGTCGCCGGAATCGAAGCGTACGGGACTGCGCACTCCGGCCAACACGGAGGTAAAAGAAAAATGGAAGAACAACTCGCGGAACTTGCGGCCCAGGTGGCCGCGATGGAGGCGAAGGGGAACATGACCAACACCATGTTCGCGGAGACGTACTATTACCTCTCCATCCCCCTCATGATCATCATCCACGCAGGCTTCCTTGCCTATGAAATGGGGGCATCGCGCGCCAAGAACGCGTTGTCGTCGGGGGTCAAGAACATCCTCGCCTTCGCGTTCGTCATACCGGCCTTCTATTTCTTCGGCTGGTGGGTTTACTGGGGTTTCCCCACGGGCTTCTCGCTCTCCGAAGGGCCCAACGGGATCTCCGGCGCGGGCTATGCCAACGCCATCGCCTTCCCTTGGGGAGAGTCGGCAGCCTACATGGGCCCCAACACCGAAGACCAGATCGACGGCGTCTTCTGGGGCGCCTTCACGCTCTTTGCCGCTACCACCGCCTCTATCATGTCCGGCGCCGTGATCGAACGGATCCAGACCGTGGGCTTCGTCATCCTCGCCATCATCCTCGGCGGCTTCAGCTGGACGCTCGCGGCGGCCTGGGGCTGGCACGCGGATGGCTGGCTGGTACAGGACTGGGGCGTGCATGACTTCGGCGCAGCGGGGCTTGTCCACGCGGTCGCGGCCTTCTTCGCGCTCGGCGTTCTGATCAACCTCGGCCCGCGCATCGGCAAGTTCAATCCCGACGGCACGGCCAACAACCTTGCCGGCCACAACATGCCCTTCACGGCCACGGGCCTCATGCTCATCGTCGTCGGCTTCTGGGGCTTCCTGATGGCCTGCCTGGTCGTCGGTGGCGAGGCTTGGTCCTGGGGTGCAAACTTCACCACGATCTACGGCACGCCCACCAATCTTGGCGCACTGACCTTCAACATCCTGATGGGGGTGTCCGGCGGCATCATCGGCGCATGGCTGTTCACCCGCGATCCGTTCTGGATGATGTCCGGCGCGCTGGCGGGCCTCATCTCGGTGGCCTCGGGTCTCGACATCTACTTCCCGTCGCTGACCTTCATCATCGCCATCTGCGCGGGCATCATGCTGAAACCCGCCGCCACGATCCTAGAAAACATGGGGATCGACGACGCCGTGGGCGCGGTCACCGTGCACGGAACGATGGGCGTCTTCGGCATGCTGATGCTGGGCATCTTCGCCAGCGGTTACCCCGCCCTCACCGGCGAAGGCGCACCGACGGTCAGCTTTATGGGCCAGCTTGTCGGCATCGTCGTCTTCGTGGTGATCGGGTTCAGCACCGGCTATGTCAGCTCTCTCATCCTGAAAATGGTGGGGATGCTGCGCGTGCCCGAGGCGGCCGAAATCGCGGGTCTGGACACGGTCAAGGTACCGGCACAGGCCTATCCCGAAGGCATCATGGCGTCGCCCCCGGCGTCGCAGTAACGAAAGGAAAGAACCATGGGATTTCCCTTTGAAAACGCATCCTGGGACGGTGTCAGCGGCGTGATCTTCGTCGGCGGTGCTGGTGGCCACACGCTGGTCTACAGCCTGATCGCCATCGGCATCTGCATCGCCGCCCTGCTCTTTGGCAACGGCATCGAGTCGACCAAGTACAAGAAGCACAAGTAAGCCTCGGCTCACCTGCTTGAGACGCCCCGCGGTCCCGCCGCGGGGCGTCTTGCATGGGGGCAGGGTCAAATGGCCGTGAAGGCTCCGATTAGCCCTGTTACCCTACGCCTTCGATGCTAACCCTGTTGGCATGAAACAGTTGCTCGCCCCCCTCGCCCTCATCCTCACCCTGACCTTACCCGGTCTTCCGGCCTTCGCCTGCGGGCCCGACACCGACTGCCGGATTGGCGACCGCAGCTACCGCATATACCTGCCACGGGGGCAGGACGGCACCACGCCCATGGGCGCACTGATCTTCGCCCATGGCTACAAGGGCTCGGCGGCGGGCACGATGCGCAACGGCGCGCTGCGCGGCATGGCCGACCTGCTTGGCATCGCGCTGGTCGCGGCCAACGCCAAGGGTGACGACTGGCGCCTGCCCGGCACGCCCTCGGGCGGCGTCACGTCTCCCGAAACCGAGCTGGGCTATTTCGACGCCCTGCGCGACGACATCCTGGCCAACACCGCGATCGACCCGGACCGCATCGTCATGGCCGGCTTTTCCGCGGGCGGGATGATGACCTGGACACTGGCCTGCCACCGGCCCGCCGACTATGCCGGGTTCATTCCCGTCGCCGGCACCTTCTGGGCGCCCACGCCGGACAGCTGCACGACACCCCCCGCCGATATCATCCATGTCCACGGCACGTCCGACCGGATCGTCCCGCTCGCGGGCCGCGCCATCGGCGAGGCACGGCAGGGCGATGTCGAAACCGTCCTCGCCATGTACCGCCGGGTCGGCGGGCACGAGACGTCGAAGACCCCCGCCTTGCACGACGGCCTGACCTGCGACGCGTGGACCGCCCCCAACGACACGCGTCTGACCAAATGCCTGCATCCCGGCGGCCACAGCTTTCGCACCGAGTGGATCGCCGCCGCGTGGAACCTGATCTTCTCCGGTTGACCCGGCGCACTTTACCTCGCCCCCGCCGCCGCTAGGTCCTGAAACGAATGCAATGCAAGGGACCCGCATGAGCCAGCACATCACTATCCTCGGCGCCACATCCGGCATCGGCCAATGCGCTGTTGACGAGGCGCTACGCCGCGATCACACCGTCCGTGCCTTTGCCCGCTCCGCCGGCGACATGGCCTCCCGCCCCGGGCTGGAGCCTTTCCCCGGCGACGCGCTCGACCCCGCCAACGTGGCAGATGCGCTCAAGGGCACCGACGCGGTGATTTACGCACTGGGGATCAAGGAAAGCGTCTCGATGCTCTGGAAAGAGGTCACGCTCTTTTCGGAAACCACCCGCATCCTTCTGGACGCCATGCAGACGGCGGGCGTTTCCCGCCTCGTCGCCGTCACCGGCTTCGGCGCGGGTCGCAGTCGCGCCGCCATGAGCAGCGTTGAGAGCCTCGGGCACAAGGCCATTCTGGGCCGACCCTACGCCGACAAGGACCGGCAGGAGGCGCTGATCATGGACAGCCCGCTCGACTGGACCATCGCCCGCCCCGTGATCCTGTCCAACGGCGCCCGCACCGGCACCTGCAAGGTGTTGCGAGAGCCCGAGGCGTGGCGCAACGGCCTGATCTCGCGCGCTGATACCGCCTGTTACCTGGTCGACGCGATCGAGGATGGTCTCGACATCCGCGGCGATGTCGTCCTCAGCCGGTGAATTCGCGGAACTGGACTTATCGCGTTAAGCTTTTATTCACCTAATGGATGCTGTGTTCGCGAAATCCGCGAGACCCGTTAACCTGTCATCCGGCGGGACTGGCACTGTCGTGATACGACCCGAATACCGACGCGATACCGACACTCGAAATCGACGAATTGGCGGCCTTAACCTTCGAGTCCCGAAATGCTCAGCGGTCGCGTATCGCCCGGAACGCCGCTGACGCGCCCCAGCCCGCCGCGATTGCGATGGCCAGCGACATCAGGCCATAGATCAGCGGCTGTTCCCGCGACAGGTTGAAGATCCACCGCTCCAGCCCGACCTTCTGCACCCCGATGGCCGTCTCGTAGGTCGCCACGATCTCGCCGCCGCGCGTCAGGAAGATCCGCGTCGCATAGGCCCCTTCCGTCAGGTTCGCCGGCATCTCGATCGAGGTGCGGAACAGTGTCTGCTCGTCCAGCGACACCGCCCCTTCCTGCAGGCTGTAGGCCCCGTTGGCCTTGCGAATACGGATCACCGCCTCGGTAAACGCCTGCGGATCGACCGTGGCACTTGCCGCGCCGACCGACCGGATCGCTCGCGGGATCGAGATGCTGTGGCGCAGGTCCTCGACATTCGACAGAACCTTGTCGAGCGGCCCGGTCGTTGCGATTGCATAGAAGGACGGCGCCCGGTCCACCTCGACAGAGTCGACATTGACCCAGATCCCGAACCGACGCTCCTTGCGGCGCACCACCACGGGCTTGCTCGGCCCCGCAATGGTCACGATCACATCCAGCGGTTCCTCGGGCACCGGCGCCTCACGCTTGACCGCACCGAACACCAGGATCTCCGAGCCGTCGAAGGTCGCCGTGATCGCCACCTTGTCCCGGCTCAAACCCAGCACGACCTCCTCGGCCATCAGCGGCCCGGCCATGAACAGAAGGGCAATCAGCCAGCGCATCAATGTCCCTCCGCCGCGCCGATGGAATAGAGCTCCGACGGCATGATCAGCAGATCCAGCGCCAGTTTGAAGCAGACCGCCAGCACCATCATTGCCAACAGGATGCGCAATTGCTCGGCCTTCATCCGAGTGCCGATCGTCGTCCCGATCTGCGCCCCGATCACGCCCCCGATCAACAGCAGAACGGCCAGCGCAACGTCCACGGTAAAGTTCGTGGTGGCGTGCAAGAGCGTGGTGAAGGCGGTCACGAAAATGATCTGGAACAGCGACGTGCCCACGACCACCTTGGTCGGCATGCCCAGCAGGTAGATCATCGCAGGCACCATGATGAACCCGCCACCCACGCCCATGATCGCCGCCAGCACGCCCACAGCGATGCCCACCAGCACCGGGGGAATGACGCTGATATAAAGACCGCTTGTGCGGAACCGCATCTTGAACGGCAGCTTCTGGATCCAGGTGTGTTTCTTCCGCGCCGCGGGCTTGCCCGACTTGCTGCGCCGGATCGCCCGCAGGCTTTCAAAGAACATCATCCCGCCGATAATGCCGAGGAACACGACATAGCACAGCCGCACCAGCAGATCGACCTGCCCCAACGAGCGCAAGTAGTTGAACACCACGACACCCAGCGCGGCCCCGATCAGGCCCCCTATGAGCAGCACGGTGCCCATTCGGAGATCAACGGTTTTTCGCCTCAGATGCGCCAGCACGCCCGAAAAGGACGACGCGACGATCTGGTTCGCCTCGGTCGCCACGGCCACCGCCGGCGGAATGCCGATAAAGAACAGAAGCGGCGTCATCAGGAACCCGCCGCCCACGCCGAACATGCCCGACAGCACACCCACCAATCCGCCCAGTCCCAAAAGCAGGAACGCGTTGACCGAAACCTCGGCGATGGGAAGGTAGATCTGCATAACCCGTGTTAGCCCCGCCTCAGGGCTTTTTGCAAGTGCGGCATCGGCATTGCCGCCTCAGGTCTGATCAATTTATGTGAACTGGCCTTACGAAGCGTGAACGCATCGGTCCATGTGCTTCCGTTTCCGAAACTTTTGAGACACCTGGGGCAGTTAGCGCTCTTTCACGTAGGGCACACCGCCCGATTTCGGGGGAATCGCCTTGCCGACGAACCCCGCCAATATAACCACGGTCAGAATATACGGCGCCGCATCCATCAACTGCGTCGGGATCGTTATCCCGCCAACTTCGAGGTTCTGATAGCGCAGCGCCACCGCCTGCAACAAACCGAACAGCAGCGTTGCCCACAGCGCGTACCACGGCCGCCACTTGGCAAAGATCAACGCCGCCAGCGCGATATATCCCCGCCCCGCCGTCATGTCCTTGACGAACCCGGCCTGCAGTGCGGTCGACAGGTACGCCCCCGCGACCCCGCACAGAACGCCACAGATCGCCAGCGCCGCGAACCGCATCCCCGGAACGCTGATACCCGCCGTATCGACTGCCTCGGGGTTCTCGCCCACGGCGCGCAGGCGCAGCCCGAAACGGGTACGATAGAGAACCCACCAACTGGCCGGGACGCAGAGAAATGCCAGGTAAACCAGTATCGTATGCCCCGACACCAGCTCGCCATAGACCGGCCCAAGGCTGTCCGCAAAGGGCAGGTCGATCGGCTCGAACCGCGCGCCGCTGCCCAGTGACGGCGTCCGCCCCGCCTCCTGGAACCAGTCCGCCGCGATCAGCACCGTCAGCCCCGCCGCCAGGAAATTGATCGCCACACCCGATATCAGCTGGTTGCCCCGGAACGTGATGCTGGCCAGCCCGTGCAGACCCGACAGCAGCATCGACGACCCGATCCCCGCCAGCAGCCCCACCCAGGCCGACCCCGAGACATAGGCGACGGCGGCTGAAAAGAATGCGGCCATCAGCATCTTGCCTTCCAGCCCGATGTCGAAAATCCCTGCCCTTTCGCTGAACAGCCCCGCAAGACAGGCCAGCAGCAGCGGTATGGCCAACCGCACCGTGCTGTCGAGAACTTGCAGAAGGGTCAGGAACTCCATGCGGTCAACTCTCCGATGTCGCCATCTTGTAGGCGGCAAAGCCGAAGAAACTGCCCAGCCCCGCTTCGATCCACCGCCGCCCGCTGGCATAGGCCGCCCGGATAGGGCTCGAGGACAGGAACAGCGCCCAAGCCGCATGCATCGTGAAACTGATCACGAAGGCCCCGGCGACGAAGGCGGCAATCACCGGCGCCGGCGCGCCCTCGACCGCGCCCACCGCGGCGATGGCCAGCCAAAAGACAATCGCCTTGGGGTTCGTCACCTGCAACGCGTAGCCCTGCGCAAACAGCTTCGCATTCGCCTGCTTCGGCGTCTTAATCACCGCCACTCTTGGCGGGTGCAGCGCCTTCCTGAAAGCGCCGTAGGCCAGCCACACCAGGTAGGCCGCGCCCACCAGCTTCAAAAGGCTCATCGCCCAGGCCGCCTGCGACAGTATCAGGCCCACGCCCAGCATGGTCAGGATGTTGATCGTCATGCTGCCGGTGGCGATCCCCGCGCAGGTCACCAGTGCCGGCCCCCGCCCCTGATTGGTCGAGATCCCCAAGAGCATCGCCACCGCTGGCCCGGGCGAGGACGCCCCCACCAGCAGGATGGCATAGGCGGCGATAAAGCCGGGAAGGTAAGGCGCGAAATCCGTCATGGTACGAGGCTCCGAAAAGGTCTGACCCTCGCACATTGCCACACAACGCCACACCCCCCTAGCCTCAACACTTCGCTCCAGGCCGAACCATGCACGCTCATGCCTTCCGCCTCCGCCGCAGCGCGCCGTAGGCCCGCTCCATCGGCATCCGCACCATGTTGTCCAGCGCCCCGGTGAACAGGATCACCAGCGCCTGTATCACCACGATCAACTCGCGCGGTATCGACGTCCACAGGCCCAGTTCGCCCCCGCCCTGGTACAGAAACCCGAACAGGATCGCCGCCAGGAACACGCCCAATGGATGGTTCCGCCCCATCAGCGCCACCGCGATCCCGATGAACCCCGCGCCCTCGGTCGGGTTCAAGAGCAGCCGCTCCGCCTCGCCCATCACCACGTTGACGGCCATCAACCCGGCCAGCCCGCCCGAGATCAGCATCGCCACCACGACGATCTTCACCGGCCCGATGCCGGCATAGCGGGATGCCGTTTGCGAATAGCCCAGCGCCCGGATCTCGTAGCCCAACCGCGTCCGCCAGATCAGCACCCAAACGAACAGGCAGGCCAGCACTGCCACGAACAGGCTGATATTCACCGGCGCCGCCTTGGAAAACGAAATGCCCAACGGCGCGAGCATGTCGTGCAGGGTCGGCAAAGTGGCCCCTTCCGGGAACCGCGCCGTGGCCGACTCGACCGATCCCGCCGGGCGCAGCACCCCGCCCAGCAGGTAGTTCAGCAGCGCGGCCGCGATCAGGTTGAACATGATCGTCGTGATCACGATGTGACTGCCCCGCGTCGCCTGCAGCCACGCCGGGATCAGCGCCCAAAGCGCCCCGAACACCGCGCCCCCGACCACCGCGGCCGGCAGCGCAAGCGCCCAATGCGGCCAGGGCAGCGCCAGGCACACCAGCGCCACGCCAAGCCCGCCCAGCATCGCCTGCCCCTCGGCCCCGATATTGAACATCCCCGCATGGCTCGCCACGGCAAAGGCAAGGCCCGTGAACATGAACGTGGTCGCGTAATAGAGCGTATAGCCCCAGCCATAGGTCGACCCGAACGCGCCCACGACCATGATCCGCAGCGCCTCGACCGGGCTTTCCCCGATACCAAGGATCACCAGCGCCGACAGCAGTGCCGCCAGCAACAGCGACACCAACGGCACCAGTACCGCGTCGGCCCAGCCGGGGAGCCTATCCATTCCCGCCTCCCTGCCCGGCCCTGTGCGCCGTGCCGTGTTCCTCGGCGTGTTCCCGCGCCTGCGCCGCCTGCGCTTCCTGCACGGCGGCGGCGGCATCGTCGGGCCGTCCCTCGATCCCGGCCATCAACAGGCCCAGTTCCGTCTCGTCCGTCTCACCCGGCAGGCGCTCGCCCATGATCCGCCCGTCGAACATCACCGCGATCCGGTCGCTCAGAGCCATCACCTCGTCCAGTTCCACGCTCACCAGCAGGATCGCCTTGCCCGCATCCCTGAGCTCAATGATCTGGCTATGGATGAACTCAATAGCCCCGATATCCACGCCCCGCGTCGGCTGACCCACCAACAGCAGGTCCGGATTCCGCTCGATCTCCCGCGCCAGCACGATCTTCTGCTGGTTGCCACCGCTGAAATGCTTGGCCGACAGATTCGCATCGCGCGGCCGCACGTCGAACCGCTCCATCTTGGCCGCCGCCTCGGTCAGGATGCCCGCGTTATCCATCAACAGGCCCGCCCCCGACGCCGGCCCCCTGTGATATCCGAACACACTGTTTTCCCACGCGGAAAACGCCATGATCAGCCCCTCGCGCTGCCGGTCCTCGGGCACGTGCCCCACCCCCGCCGCGCGCCGCGCCTTGCCATCCGCGCCACTGCCAGCCAAGGCCAGATCAATGCCGTTCACGGCCACGCGGCCCGTGGCGGCCCGCATCCCGCCAAGAACCTCCAACAGTTCCGACTGCCCGTTCCCGGCCACCCCGGCCAGCCCCACGATCTCGCCCTTGCGCACCTGCAGGTCGATACCGCGCAGCCGCTCCACCCCCTGCCCGTCGACCACATGCAGGTTCTCGACCTCCAGTACCACGTCGCCGGGCCGGGCGGCCTCCTTCTCGACGCGCAACAGCACCTTGCGCCCCACCATCAACTCGGCCAGTTCCTCCAGCCCTGTCTCGGCGGTCCGGACCGTCGCCACCATCTCGCCCCGCCGCATGACGCTGACGTCATCGGTGATCTCCATGATCTCGCGCAGCTTGTGGGTGATCAGGATGATCGTCTTCCCCTCGTCCCGCAGCCGGGCAAGGATGCGAAACAGCTGATCCGCCTCCGCCGGAGTCAGTACACCCGTGGGCTCGTCGAGGATCAGGATATCCGCCTGCCGGTAAAGCGCCTTCAGGATCTCGACCCGCTGCTGCATCCCCACGCCAATATCCTCGATCAGCGCATCGGGTGTGACGTTCAGCTCGTATTCCTTCGCCAAAGCCGCCAATTCGCGCCGCGCCTTGGCAAGGCTCGGCCTCAGCAGCGCCCCATCCTCTGCACCAAGGATCACGTTCTCCAGCACGGTGAAGTTCTCCACCAGCTTGAAATGCTGGAACACCATCCCGATACCCGCCGCAATCGCCGCCTGGCTGTCGGGAATGCGCGTCTCCTGCCCTTTTATGAAGATCCGGCCACTATCGGCCTTGTAGAAACCATAGAGGATCGACATCAGGGTCGATTTTCCCGCCCCGTTCTCGCCGATGATCCCGTGAATGGTCCCGGGGGCCACCTTGATCGAGATATCCTTGTTGGCCTGCACCGGACCAAAGGATTTCGATATCCCCTGCAATTCGATGGCCGGCGCCACGCTCATGCGCCCGTCCCCTTGAAGCCGACGATCCGGGTCAGGCGTTCATCCGAGTCCACCTCGATCACGAATTGCCCCGGCTGGATGTGGCCGTCCGCCATTATGAACTCCACCGTCGCGCGGATGATGCCGTCTCGTACGTCCATATTCGCGATCTGAGCAATCGCACCCGGGGCCATGGCCGAGTATTGCCCAACGTAGTCTATCACGGCCGCCGTCCCGACCAACGCCTCCTCCAGCCGCGGGTCGGCATAGCGCACACCGGCCGCCAGCACGTCGTTCAGAACGGCCATCCGCGCCTCCGCGTCGCCGTCGCCCCAGGCGTTGAAAAACCGTCTGACGCTATCGCTCATGGCAGCCTCCGGCTAGCGCCGGGCCACCCTCGCGGCCCGGCAATATATTCCTACGACGCCGGGCAGGTATTGTCGGACATGTAGTCGTGCACCTCCAGCTCGCCATTCGCGATCTTCTCGGCGGCGGCGTCCACGGCTTCTTTCATGTCAGCCGTCACAAGGTCCTCGTTATGCTCGTCCAGCGCATAGGCCACCCCGTCGTTCGACAGGCCCATCACGTTCAGCCCCGTCTCCACGTCCTCACCCGCCGACATCGCGTCGTAAACGGCATTGTCCACGCGCTTGACCATCGAGGTCAGAACGCTGCCCGGATGCAGGTAATTCTGGTTGCTGTCCACGCCGATGCCCAGCACGTCCTCGTCGGCGGCGGTCTGCAACACGCCCGTCCCGGTGCCGCCCGCCGCGTGATAGATGACGTCAGCCCCCTGGCTGATCTGCGCCTTGGTCAGCTCGGACCCTTTGACCGGGTCGTTCCACGCCGCAGGCGTCGTCCCGGTCATGTTCTGGATCACGGTCGCGTCCGGATTGGCCGCTTTCACGCCCTGCACGTAGCCGCAGGCGAACTTGCGGATCAGCGGGATGTCCATGCCGCCGATAAAGCCCACCGTGCCGGAGTCGCTCGCCATCGCGGCCATCATCCCCACAAGGTAGCTGCCTTCATGCTCGTTGAAGACGACCGAGCGCACGTTGGGTTCTTCCACCACCATGTCGATGATCACGAACTTGGTGTCGGGATAATCCGGCGCCACCTCGCCCAATGTCTCGCCGAAGGCAAAGCCGACCATCACCACTGGGTTGTTGCCGTTCTCGGCAAAGCGGCGCATGAACTGCTCGCGCTGCGCTTCGGATTCCAGCTCGACCTCGTTATAGCTGCCGCCGGTTTCCTCGGCCCAGCGCGAGGCACCATTGTGGGCGCTTTCATTGAACGACTTGTCGAACTTGCCGCCAAGATCATAGATCAACGCCGGATCGGCCAGAGCACCTGCCGTGCTCAGTGCCAGCGTGGCGGCCGCGCCCATGAGGGTTTTCATCAGTGTCATGCATATCTCCCTGAGGTGCGGGGCGGTGCGCTGCTGACCGGAAGGGTTGAATCACGCTCGCCCCCTTGTTGATTCCGGCAAGTAGGCCGCAACTGGCTATTCGGGTCAAGGTGCACAGCGGCTTGCCGCAGGGTAAGCCCCGCATCACGCCATACACCCGGCGCGAAACCATCCAACACGCCGTCCCGGACTTGATCTGGGACCTCCTGACGCGATCGCACGCGCCTCTGCGTAGGGTGGGTGAAAACCCACGCGCCGCCTAAACCGTCAAATCCAACGCCGCCTGCAACAAGGTCTTCGTGTACTCGGTCTTGGGACTCTCGAAGATCTCCTCGGACGCCCCGTATTCCACGATATCGCCCTGCTTCATCACCACCACCTTGTGGCTCATCGCCCGCACAACGGCCAGGTCGTGACTGATGAAGAGATAGGTCAGCCCGTATTTCACCTGCAACCGGCGCAGCAGGTCCACGATCTGCACCTGCACCGTCATGTCCAGCGCGCTCGTCGGTTCGTCCAGCACCACCAGCTTTGGCCGCAGGATCATCGCGCGGGCGATGGCGATCCGCTGCCTTTGCCCGCCGGAAAACTCGTGCGGATAGCGGTCCATCGTCTCGGGGTTCAGCTCGACCTCGCGCATCACCTCGGCCACCAGCTCGCGCAACGGCCGGCCGTCGGGGTTGCCGTGCACGCCCAACCCCTCCGCGATGATTTGTTCACAGGTCATGCGCGGGCTCAGGCTGCCCACCGGGTCCTGGAACACGATCTGGATATCCGAGCGTTTGCGCCGCAGCTTGCGGGTGGACCACTCGCGCATGTCCTCGCCCTCGAACCGCATCTCGCCTTCGGACTCGATCAGCCGCATCAGCGCCAGCGCCAACGTGGTCTTGCCCGACCCACTTTCGCCCACGATCCCCAGCGTCTCACCCCGGCGCACATCGATGTCGGCCTCGTTCACCGCCTTCACATGGCCCACCGTGCGCTTCAGCAGCCCCTTCTGGATCGGGAACCAGATGCGCAGCCCATGCGTCTCGACCAGCGTCTCGGCCCCCTCCGCTACCGGCTCCGGCACGCCCGAGGGCGCAGCGCCCAGCAGCTTTTTCGTATAGTCATGCTGCGGGTTGCCGAAAATCTCCTCTGTCGGCCCGCTCTCGACGATCTCGCCGTCCTTCATCACGCAAACCCGGTCGGCGATCCGCTCCACCACGCCAAGGTCATGGGTGATGAACAACAGCCCCATATCCTCCTCGCGCTTCAGCTCCGCCAACAGCTCCAGAATCTGCGCCTGGATCGTCACGTCCAACGCCGTCGTCGGCTCGTCCGCGATCAGAACGTCGGGCTTGTTCGACAGCGCCATGGCGATCATCACCCGCTGCCTCTGTCCGCCAGAAAGCTGGTGCGGATAAGCGCCCAGCCGGCTTTCGGGGTCGCGAATACCCACGCGGTTCAGCAATTCCAGGATGCGCTCCCGCACCGCCGCGCCGCGCAGCCCCTGGTGCAACTCGATCGACTCGGTCAGCTGCTTTTCCAGCGTGTGCAGCGGGTTCAGGCTGGTCATCGGCTCCTGGAAAATGAAGCTGATGTCGTTGCCCCGCACCTTGCGCAGCAGCTTGTCATTCGCGCCGATCATCTGCTGGCCGTCATAGGTCACGCTGCCCTCGACAATGGCGCTTTCCCCCAACAGCGACACGGTGCTCAACGCCGTCACCGACTTGCCCGACCCGCTTTCACCCACCAGCGCCACGGTCTCGCCACGGTCGACGCTGAACGTCACGCCCCGCACGGCCTGCGTCACCGCACCGTCCTGGCGGAAGCCCACCTTCAGGTCTTTGACTTCAAGCAGGCTCATTGAAAGGTCTTTCTGGGGTCGAATGCGTCGCGCACGCCTTCAAAGATGAAGACCAGCAGCGACAGCATGATCGCGAAGGTGAAGAACGCGGTAAAGGCAAGCCAAGGTGCCTGCAGGTTCTGCTTGGCCTGCAAGGTCAATTCCCCCAGCGAAGGCGCACCCGAAGGCAGGCCGTAGCCCAGGAAATCCAGTGTCGCCAGCAGGCTGATCGTGCCGGTGATGATGAACGGCAAAAAGGTCAGCGTCGCCACCATCGCGTTGGGCAGCATGTGGCGGAACATGATCTTCATGTTGCCGACGCCCAGCGCCTTGGCCGCGCGCACGTACTCGAAATTGCGCGCGCGCAGGAACTCCGCCCGCACCACGCCCACCAGCGCCATCCACCCGAACGCCACCATGATCCCGACGAGCAGCCAGAACCCCCTCGGCAATATCGAGAACAGGATGATGATCACGTAAAGCTGCGGCGTCGACGCCCAGATCTCGATGAACCTCTGAAAGAACAGGTCGATCCGCCCGCCGAAATACCCCTGCACGGCCCCCGCCACGACGCCGATGACGGACGAAAAGAACGTCACCACCAGCGTGAACATCACCGCCAGCCGGAAGCCGTAGATCACGATCGCCAGCACGTCCCGCTTGGTGCCATCCGTGCCCAGAAGGTTCTGATCGTTGGGCCGCAAGGGCGCTGCCCCGGGTCGGTCAACCGGCGTGTCGTGGCTGTAGGGGATAAGCGGCCAGAGCGTCCAGCCCTTCTCGATCGCCTCTCCCATCACCTCGCCGTCCTGGGCATCCTCGATGATCCCCTCGGGATCGTCGAAGCAATCCACCAGCCCGCCCGATACGATCAGGCATTCGACCTCCGGGTCGGCATAGACCGCCTCGGTCCGGAAATCCCCGCCGAACTCGGTCTCGGGATAGAACTTGAAAATCGGCATGTAGTACGCGTCGCGGTACTTCACCAACAGCGGTTTGTCATTGGCCACGAACTCCGCCGGCAGGGTGATCACGCACAGCAGCGCAAAGATGATCAGCGACCAGAACGCCCGCTTGTTGCGCTTGAAGTTACGCCAGCGGCGCTGGTTCAGGGGGTTGAGCTTGATCATCTCAACCCGACCTCTTCTCGAAGTCGATGCGCGGATCGATCAGCACATAGGTCAGATCCCCGATCAGCGCCACGACCAGCCCGATCAGCGTCGTCAGGTACAGCGTTGCGAACATCACCGGGTAATCGCGCCCGATGGCGGCCTCGAAAAAGAGCCGCCCCAGACCATCCAGCGAAAAGATCGTCTCGATCAGCAGGCTGCCCGTGAAGAACACGCTCACGAACACGCCCGGAAAGCCCGCGATCACGATCAGCATCCCGTTGCGGAACACGTGCCCATACAGCACCTTGCGCTCGGTCAGGCCCTTGGCGCGCGCGGTCATCACGTATTGCTTCTTGATCTCGTCCAGGAAAGAATTCTTCGTCAGGATCGTCAGGGTGGCGAACCCGCCGATACTCAGCGCGGTGACCGGCAGCACGATGTGCCACAGGTAATCCAGCACCTTGCCGATCACCGTCATGTCTTCCCACCCGTCCGAGGTCAGGCCCCGCAGCGGGAAGATCTGCCAGTAACTGCCCCCCGCGAACAACACCAGCAGCATGATCCCGAAGAGGAACGCGGGGATCGCATAGGCCGCGATGATGATCCCGCTGGTCCAGGTGTCAAAACTGCTGCCGTCCTTCACCGCCTTGCGAATACCCAGCGGGATCGACACGAGATAGGACAGCAGCATCGTCCAGATGCCCAGCGTGATACTGACCGGCATCTTTTCCAGCACCAGGTCCATCACGTCGATCTTGCGGAAATAGCTCTCTCCGAAATCGAAGGTCGCGTAGTTGACCAGCATGTTCAGGAACCGCTCCAACGGCGGCTTGTCCAACCCGAACTGCGCTTCCAGCTCGGCGATGAACTCCGGCGGCAGGCCCTGCGATCCGATGTAACCGCTGTCATCCTCGTTGCCGGTCACGGCCCCGTCCTGCTCGCCGCCCGCAAAGCCGCCGAACACGTCGCCCTGCCCCTGGATGTCGGCAATCGCCTGCTCCACGGGGCCGCCGGGCAGGAACTGCACCAGCGCGAAGTTGATGATCATGATCCCGATCAGCGTCGGGATGATCAGCAACAGCCGTCTTACGATATAGGCGCCCACCCGTGGCCCCCTATGCCCGCGGGATGCGCGTCAGCGCCCCGTCTTCCAGAACCTGCCAGATCGTCAAAGCGCTCCCGCCTCTCTCAGCTTTTCGGCTTTCTCGGCGTCGTACCACCAGAAGTCCAGCGTTCCCAGAAGATAGGGCGGAATTTCCTCGGGATGCGCGTACTGGTCCCAATAGGCGACCCAGTGATCGGGGGCATAACCATCGGGGATCACCACGAACTCATGCCGCAACGCCCGGTCGAGCGCGCGGATCGTCATGTCCTCTTCCTCCTGGCTTTCGGTCATCAGGGATTCCTCGATGATCCGGTCCACCATCTCGCTGCGCAGCCCGGCAGGGTTGAACAGGCCATCGGCGGCCTCGGTCCCGAACCGCTGGGCAAGGCCCGTGCCCGTGCCCATAAGCGCCGGATAGCCGTCGAACACCAGGTCATAGTCGTGGTCGCGCTCACGCTTGGTGAACTGCGCGCTGTCCACGGCCTCGACCCGCGCATCGATGCCCAGGTCCTGCAGGTTGGAGACGAAGTTCTCGGCCACGGCTTTTTCCGTCGGCTGTCCCGACGCGTTCAGCAGGAAATCGAGCCGCAGCACGTTGCCGTCCTCACCGCGCATACGGCCATCGTCGCCCACGGTATATCCCGCCTCCTGCATCAGCCGCAGCGCCTGCCGCTTGTTCTTGCGAGAGGTCAGCCGCGCGGGATCGCTCGTATGCGGCACCCACGGCTCGGTCGTCTTGACGTCTTCGGGCACGACGTCGCCCAGCGAATTCAGGAACTCCAGTTCGTCGCCCTCGGGCACGCCCGTGGCTTCCAGCGGGGTGCCGGTGGAATAGGACCGCTGCTGCTCGTAAAACCCGGCGAACAGCGACTCGTTGGTCCACTCGAAGTTGAACATCAGCGCCACCGCCTGCCGCACGCGCTTGTCCTGCAACACGTCGCGGCGGGTGTTGAACACGATGCCGGTCATCTGCGGCGGTGACCCGTCCGGGATCGCCTCCAGCTTCACCCAATCCTTGTTGGCCGCCGGGAAATCATAGGCGCTGGCCCATTGCTTGGGGTCCGCCTCGGTGCGGTACGTCACCTCCCCCGCCTTGAACGCCTCGAAGGCGGCGGTGGAGTCCGCGAAATACTCCAGCCGGATCGTATCGAAATTGTGCCGGCCCTTGTTGATCGGCAGGTCCCAGCCCCAGTAATCGGGGTTGCGCTTGATCACCACGCGGCGGTTCGGCTCCACCTCGTCGATGACATACGGCCCAGACCCCGGCGAAATCTCCAGCCGCGGCTCGTCCAGTCGCGCGCCGGTTTCCTCGTACCACGCCTTGGACCAGATCGGCACCGTGCCCACCTGGTCGATCAGGCTGCGGCGCGAAATGCCGTCCGCGAAGTAGAACTTGACCCTGTGTTCGTCCAGCACCTCGACCTTCGGAATGCGCTTGCGCACCGCGTCGGCATAGCTTTTCAACCCCTGGTCCAGCAGCAGGTTGTGCGAAAACGCCACGTCCTCTGCCGTGACGGGCGTTCCGTTCGAGAACGTCGCCTCGGGCCGCATATGGAAGATCACCCACGACTTGTCCTCGGGGTATTCGACCGTGTGCGCCACCAGCCCATACATGCCGTTCATGTCGTCGCCCGGCAGGCTGCCCGATCCGGCCAGAACCTGGCCCAGAAGGCTTTCGTACATGATCGTCGACAGGGCCGAGGCGCGGCCATTGCGAGTGTAGGGATTCATCGAGTCAAAGCTGCCCGCCAGCGCAATGGAAATCTCGCCGCCCTTGGGCGCGTCGGGGTTCACATAGCTGAAATGCTCGTAATCCTCGGGATACTTCAACTCTCCGAAATAGGAATAGCCGTGGCTCTTGATGATGGTCTCGTCCGAGCCCTCGTCCTGTGCCAGCGCGGTCGTTGCGGCCAGCGCCGCGATGCAAAGCCCGGTGAGGGCGGCGGTCAGGAAACGGGTGCGGGAAACTGCTACGGCCCGGGTCGTGGCCCGGCTGTGGCGTCGGGTCATTCTTCTCTCCTCTTGACCTGCCTGATGTGGGGTCTTTGTTCTTGCAAGGCAAGCTAAAGTAGGAACGAAACGGGTTTCAAGCGCCGAAAGCCGGATTCCCATTCAAACTTCCCGTGAGGCGACGTCTTGCCGACTCTCCGCGCCGCACCGCCCATGAAAAAGCCGCCGCTCCGGACCGGAACGGCGGCTTTCTGACTTTTTCAGGTCCCGGCTCAGTTGCCGGTGGACTCCAGGTACTTCACCAGGGCCGCGCGCTCTTCTTCCTTGCGCACGCCGCGATAGGCCATCTTGTTGCCCGGCGCATAGCCCTTGGGGTCTTCCAGCCACGCGTTCAGCTCGTCCGCCGTCCACTGACCGTCCAGACCGGCCAGCGCGTCGGAGTAATTGAAGCCTTCGACCGAGCCGATGTCACGGCCGACGACACCCACCAGGTGCGGGCCGACGCCGTTGGCTTCTTCCTCGGCCTTGTGGCAGGCGGCGCATTTGCGGAATGCCTGCTCGCCATCCGCGGCGTCAGCCGCGGCGACCATCTCGGCAAAGGCCGAACCTCCACCCTCACCGCCCGAGCTTTCCTCGGCGGCCTGCTCCTCAGAGCCGCCCTCGTCAGAGCTTTCTTCGGCAGACGATTCCTCGGTTGCTTCCTCTTCAGAGCCTTCCTCGGCGGACGCTTCCTCGGTGGCTTCCTCTTCGGAGCCTTCCTCGGCCGACGCTTCTTCGGTGGCTTCCTCTTCGGAGCCTTCCTCGGCCGACGCCTCTTCAGTGGCTTGCTCTTCCGAACCCTCTTCGGCGGATGCCTCTTCGGTCGCCTCTTCTTCAGTGCCTTCCTCGGCAGATGCGCTCTCTTCCGCGCCTTCCTCGGCGGCAACTTCCGTCATGTCGCCATCGGTCTGGTCAAGAAAGGCGATCACGTTGGCACGGTCCTCCGGCTTGGACAGACCGTTATAGCTCATCGACGTCCCCGGAGCATAGCCCGACGGGTTCTCCAGGAACGCGTAAAGATTCTCGGGCGTCCAGACATCCGCCGCCTCGCTCAGCGCGCCGGAATAGCTGCCATAACCATCGGCACTGCCAACATCACGCCCGACCACACCGTAGAGGTGCGGGCCGACGCCGTTCGCGCCCTCTTCCGCCTGGTGGCAGGCCTTGCACTTGCCGAAGACGCGCTCGCCCGCGCCCACATCGGCGTCGGAATAAAGCGAGGCCAGCGTCACCGCTTCCTCTTCTTCCTCACCGCCACCTTCGCCTTCGTCTACCTCGATGACGTAGGCCGCCTGATGCTCCTCGCCGTGACCACCGCCACCGACGTGATAGATTTCCTCCGCAGCCCACTTGCCAAGAAGAAAGACCAGGAACGTACCGCAAAGGCCGCCCATGATCTTTGTGAAGGTCATTGTGTCAAACATAGCCCGCTTCCATCTGAATCTCTCGCGCGGTATCTATCCGCTTCCCCTCGGGCGGCGCAAGGTGTAGTTTCCGCGACCAAACGCCCGCCTTCGGCAAAATTAAGCGGGAAATGGTAAAAATCAGGCGAAGAACCAACGACATGACCAAACGCATCGCCTTTCAGGGAGAGCCCGGCGCCTATTCCCACCAGGCCTGCCGCGACACCTATCCCAACATGGATACCCTGCCCTGCCGCACCTTCGAGGACGCGATCGAGGCCGTCCGCTCGGGCGAGGCGGACCTTGCCATGCTGCCGGTCGAAAACTCCACTTTCGGGCGCGTGGCCGACATTCACCACCTGCTTCCCGACTCCGGCCTGCACATCATTGCCGAGGCTTTCGTGCGCGTGCATATCAACCTGCTGGCCCTGCCCGGCGTGTCGCTGGAACAGGTCAAGCGCGCCAAAAGCCATACGATGCTTTTGGGCCAGTGCCGCGCATTCCTGGCACAACACGACATCCAGCGCGTCACCGGCGCCGACACCGCGGGCTCGGCCCGCGAGGTGGCCCAGGCCGGAGACCCCGAGATGGCCGCGCTCGCCTCCGAACTCGCCGGAGAGATCTACGGCCTCGACGTCCTCGCCCGCGAGATCGAGGACGAGGGCAACAATTCCACCCGCTTTCTCGTCATGTCGCGCGAGCCCGACCGTTCCTATCGCGGCGAAGACGGCATGATGACCACCTTCGTCTTTCAGGTGCGCAACATCCCCGCCGCGCTTTACAAGGCCATGGGCGGGTTCGCCACCAACGGCGTCAACATGACCAAGCTGGAAAGCTACATGGTCGGCGGCTCCTTCACCGCGACCCAGTTCTACGCCGATATCGAGGGGCACCCCGACGACCCCGGCGTCAAGCTGGCGCTCGAGGAGCTGGATTACTTCACCTCCGACATCACGCTTCTGGGCGTCTACCCCGCCGATCCGCGCCGCCACTAGAACCTTTCGCCAAAACCCGGAATCCGCAGCTTGCGGCCAAGCACAGCGCAAGGCTTGACCGCTTCGCGCGGCGCGTCCTCAACCGATATTTCAGGTAAAAGCCGGGATGCATGAGACCACATTCCGGCATCGAAGGCCGTCCACGCCGCCTGCCACAAGGTCAATTATTACAAACGCACCGTTACATCCAAAACTGCACCCATTTGGTGCGCTTTTGCACAAAACCTATGTAACAATATTTATTAATTAAAAACAATACCATACGAGATCTCAAGCTCCTGACAACACAAAGCTTGAGAGCAGGATCACGCCAATCCTCACGGATCTGTGCATCCGCGTGTTCGGCCAGTAACGAGGCGCGGAGCCCCCCTGTGCCGGCACCCCGAATGCCGCCATCTTGTTCGGCAGACGACGCGGACAGCCCGCGCCGCCAACACCGAAACGAACACACACCGTCAACAGAATTGACGAACATCATATGAAAGGAACATATCATGCGTATCATCAGTACAGTCGCGGTTCTCGCCGCTCTCGCCACCCCCGCCGCCGCCCTTCAGGTCGTCAACGTCCTGGGCCAGCACAGCGCACCGCTCAACAACAGCGTCCTGTCCAACGGTGCCCCCTATTTCGACGAAGAAAAGGACAACCAACTGGGCTTCGGCTTCGGCGCACCTTTCCAGGATGAAGAGAAAGACAACCAGTTGGGCCTCGCCGCAAACTTCGGCGCGCCCTTCGTCAATCAGGAGAAAGATGACCAACGCGGCTACGGCGCTGACGCGTCATCCGCCGGTCAACTTGTAGCCAGCAACAAATACGGCGCGCCCTTCGTCAATCAGGACAAGGACGACCAACGCGGCTACGGCGACGATACGGCATCCGATGTCCAATTGATCGCCAGCAAGTACGGCGCACCGTTCGTGAACCAGGAAAAAGATGATCAGCGCGGCTACGGCGCAGACACCGCCACCTTCGAGGTCGCCAGCAACTACGGCGCGCCCTTCATGAACGACGAGAAGGACAATCAGCTCGGCTACGGCTTCGGCGCACCCTTCCAAGACGAAGAGAAGGACAACCAGCTGGGCTAAGTTCGGCTCTGCCTGACACCGGAAAACGGGTCGCCCTCACCGGCGGCCCGTTTTGCGATCAGCACGAGACGCTCAGGCGTCGCTTTTGTAGCGGTCTTCCAGTTCCTTGGCATAACCCGCCACGCGCAGGCTGAACCGCTTGTTCAGGTTGCCCTTTGCCAGCTTCATCGAGTGCACCAAAAGTTTTGCCGCCAGCGTCTTGGGTGCCATGTCGATCACCACGCTGATCCGCGTGCGCGACCGCGACAGCGCCACAAGGTCCAGAACCATCTTGCCGCCCATGTTGGGAGAGCGCGACGCAATGACCAAGCCATTGGGCCGGTCCAGCTCGGTCAGCTCCAGTTGCATCTCGCGCCGCTTGCCCCGCAGGCTAAAGGCCGCGTCCCATTTCATTCCCGGCCGGGTCTCATTCAGGTCGTCGACGCGCTGCACCTCCGCACCCCGCCGCAACGCCGACCGCTCGATCGCCGCGAAATCGGTCACCTGCTCGAACACGAACTCGATCGGGGCTTCTACGTCTTCATGGGCCACGAATTTCATGTCTGCGCCTCTTCTTTTTGTCCCGTCCGGTCTTTCGCGCCGGGCGAGGTCTTGGAATGCCTATCGGTTACCGGCGTTATAGCGTATCCGCCAACCAGTTGCGCAGCAAAAATTGCGCAATTGCACCTTTTCGCGCCGGGCTGAGGACGGGATGCGCCCCGGAAAAGGCCTGCATCATCTCCTCGCGGCTGACCCACATCGCCTGCTCGATCTCGACCGGGTCGATGGTGATCTCGCGGCTCAGCGCCACGCCGCGGCAACCGAACATCAGCGACGCCGGAAAGGCCCAGGGCTGGCTGGCCAGGTAGTCGACCGCGCCCACCTTCACGCCGGCTTCTTCCCAGACCTCCCGGCGCACCGCCGCCTCGATCGTCTCGCCCGGCTCCACGAACCCCGCCAGAAGCGAGAACATGCCCTCCGGCCAATGTGGCGAGCGGCCCATCAGCACGCTGTTGCCATGGGTGATCAGCATGATCACGACTGGATCGGTCCTTGGGAAATGCTGTGCGCCGCAGGACGGGCAGGCGCGTTGCCATCCGGCCTGGGTCATCTCGCTCTGCGCCCCGCACCGCGCGCAGAAACGGTGGCTGACATGCCAGTGCAGCACCGCCTTCGCTGTGGCGGCCAGTTCGGCATCGCGTGGGCTCAGCCGGGTCATGACGCGGCGCAACTCCGCAAAGACCTGCGTGTCATCCAGCAGCGGATGCCGCTGCTCGGACGTATCGACAAAGCTGTTCATCTGGGCCGGGTCCACGTCCTCGGGCATCCAGCCCACCAGTTCCCGCGCCTCGATCAGGCGCCCATCGTCCTGCAGGCCCAGCAGCACGGCCTCGGGGGCCGTCTGCGCCAGCACCGGATGGTCGGCGGGCAACCGCGCCAGACGGTCCAGTCCCGGCGCCTCGACCAACGGCTTGCCCTGCCACAGCAGCACCACCTCGCGCGGCGTCTGCGCGATCTCTTCCGGTCGCCGCCGCAGCTCGGCAGCACGGTCCAACCCCGAACCGCCGAATGTCACAGTCTCGGCATGGCGCATCTGCATCTCCTTTTGCCGCAGACCTGCCACAGCCCCCCGCCAACGGCAAGCCGCGCCCCGAAGCCGCAATCCCACGCACGCCCACGCCCCAATCTAAGCGCGATCCTAAATAAGTGACCTCAACCGAAAGGAGATTGCCGCCACCCACCCCCTGTGCCAGTCTTGGATCCGTCCGGGTAAACTCCTTGATTAGTGAAATTCGACTTTAAACATGAATAACACCGCGCCTGACCACACTTGGCCGCACGCGCCCGCATCCGCGGATCGTCCCATCCCGGACAATCATATCTGGCTGCGGGTGCTGGAAACCACTGATGTCCACGCCCATCTTGCGCCCTACGACTATCACCGCGATGCCGAAGTGCAGGGCCACGGGCTGGCCCGCACTGCCACGCTGATCGCCCGCGCCCGCGCCGAGGCCGCCAACAGCCTGCTGTTCGACAATGGCGACTTCCTGCAAGGCTCCGCGCTCAGCGATATCGGCACCGGCCCGGACAGCGGCTGGTCCGGCCCGCACCCCGTAATCGCCGCGATGAACACTCTGGGCTACGACGCTGTCGGACTTGGCAATCACGAGTTCAATTTCGGCCTCGACTGGCTGGACCGCGCCCTGTCCGAGGCCACCTTCCCCGTGCTCTGCGCCAACGTCCTGCACGCCGGACCCGCTGCAACGCCCTTGCATCCGCCCTCCGTCATCCTGCCGACGGTCCTGCGCGACAACCGCGGCAAGGAGCACACGCTGCACATCGGCGTGCTTGGCCTGCTGCCGCCGCAGATCACCACATGGGACCATCAGCACCTTGCGGGCCGCGTCACCACACGCGGCATCGTCGAGACCGCGGTGACCGAAGTACCCCACCTGCGCGAGGCCGGCGCCGACATCGTCATCGTTCTGGCCCATACAGGGATCGGCCCCGCCGCGTCCGCGCCCGACAGCGCCGACCCGGCCCTTGAGCACGCGGCCCTCGCATTGGCCACGGTGCCGGGGATCGACGCGCTTCTGACCGGGCACAGTCATCAGGTCTTTCCCGAAACCACGGCGCCCGGTCCTCCCGCGCCGGGCGTCGATCACCACGCCGGCACCCTCGCCGGGGTTCCGGCCGTCATGGCTGGCTTTCGCGGTTCACACCTGGGCGTGCTGGATCTCTGCCTTGCGCAGGATGCGGCGACCGCGGCATGGTCCGTGCAGGATTTCCACTGTCGCGCACAACCCGTGGCTCCAGCAGACGGCACCGCCCCTGCCGCCGCCGACCCGGATCTTTCCGCCGTCACGCGCCCGGCCCACCTGGCGACACTGCAGGTCACCTCCCAAACCGTCGGCCACACGGCGCATCCCATCCACAGCTATTTCGCACGGGTCCGACCCTGCAACGCGCTCCACCCGGTACTCGACGCCAAGACAGCCGCGCTTTCCGCCGCGCTCGGCGACACCGAGGACACGGACCTGCCGGTCCTGGCCGCGACACCCTGTTACAAATCCGGCGGCCATGGCGGGCCCGGCGATTTCATCGACATCCCCGCCGGTCCGCTGACCCTGGGGCACATGGCCGAGCTCTACCCGTTTCCCAACACCCTGATCGGGCTGCGGCTGACCGGGGCGCAGATCGCCGACTGGCTGGAGCGCGCCGCGTCCTGCTTTCATCAGATCCTGCCAGGCCATGGCACCACGCCGCAACCACTCTGGAACCCCGCCTTCGCAAGTCATGCGTTCGACACGATCTCGGGCCTCAGCTATCGCATCGACCTGTCCCAACCGCCACGCTATGACCCGCAAGGGCAACTGATCGACTCCGACGCACGGCGCATCCGCGACCTTTCGCGCAACGGCACGCCCCTGTCGCACGATGCTCTCTTTTGCGTGGCCACCAATAATTTCCGCGCCCATGGTGGGGGCCCCTATCCACGTGCCACAGCCCAGGCCGTGGTGCATCAAAGTGCACGCACCGTCCGTGACCACCTCACCGCGTTCCTGCGCGACACCGGCACCGACAGCACCTTGCCCGTCGCCGGCGGCTGGCATCTCGACGGCCCGCGAGATGCGACCGTTCTGCTGGAAACCGGCCCCGGCGCGCGCAATCACCCAGAAGACCTCGCGACCCTGGGCGCGCGCGATCTTGGTGTGGACGCGACAGGCTTCCTGCGCCTCGCCATTCCCCTTGTCAGACTGGCAGACCTTGCGAATCCCCCCCAGAAAGCTTAGGTATCCGGTCGAGAGGTTGGCGCGGGCAGGCGCCTCGCCAACCCGGTCAGGTCCGGAAGGAAGCAGCCGTAACGAGCCCCGCTTGGGTCGTT
The DNA here is from genome assembly GCF_028807495.1 of Roseovarius sp. SK2. NCBI lineage: Bacteria > Pseudomonadati > Pseudomonadota > Alphaproteobacteria > Rhodobacterales > Roseobacteraceae > Roseovarius > Roseovarius sp. SK2. The sequence goes on from NZ_JARAMK010000004.1 coordinate 313,986, forward strand.
GTCCAGCCTCTCACCCAAGTAAATCGGATGCAGTCCGATTTACGTCGGCCGAAAGGGGATGCACCGCATCCCCGAAAGGCTTCCACTGAACAATCCAAGAAACCCACATCATTCGATGCCAACAGAATTTTTCAAAAATTCTGTCCCGGAAAATTCCAAATTTTCCGCCCCAAATTTTTTCACAAAAAATTTGCCGCCACCTCAGCCCGCGCGCGCCCACCTCAACTGCGCATCGGTTTCCACCGCGCAGGGCCGCACCGCGCGCAACCGCTCCAATGCCTCGTCCGCGTCCTCGCCAGCCTCGACCATCAGGCGCAGCGCCGCCATACCGGAGCGCCCGCAGCCTCCGAAACAGTGGATCAACACGCGCCCTCCGCCCTGCAGTGCGGCCAGCGCAGTCTTGCTGGCGATGTGCCACTCCTCGATCCGCTCCGGCGCAGGCACGCCCATATCCTCGACAGGCAGGTGGATCCACCTCGTACCCTTGTCCTGGATCTCGGGCCCCATATCCGTCAGGCCGTGGCTGACCTGCTCCGACACGGTGGTCATCGAAAGAACCAACGCGGGCTTCCAATCGGCGAGATGCTGCAAATCGTCGTCCCAATGCCCGCCTCTGCCCGGCATCGGGGCGATGCCGAGAATGCCCTCGGCCAACGGCAACGCGTATATGACGAACTGCGACATGCCGCCCGGCCCTCAGAGACGATCCGCTGCGAACGTGTCGCAGGACCGCACGTCGCCGCTCTCGTAGCCTGTGGCGAACCAGCGCGACCGCTGCTCGGACGTGCCATGGGTGAAGGTATGCGGCTGCGGTACCCGACCCGCGCGTTTCTGCAGATGATCATCCCCGATCCGCCGCGCCGCGTTCAGTGCCTCCTCGATGTCGCCCGGCTCCAGCAGCCCTTCGACCGACCGCGCCCAGACTCCCGACAGGCAATCGGCCTGCAATTCCAGGCGCACCGTCAGCCGGTTGGCCTCCACCTGGCTGGCCTGCTGCCGGGCGCGGTTCACCTCCGGCAGGATGCCCAACTGGTTCTGCACGTGATGCGCCACCTCGTGGGCGATCACGTAGGCCGCCGCAAAATCCCCCTTCGCCCCCAGCTCGCGCGACAGCGTGCCGAAGAACTCGGTATCCAGATACGCCTTGCGATCCGCCGGGCAGTAAAACGGCCCCGTCGCCCCCGACGCCCCGCCACAGGGGCTTTGTGTCACACCCGCGTACAACACGAGCACCGGCGGCACATAGCTCTCGCCCAGCTGCTGCTCGAACACCTGGTCCCAGACCTCTTCGGTGGTGGCCAGCACGCGCGACGTGAACTCCGCCGCCGCCTCGTCCTCGGCGCTGATCTCGCGCGGGGCGCTCTGCTGTCCGCCCGCGCCTTCCAACAGCGGCGTCACGTCGATCCCGGCGAAATACCCGATTGCCAGCACGATCAGCAGACCGAGTCCGCCAAGCTGCAACCCACCCCCGCCGGACCGGCGCCGATCCTCGATATTCCGGCTGCGCCGAAACCCTTTCAACCGCATGATGTCCCCCCAAGGACGATGAACCGCAACCAACATAGCCCGGTTTTCGTTCTTTCGGATATACTGAATATGAACGAAAATTTCGCAGGGAGCCGGGAATGCCACAGGACGACGCCGACCACGGCGAGCAGGACAAGAAAACCAGGTGGGCCGAGAATCGCACCGACTGGGCGTCGGACCGCACGATCCTTGCCAACGAGCGCACCTTCAACAGCTGGATGGGCACGGGGCTGGGTGCGGTCGGCGTCGCCATTGGCCTCAAGGCCGTGTTCGGCGCGTTCGAGCCCACCTGGGCCGCCAAGGCCGTGGCATCGGCCTTTCTCGTCATCGCCATCGTCGTGTTCTGGGCCGCCCGTAACCAGGCCCGTACGACCATCAGCAGCATGGAATCCTACGATGCCGCGCCCATGCCCACGAAAAACTTCACCCTGCTGGCAAGCCTGATGACGCTGGCCACCCTCGCAACCGGCGCCATCCTCTGGAGCCTGTGATCCCCGCACCCCCTGCTGGACCCCGGCGCGTGTCGCCTCTACTCTGCCCGCAAATTCGAATCCCAAAAGGCGTGGCATGAGCGACACCCAAGACAGCGGCTATCAGGTGCTGGCCCGGAAATACCGCCCCGAGACCTTTGCCGATCTCGTCGGGCAGGACGCGATGGTGCGCACGCTCAAGAACGCGTTCGAGGCCGACCGCATCGCGCAGGCCTTCATCATGACCGGCATCCGCGGCACGGGGAAGACGACCACCGCCCGGATCATCGCAAAGGGCATGAACTGCATCGGCCCGGATGGCGAGGGCGGCCCCACCACCGACCCGTGCGGCGAGTGCGAGCATTGCAAGGCCATCATGGAAGGCCGGCATGTCGACGTGCTGGAAATGGACGCGGCCTCGAATACCGGCGTCGGCAACATCCGCGAAATCATCGAAAGCGTGCACTACCGCGCGGCCTCGGCCCGCTACAAGGTCTACATCATCGACGAGGTTCACATGCTCTCCACGGGCGCGTTCAACGCGCTTCTGAAGACGCTCGAGGAACCCCCCGCGCACGTGAAGTTCATCTTCGCCACCACCGAGATCCGCAAGGTCCCGGTGACGGTCCTGTCGCGCTGCCAGCGCTTTGACCTGCGCCGGATCGAACCCGAAGTGATGCTCGACCTCCTGCGCCGCATCGCCGGCAACGAGAACGCCCAGATCGCCGAGGACGCGCTCGCGCTCATCACCCGCGCCGCCGAAGGCTCGGCGCGGGACGCCACCTCGCTGCTCGATCAGGCCATCTCCCACGGCGCGGGCGAGACCACCGCCGAACAGGTCCGCGCCATGCTGGGCCTCGCCGACCGGGGCCGCGTCATGGACCTCTTCGATCTAGTGATGAAGGGCGACGCGGCCGGCGCCCTGACCGAGCTTTCGTCGCAATATGCCGAAGGCGCCGACCCGATGGCGGTGTTGCGCGACCTGGCCGAAGTCACCCACTGGGTCAGCGTGGTCAAGATCACGCCCGAGGCCGCAGAGGACCCCACCATCGGCCCCGATGAGCGCACCCGCGGCGGCCAGATGGCCGAGGCCCTGCCGATGCGCGTGCTCACCCGCATGTGGCAGATGCTTCTGAAGGCGCTGGAGGAGGTCGCCGCCGCGCCCAACTCCATGATGGCGGCTGAGATGGCGATCATCCGCCTGACCCACGTCGCGGATCTGCCATCGCCCGAGGACCTCGTGCGCCGGCTGCGCGACAATCCTCCCTCCGGGCCGCCCAACGGCCCCGCGCCCACACCGCCAAGCGGCGGCAACGGCGGCGAAACCCATGGCGCACCCGCGTCCCAGTCCGGCGGATATGCCCCGACGCAAACCACCGGTGGCGGCAACGGTGGCGGCGTCACTGCGCTGGCGACGCAGGCCGAGGCCTCCCTCGCGCACTACCCCACCTTCGACCACGTGGTCGAACTCATCCGCGCCCATCGCGACGTCAAGCTGCTGGTCGAGGTCGAGACCTCGCTGCGCCTCGCCGCCTACCAACCGGGCCGCATCGAATTCGTCCCCACGGAAAACGCCCCCCGCGATCTCGCGGCCCGTCTCGGCACCCGCCTGCAGACCTGGACCGGCAACCGCTGGGGCGTCACGGTCGTGAACGAAGGCGGGGGCGAGACCATCGCCGAGGTCCGCGACGCCGCCCGCAACGCGCTCGAGGCCGAGGCCCGCGAACACCCCCTGGTGCAAGCCGTCTTCGCCGCCTTCCCCGAGGCCCGCATCGACGATATCCGCACGCCCGAGGACATCGCCGCCGAGGCGCAGGCCGACGCGCTACCCGAAGTGGACGACGAATGGGACCCCTTCGAAGAGGATTGATCCTCTCCGCGCCCCTGATCCTGCCCGCCACCGCCCGCGCGCAGGAGGTCTGCGCCAAGGTCCGCCCCGACTGGGACGGCGCGCCCGTCCCGGCATGGGAAGAGGCGATCCTGCTCTTCGGCTCACCCGCCGCGCTGGCCCTGCTCCTTGCCTCCGCCCTCGTTCTGCGCTTTCGCAGCGCATGGGGCGCGCTGGCGGTCTTTGTCGGCTGGAGCCTCCTCGTCTCGGCCTTCACGATCTACGACCCCACCGGCGGCCAGCGCATCGCCGCAGCGCAGGAAGGCTGCATCGGATCCCCGGCACTCTTCGTCGCCATCGTCATGGCCATCGGCGTGGGCTTGTTGCTCTACACCGGCAAACCGCGCGACGAGGACGCGAAGGGCTGACACCGCGCTGGTCGCGATCCGGCCCTTAAAATGCCCGATTCACGGGGTATGGCAGGGAAAAGGACCTTGTCATGAAAGTCGGATTCAACAGACCCTCACACGAGCACCCGCAGATGCGCCGCTGCCACCGCTGCACCGGATCGGGACAGGCGCCCTGTCAGGTCTGCTTTGGCCACGGCACCACGCATCGGCGGCTCGACCACGTCGGGAAACCCATTCATGACCGCTGCGACGGCTGCTTCGGACGCAAGACCACCCGCTGCGGGCTGTGCAATGGCGAAGGCTACATCGCGTAGGGTGGGTGAAAACCCACGCGCTCGCGCAAACCCATGGACAGGCCCCGCCCCGCCGTCCTAACCTGCGACCATGACCGATACTCCTGAACGCCGCTGGCACGACATGGGCGGACACTCCGCCGGCCCCATCCCGATGGAAAGCCACGACTTCGCCCTTTGGGAAAAACGCGTCGACGCCCTCATGGTGCTCTGCGCCGCCAAGGGTCTCTTCACCGTCGACGGCCTCAGGCGCGCGCTCGAGGACATGGGCGAGGACGCGTTCGAGAAATACTCCTATTACGACCGCTGGATCGCCGCCACGAACCAGAACCTGGTCGAGGCGGGCGTCTACAGCCTCGAGGAACTGGGCCAGCGCATGGAAGAAATCGCCAAACGCGGCCCAACCTATGGCGAGGCGCAGGAATGACGTCCGCAGGCACCAAGGTCCGCGTGAAGACGATGACCCCGCCGGGCCACATCCGCGCGCCCTTTTACCTGCGCGGCAAGACCGGAGAGATCGAGCGCATCCTCGGGCGCTTCAAGAACCCAGAGCAACTCGCCTACGGCCTGCCCGCAGCCGAAAAAACCCTCTACCGCGTCCGCTTTTCCATGGCCGAACTCTGGGGCGACGCCGCGGAAAACCCCACCGATACCTTGGATGCCGAAATCTACGACCACTGGCTGGAAGAGGCCTGACATGCCGCACGACCACCACGACCATGATCATCTCTCGCCTTCCGGCCACCCCTACCGGCAGGACAACGACGCCCCCCTCACCTATTTCCAGCGCATGGAAATCGCCGTACGCGAACTCCTGATCGAAAAGGGCCACCTCACACCGGCAGAGATCGCCACCCAGATCGACGCCATGGATGCCCGCTCCCCGGCCAACGGTGCCGCCGTGGTGGCCCGCGCCTGGACCGATCCGGAGTTCAAGGCGCGGCTCATGGACAATGCCGGCGATGCCACGCGCGAAATGGGCTTCGACATTGGGCCGCTGCACCTCGTGGCGGTCGAGAACACTGCCGACACCCACAACATGATCGTCTGCACGCTCTGTTCGTGCTACCCGCGCAACCTGCTGGGCCTGCCGCCCGACTGGTACAAGACCCGCGCCTACCGCTCCCGCGCGGTCCGCGAACCCCGCGCGGTGCTGCGCGAATTCGGCGTGGAGCTGCCCCAGACGACGCAGATCCGCGTCCACGACAGCACCGCCGACATGCGCTACATCGTGCTGCCCGCCCGGCCCGAAGGCACTGATGGCATGGACGCCGCCGCGCTGGCCAGACTGGTCACCCGCGACTCCATGATCGGCACCGGCCTGGTCCTCGTGCCCGAAAACACTTGAGGCAGCCCCGCCCCCGGCGTATCCCCTGCCCATGAGCAGCGAGCCCGAAAAAATCCCCCTCGGCGAACGCCTGACCGGCGCGGTCCTCGTGGCCCCCATCCGCATGGCCGGCCTTCTGCCCTACCGCTGGCGCGTGCCCTTCGCGGCGTGGCTGACCACGCGCATCCTGGCGCCGCTCGCGGGCTATCGCAATCGCGTGCGCGAAAACCTCGCCCTCGTTCGCCCCGACCTGTCGCGATCCGAAATCGAGACACTGGCCCGCCGCGTGCCCGACAACGCCGGGCGCAACATGATGGAGCTCTACTCGCCCGAGTTCCCCGACCACGCCCGCAAGTCGCCCGTCGTCGGCCCCGGTCTGCCCGATATCCGTGCCGCCCGCGACGCCGGCCGCCCGGTCATCTTCGTCACCGGCCATTTCGGCAGCTTCAATGCCGCGCGCATGGCGATGATGGAACAGGGTTTCAACATGGGCGTGTTCTACCGGCCCATGGCCAACCGGCCCTTCAATACGCATTACGTCCGCGCCATGGCCGCCCTCAGTGAACCGATGTTCGAACAGGGGCGCAAAGGCATGATGCAAATGGTCAAGCACCTGCGCTCGGGCGGCGTGCTGGCTATCCTGAACGACCTCAACGCCCATGACGGCGTGCCGCTCGACTTCTTCGGCAAGCCCGCACTGACGTCCCTCGCCACCGCCGAAATGGCGCTGAAATTCGACGCCCTGCTGGTCCCGGTCTGGGGACTGCGCGATCCTGACGGCCTCCACTTCACCATCCACACTGAGACGCCCATCGCCCATTCCGACCCGGTTACCATGACGCGCGAATTCAATACCCGGCTGGAAGCGGCCGTGCGCGACAACATGGAACAATGGTTCTGGATTCACCGGCGCTGGAAAGATGGCACCGGCCCTATGGCCGAGCGCGGCGCCGACTACCTGCGCGAACTGGAAGAGAAAGCCTGATCCAAAGGTGCGGCTGCGCCGCACTCTATTATTCGTCGAGGGGCCAGCCCCTCGAGCACCCCGGAGTATTGACCGAACAGTGAAGCCGATCACTGTTTCACTGTTCCGAAATACTCCCGCCGGAGGGGTATCCTTTTTGTGTCATACGTTCTCACTGCGTCTCATGGGAATAAATCTTCCTTTAATCGTAATAATTTAAGATTTCAGCACGTCCCGGAATGACCCGGGAAGTGCCACGCCAGAACGTATATAAAACGGAGGATATTATCATGGCAAAATCTAACGCATTCACAGTCGCACAACTCAAGTCTCTCCCCACAGGCAAGCATTGCGATGGCTTGGGCCTGTGGCTCTACAAACGCCCTGACGGTGGTGCCCAATGGATCTTTCGCTTCCAGCTCTGGGGGCGCCAACGCGAGATGGGTCTTGGGTCATATAGAAGCGTCAGTCTCGCCGAAGCAAGAAGGCAAGCACAACTGGCACGTCAGCAGGTGCTACGGGAGGTAGACCCGATCAAGCAGCGCCAAATAAATCGCCAACAATCGAATTCTACTGATGGCCGCCTCGAGCACCTTGCATTGGAAGCATACGAGAAACACAAGAAAAGCCTCAAGCATGGTGGGTCCGATGGCAAATGGTTCAGCCCTCTTCGGCTCCACGTCCTGCCGAAGCTCGGCAAGATGCCGATTGTGAAGATTAACCAAGAAGACATCGCGCGTGCGCTGGAACCCATCTGGCATGAGAAGCCGGTTACCGCCAAAAAGTGCATTTCCCGGCTGAGAACGATATTCAGTTACGCAAGCGCCAAACGCTTCCGTGTCAGCACAGCAGTTATCGACGATGCTGTGGTGATCCTCGGCTATAATAAGAAACGCTCGACGCCACACCAAGCGCTCCACTGGAAAGACGTACCTGCGTTCTACGCGACCCTCTCGGATGACGACCCCACACAACTGGCATTGCGGATGCTGATCTTAACGGGCGTGCGCTCGGATTCGATCAACAACATGCGGTTGGGTCAGCTTATGAGTTCCGTCTGGATTATTCCCCCGCTCCACGTCAAAGGCCGCGCCGACAGTGACTTCGTATTTGACGTACCCTTGAGTGAAGAACATTTGCACGTGATCGAACTCGCAAAGAAACATTCAAGAAAAGGATACTTGTTTCCCAACGCAAAAGGCGGCCCCCTGAACAAAATGGCTATGCGTAATTTCCTGGTGGACAACAACATCCCGGCACGACCACACGGGTTTCGCTCTTCTTTGCGCACATGGCTCATGGATGAAATTCAATGTGAGGAAGAGATTGCCGAAGCTTGCATCGGTCACGTCAGAACGGGCGATGAAGCTGTCGATGCCTACAAACGTTCAACTTACCTGCCAAAGCGCACACCCCTGATGAAAGAGTGGGCAAACTTTGTTACCGGCAATTCCTGAACAAAACGTAAACTTGGCTTAAATCATTCGCTGCTAAGGTGATTGCATCCAAAGAAATAGAGGACATGTATGACCGATAAAATATTAAGGCAGAAAGATATTCAGGAACTGACCGGGCTCAGCCGCTCGACAATTTACAGACATATTAACGCTGGGACATTTCCAGCACCCGTGAAATTGACCGAGCGTCTCATCGGATGGCGCCACAGCACGATTTCTGAATGGATCGCGGACCGCCAAGAGGTTTGACTTCGTAGGTCCCACACCCGCCCGGCATTATTTTGTGCCGGGCGGCTCTCGGCCCTTTCCTGACATTGCGCATGCATGCTGGATGCTGCATTCGCAAGCCGACTATCGGGTATTCGCTGCAACTGCTCTATTTGGTTGATGGTCAAGGACTGAGACACGGACGAACGCGACAAGTACACGTAAACAGATAGTTTGTTGCACACATTGTGCTTGTATCTAGTAGGCTCATACCGCATGGAAAACATGCTATGCATATGCTTTCTGCCCACAATCACAGTGAGTTCCTAGCAGTCCCGCAACTGATCCGATTTGACTATGCCGCCGGACAGCATGATTGGGAGCCTACGCTGCTGATAAAAGGGAGCACGCTGCTCCTAAAATACATTGTCCTTGGGACGCGCATGCAATTGGCGTTCGCGTCTCTTGAAGGGCGACTAGTCTACGCGCTTCGCGTGTTTGACGACGATACCGACGGGGCAATACTCTGGTCGGTCTGCGAACGCGAAGAAGAACTGGACGCCATCAAAGCCTTGGCCCAAGGAAAACCGATTGTAGCTTTCTTGTTCAACGAAATTGCCGTCAACGTCGCGTGGAATGAAGTAGCACCGTTACCGAAATTGGAAGGGATCTCAGCCTTCGCGAAGGATGCGTCGTTAGGGCCAATAGATCATTCCGCAATCAAAAGAGTGGCCACAAGTCTTTTAGATAAGCTTGATATGGAGGACGGATCCAACGGCGATTGGCTGGTAGCCGAGATCGGCGGCAGTCGCGATTGGAAGCCATTACTCAACCACTTCATTACGGCGTCTGCTCAATCGAGCCTGATTAATTTGTTTGATGAAGATGAAGGAAACCAACAGGAACAGATTGGGATTTGGCTCACTGACAACCTTCACCCACAGGAGGTCTACCATAGCCCGCAGCGCCCCTACAAAGAAAACGAAACGCGAGAATTGACGGACATTCTCTTAAGTTACGAGTTCGGCGCTACGCTGATTGAGTCGAAGACTCTATCGATTCTGGCACGCAAGAAAATTCCTAATCGCGTGCGGCTTCAACGTGACGTCTCTTCTCATTTAGCCAAAGCATTTAGGCAACTACGCGGGGGCATTCGACAGATAAAAGATGGTGCTGAGATTACTGGCAACGGCGGAAAGGCCATATCGATAAACCGAGACCAGCCTGCTCATGCAATTGTATTGGTCCCAGACCTAGACCTCATCGAGGTCCGCGAAGAGTATGGTGCGGAATTCATTGAAGACTTCATGTCCAATACTGGTGGGTTCCCTCATATCCTTGATGTCTCCGAGCTACTTCGCGTAGTTCAGGCAGCAGAAGCTCTTGCCTCGCGTGGCCAGGCAACCACACCCATGATGGCCTTCGACTACTATCTAATGGAAAGGGTAAAAAGGGCTGCAAAGGCAGGAACTCTCTGCATCGAGGTCCTGTTGCGCTTTGTCGACGAATAAGCTTCTGACTTAGAAAAATTGGTCGAGTTGGCCTCATGGTTGGCATACGACAGCGCCGGTTGCGCCGACTTCCATGCAAGCTGAGAAAAAGGACTGCATAAGCCAGTATAGTTGGACGAATGACGGAGATGGCCTTTGGCCGCCCTGTATCGCGATAAATTCGTCCACAAGCGCCTGCCGACTGAGCGACGAAGTCACAATGACAGCGCGTCGGCGTGCATCCGGCGCCGCTCTCGCGCGATTCAGCGCGTCTGCTAAATCAGCGACATTCGAGCGTATCGTTCGGTGAATTTGGGTTTGCTGATTGGGTGCGTTGTAGGTCGAGCCCCACAGCTCTAGCTTGCCTGCGATCCGTTCTTCTGGAAACGACATGTTTCCGAGGTTCTTGACTGCCTGGCTGACAGACACATGGAAAGGGCTTGCACCGAGAGACAACGCGCCGTGCTTCGCATGGTAGAATGAGATCTGCGTGACGCCTGCGCCATTAGAGATACCGATGAAGTCAGCCCACTCATCGCCAAGGTCGTCGCACAGTAGAATCGGATCTGCAGCAGCAATGTCATCGACAGTCGCTCCGAAACTTGAATTGCCATCAAACGCGGTATGTGCGGCGGTAAATTCCCCCTTCTCACTTGTGACGTCCGCCAGAGGCTCACAGACGCTAAAGTGCCGCAGAAATGACTCACCTCCGTTCACTAGGGTTTCATCTCGGAATACCTGACCATCAATGTATGCCAGTCGCACATCCTCAAAAAGAACGATGAGCGCATTCATCCTGTCGAGATACGCTCGGAGCGTTTGCCGTTCACCATCTTCACCAAGAGCCTCACCGGCTGATTCCACGTAAACGTCTGATAACTGCGGTGACGACAGGGAGCGCAGTGCGATGCGATTCTTGTTCAGACAGATTGATGCGCACTGATCGCCTGTGGCTGGGTCGAGCGCCGCTCTCAGGCGGACATCACCCTCAATATTCAGGGGATAGCTAAGTCTCTCCATTAAAGTCGTTATTTCGTCTGCGGCTAGCTCGACTGCTCCATCGTCGTTCAGACGGATGAGCCTGATGCCCTCCTCAACATCGTCCACGGCGTCGGCAAGTTTGGTTGTATCAATCGCCATGGCCAGCGGCTCTGAAGATGCCAGCGCTTCGGTTAGCGATACCGGCCTGGCGAAGGACCTGATGAATGGCGAGACGTTCGCATTATCCACATCAAGCTCTTCGATAACGCTCTTCGCAAAGGTAATGACGCCGGGAAGATCCGCGCGCGCCGAACGAACACCAATGCGTCCGGTGCTCGGCGTTGCGGTACTCTGAATGCCATTCGTGACGACACTGTATGTACGTGGCGCATACCGCCTGCTCCCGGCAGGACCAACAACATTAGCAAGATCCGCCGCGTCGACGGTCTTAGATCGCATCGCGTAGGGCGAAATGGACATATTGCGCATCGTCATACGCTGGAAAACCGCATCTGTTTTAGCGATTGCACCTTCGACACGTGCCGATGCAACTGTCGAGAAATATGTTGTCTTGAAGGAGGGTGGGAGGTTCAAGCGGGACGTAAGGACTGCTGCATAACCTTGATGTTCGATCAATAGCATGAATCCGTAGAGACTCTCTCGTATCGCCGTAGTGCTTTCGAGAAAGGAAGGCGAACTCTCATATCTGAAGCAAATTGCAGACCAGCGAACGTCGTCGAATTGTTGACGTGTGTACTTGAACTCGTTTCGGGCCGTTACACCGTGGTTCGCGCGAAGCTTTACAAACAAGTCATCGATGGCCCGGTTCGACAGCTCCTTTCGAATTGAATGAAAATTTGCAGATGTCGGAACGGAAAGATCATCTATCATATCAATCACCACTAATGCATGCACTGCGTGCAGATGCTTCCCAAGTGTTGAGCCTAGAACAACCTCCCAGAGCTGATCTAGCTTGGCCAGGCATCTTTGCCTCGCCACTCCAGCAACCACTCCATAGTCGGCTCTTAGACGATTGAATCCAAGAGAGGCGCTTGCAAGACACAATGCCGAAAATCCGCAATCTGATCTACCCGAGACGGGATGAGCTTCTTAACTCCATTCGTAGACGCTGTCTGAAGGTAAAAGACTTGAAGCGACGCGTATGAGCAGGCCAAACACTTGGATTGGAAACATCGCAAAAAAGCCGATACTCAACTTTTTGGAAGCGCTACACGTCAGACTGTTCATTCTTTGTTCTATACGTTAGTCTGTACCCGCTATCAGATTCATGTGAGGCCAGATGAAAATCAGAGTTAGTCAGTTCATTGATTTTGCATATGGGGATAAACGCAAGGACAAGGCTAAGGTCAAAAGCATAATCGGCGAACTCAATTTGCCTTATGATCCTGCCAAAGATCGCTATAAACAGTTTCGAGAGGGAATGACCTCCTATGAAGACAAGGCGATCTCGGAAAAGCAGTTCCTCGAACTCTATTCAAGCGTATCCGCCAATAAATCTGCTGGCTATAAGGTACTTTGCCAAAACTATCTGGACCTGAAGGAGGATCACGCACTTATTTGGCAAGGGCGTAGTCCGATAGAAGCTGACATTTCAGGACTCCGCGTCTCAACAGCGTGGTACCTACGTACAGAAGCGAACAACCAACGAAGAATAATCTTCCTGCACTTCGGAAAAGACCAACTCCCTCGAAAGAAGGAACGCGGGCTATTGACTGTCCTTCGAATGGCACAACCGGATTCCGCGGGCGTCGGCATTCTTAACATTCAGCCAGGTACACTCATTACTTCAACCAGGCTTGACCAAGCCGAGGCCGAATATCTTCGTGAACGAGCGGCCAAATTTATGTCAGTTTCCAAACAGTTGACTTCCGATGGTTAGCAGCTGCCGCTATCCATCCCCAGACTTCTCGAAATTGGTCTGCCCGCGCTGAACAAGTCCGGCGGCATCAAGTAGCGCACGGTTCGAAGTCATTGCCGAAGAAAGAACAAAGTCCCACTCAAAGGCCTGAATGATGACATTTGAATGATCACCACCAAGACGGCGCTCTCTGCCTCTGCGGTTATGTATGTAATCCCAAGACGCGATCTCATCCTTAAGACCACCTTGGAAGTCCGCGACAATCATGCAGTGAAATCGGCAATCATCTGAAACCAAGACGTTTCGCCGTCCGAAACCCTCAATCTGTCCCCTTTTGATCCGATCAACATACTGTGTGACCTGGCGCGTAACACTGTCGCCGACAGAATAGCCAGTCCGACCTGGGTGCTTGAACTCAACAATGAACACTTGAGTAATCGGCTCTAAGTCGTCAACGCCTTCGCCTCCGCCTTGTTGCCCAACAGGCGCGAGGCAGTAAAGATGATCCCATAGCACAATGTCCGGTCTAAGGTCGCTCTCTTCATCTACGATCACATGCTTCAGAGGGACATCCGATGCAAACCCTGACGCAAAAGCAAGACGCTCATCTAGCAGCCAAAGATCATGAGCCGCGTTTTCAACTTTTGCTGGGTCGTTGCTATTTACCCGCATCGGTACAATCAAAGAATGCAACGTAGATTCAAGATGATACTTGTCAGTGCCATCGGCGCTACGCAGTCTCCGGATGAGCTGGTCCATCAGATCGCGCACGACTCTACGCCTTGCCGCGTGGTGCGCAAGTGAGCTGCGCTCGTTATCTTGAACATCCTGCGCAGCTTCACGAACAACTCTGTCAAAGTCTTCTGGAACAGCATCGCCTGAGACCAAGCTTTGTACGATGGTTGTAAGTCGTTCCTCGCGGTCACGTTCCTTTCGATAGCGAGGTAATGCGAGCTTTGCGACAAAGTCCTCGTGTGTTTTTGCGCCAACTGGAAGCGAAGCGAATATCTCCTCGCTATCGCCAAATCCGAAAATCGGTTGCTCATTAAGAAACGCCTCAAAACTACGACGGCGTTCGTTGTCGAAGTCCCGGAGCTGGTCAGCGATGAGCTTATCTCTTGCTTGGTGGACCGATGCCTTAACAATATCGTCTAATTCTGAGGCCGGTACCGTGAACGAAGTTCTGCTTTCTGCAACTCGGTCGTCAAGGTATTTGCTACCCACGACCAGGTGCATTGCAAGATCGTCATGGTCGTTCGCTTTTAGGGCACCTATCCCGACAAGACTATCGATGTTCCTAGTTTCTACAGTTCGCTTGTTCCCAAGAAGGTGCAGCTGATGCCGGCCTTCGAGCCCCTGGCTTGCCTTTTTCTCGCAAAGATAACCTTCGATCCTCAGTTCAGGCACCTCTTCTGTGGCGTTCGCAGAGAGGTCCTCGGGGCCCTCGATGACAAGATCAACTACATCAACGGGGAACTCAGCCGAGAGTGTGTTTCCCGCCTTGGTCGTAATCGACAGAGTCACACGTGAACTGCTTCCAGCCAGGAAATCCGCAATGAATTCGGCAGCTAAGTAGTCCTTTATTTTTTGGCTTGCTTGGGAAATTCACTTGCGTAGGGGCCTTGCTTGAGCCCAGAGAGACGCACAATTGTGCCCGTTTCGTTTGCGCCAAAACCTTCGAAATTGGACGATAGATCTTCGATTTGCTCTTCACGTTTGAGGCGAAATCTGAATGCTCTCTGCGCGTATCTTTCTCCATCTCGGAACCGGGATTTCACCTCGACACTCTTAAAAGCATCGAGCCAATACAAGCGGCCAACTCCCTTCCCGCCACGTTGGCTCTTGAAGTCGGTATCAATCTCACAGAAAGCGTCATACCGGGCGGTCTCGAGCCCGATTCCGTTGTCGCGCACAATTATGTCTACATCCTCGCCACCAACGCCCTCGATGTCTATCCTCACATGCCCGGGCAGACTATTTCCAAAGGCTTCATGACGATCGTCAATCGCCATCATGGCGTTGCTGACAGCTTCAAGAAACGGCTGCATAGCCTGCGCAGCGTTGGAAGGCTTGGTAAGCTTTCTGACGCGATTGACGAGGTTTTCGCTTAAAGTGGTCATGGTGTGTTCCTGAAGGCTTCCGGGGAAGATGCCCGTTCGAAACAATCATGTCACCCAATAAGGCTTATGAAACCAACCAAGTACCCGGCGAATGCATCGCTGCCACCTCAACGTCTGCTTTGCAGTTGATTATCAAGTCGGCTCGCAATCGCAGCGAACTTCCGTTTCCCGCCCTTCTTGTTGTAAACTTTTCAATCGTCCTAAACGTCGGCTGATGGCACTGCCCCCTGAAAGCAAACCCCGGTAAGAATAGCTTTCGAGCCCAGGATTCTGCGCTGCTCCATAACTTCGTGTAGGTGTTTGATTTCGTTGAGGGCGAATTGTCGAATTCGCCAACCTAGCATGCCGCAGGCGACCACGGTGTGGAAAGGCTCATCTTCGGACCATTCGTGCCAAGTGTAACTTCACCCCGCCACCAGCCGACAGAAGAATCTACCGGGCCGCTCAATAATGAAAATTCTACGGCGACGTAATCGGTGGCGGTTTCCGGCGTTTACCCGAAATCGCATTGCCGGCAATCGCCAATAGCAGCACGGCACCGCCGATCAGAGTATTGACGCTCGCCATCTCGCCGAGAAAAAACCAGACCCAAACCGGCCCCAGCAGCACCTCGGCCAACGAAAGCAAGGCCAGTTCAGCGGCGGGAAGGCTTCGAGACCCCAGCGTGTAGAGGATCAGTCCTGCTCCGACCTGGAACAGACCCATCCCCATCGCGACGCCACTATCGTTCCAAGTCAGAACAAGCGACTGCCCTAGTATCAGACATATGGACGACGTGATGATGATCGCAAAAATGCCTGACAGGAAAACAGCCGGAAGCATTTCTCCGGTCCGCCCCCAACGCAGCGCGACGGTGAACACGGCAAACCCGAACGCCGATCCGAGAGCTGCAAGGCTGCCTGACAGAACCACACCGCCGGATTTATCGGCCACCATTATGCCGATACCACCGATGGCGACCACGATGGCAATCCAGGTCGCGGGTCTGACGGGCTCTCGCAAAACGAGCCGCCCCAGGACCGCAGCCATGAACGGCGCCGTCGCGAACAACAGCATCGCATTTGCGACCGAGGTGTTCTGGATCGCGAATATGCCCCCCGAATACGCGGCAACCAGCGACAGCCCTGCGACAACGGCGGGCCCGCCGATACGGTGCGCTTGCGCGAAAGGGCTTTCGCCTGACCTGACACGAATGACGACGTACAGGAACAACGACATGCTGACCGACCGATACAGCAGGATCTGCCAGACCGATGCATCCTCGATCAGGCGGATTCCAAGACCGACCGTCGACCAAAGAACGCCTGCTGCAAACACGAACAGCACGCCATATCTGTGGCTCTCGCCGTGCGAAGCGGGTTGATCAATAGACGTCATCTGGGTCCAATCTGGAAAACCTGACCGGCAAGGCAGAGTACAGTAGTTCCACGCCCCCTGCCCTTACCACTGTTGAGAACGTACCTCTGCGTCTAAGGCATTTCTTTCAGAGCGGCCATAGAGCGGTCGACATTTCAAACGGACCAGCATTTCCTTCGCCGTGGTCAAAATGCATGTCCACCGCTCAGGATTAACGTTCTAGCAATATAGGCCTCCATCTTCTCCCAAGACAGGGAGAAGGACATGAGTAACAGCCCGAATTCAGAAAGCGACACGTGGCGCGCTTCAGCCAAAGAGATGAGGAGAGACTACACCTCATTTGCTTTGGCCGGGTTAAGGGCCCGGCACTACGCAGGCGTGTTTCACAGAGTCGAGCGCGCAAAGAACCCAACGTTCCTGGCGACCATCCTGCTCGACGGGTTCGAGCGGTCGCTCGAGGTCAAGTTCACCTCTGTGCCCAGGGGCGGTGGCAAGGTCCACATGTCTGGCACGCTATCTGGATTACGCCTTTCCGAGACGCACCGGAGCTTTGCATTTTCCCGCGACGTTGAAGCGCCTTACCGGGCCCAAGGCGTCATCAGTCTGACTGGTGCAACTCTGAGTATTGGCATTCTGCAGGCGCGTTCCGCCGACGGCTTAAGGATTTACGTTTGTCACCTCGAGGTCGTCCGAGAGCATGCATAATCGGAAGAGAAAACCGGTGCGGAAAACTCAACAATTCCGTTACCAGACCGCGCATTTCTGCGACCGATGGCTACAGCTGCGTTATCGCGATATCGGACACAGGGCTTCTGACGCCTTCGGTATTTCATCCAACTTTCACGTTCTGAATAACCATCCTCCCCCTCCGGTTCAGGCGGATCACTATGGACAGCGGCGGCCTCTTAAGAAGCGCATCCTTATTCCAGCACAAATTTCAGATCACCAAATTTTCAATTTCAGGAGACACCTTAAATGGCAATACATGATCGCGATCTCACGCACTCCTCGCAAATCAATCCTACCGCAACAGGTAATCCTTCAGACAATTTCGAAGGCTGCAACACCGACCTGTTAGAGGCCTCTTTGCAAGCACACGAGCTCTCAGTCAGAGCCCAAAAGAACGTTTCGGCTGCCTCGCTTTACGAAAGCGGTACCTGGCAAAAATACGAACAGCGCGCCTCAGCGCTTGCGAGGAAGCATCCGTCACGTGATCCATTTCAGGCATACCTATCGAATGATGAACACGATACCTGGTCGAGCCCGAACAGCCGGCAGAGCTACAGGTCCGCCCTGGTTCGTCTTGCGGCGCGCGACATTCTCGAACTTGGGCCCTCGTTCTGGCTTCAGATGGTTAGCCTTGCAGTCGGCGAGGAAGAGAAAACCTATCTCGCTCGAGCGATCTCGGCACGCATTGAGTCGGAAACTCAGAATCGTGTTCGGCAAGCAAGTAATACGATTTCCTTTTCCCAGATCCGCAGACTCGAACGCGCGGTAGAGTTCATCATTAAAGTTCAACCCGATCCTGACCACACCGCTTTGCGTCGAGAATTTCGCGCACCGTCTCGGGTGGAGACAAACGCGGATGCTTCTACCTCGAAGAAGAGTACTCTCTATAAACTGAACCAGCATCAGCGACGCAGGGCCAAGGTGCTTCCGGCATACGATTGGCGCAGCCATTTCTGGACCGCGGCGGTCATGTTCGACACACATCTCGACGACCGCAGGCGTGCGTGTATTGCGACCTTGATGCTCACCGGCTGCCGACCTTCAGAACTCTGCGATGACCTTGGCGTGACGGTCGATGCCGTTGGCTTGGATGACAATCAACGCCTTGCGTTTGAGATCGCCGGGTCAAAGTGCATAGAAAGCGGCGCAATTCATCCGGGCAAAGGTCAGGAGCGGCGGTACCTCGAGATCGCACGTGAAACACCGGAAGCCGCATGGCTATTCGACCATGTTGCCGCACAGCCTGATCGTTCAGTCCGATTGTTTCTCGACGTCCCGGCATACGACCGGAAAGGCATTGCATTGATGCCGACAGAGCGCCGGCGTCGGGTGTCCAACCAGCTTGGCAAATTGATCTGCAGGCTCGGGAATGTTGCCTTTCCAAGGCTGCGGAGCAATCTGTCCCCGTATGTATTCCGGCATGCTCTATCTTCTGATCTCCGAGCGTCAGATCATCAATTTAACCGCGGCGATATCGCATCAGCACTCGGGCATCAAAGCGAGCGGACCCAGAGCCATTACGGCAGCCCCAATACTTCTAGAGACCTGAATGGCAGCCGGGCCGAGCAGATCATTCATGTATCAGCGACGTCGCCTGTCCGAACATTTGAGTGCGGACGGTTTGGTCGAAATCCCGACGTCACCCCAGAATAATTTTCCGCAATATCGAAGGACGCTTGCGATGATTGGACCTCGTACCAATTACAACCGGCATCGCCTGCTCTCTCGAAATCCAGCATTGGACCGCTCTCGGTCCGTCTATTTTTCGGAATCTTGTATTTTTTGGTCGAGCCAGTCCGCAATGATCCTGCGGATCATTTCCGGTCGTGTCGGCACGTCCGTTTCTTCGCGCCGAATGTCATCTATCGCCTGAAGCATGTCGACATGGAGGCGCAACGTGACGGCGGAAGTGTCTGTTCTTGGGCGTCCGAACTTGCTCATCTGGGGTGATTCCAAATTAAGGGTTGACTTTATGATGGCAAAATGTCATAAAGTCACGAGCAAGGCAAGAGTTGCCGCTCCTGCCTCGCTCTCATCACAACGATCTAGATAGGAGATCACTATGACTAAAAATATTAATATCACTTCCAATCCGGCTCCGAAAGCGAGTGCGAAGCCACAAAAATATTTGTTTGACGGGTTTTCGGACCTGCTGATCAGAATGCACTATGCGCTCGAAGAAGAAGAGTGGGCCGATGATACCTGTTGGGACATCGCATGCGACCAATCCGTCTCGGAGGTGGAAAAGGCCTGGTGTTTTGTCGAGCAAAAGGCCGAAGACCTCATTGCGGTTCAGCCTCTTTCGGAGAATGACCTGATCTTGCAACGAATTGCCGGACTGGTGAAGCGCGCAGTCTCCACAGACAATATCGTCACGCTGTGTGCTACGCATGCGAAAGCGCTGGAGTGCCTTTCGAACGCGTCTCAAGGCCTTGCGCCTGCCGTCCGGGACTTGGCTGAGGAAGCCGAAAGCTGTCTGGATCAGATGTTCGAGCATGCGTTGGAGAGCGAAGGCACTCAGGACACCATCCTGCCGCTCGCCGCGTAAACTTCCAAAGCTTTCTAACCAGCCGCTTTGCCCGGTCGGTGTTTCCGCCGACCGGCAGCTCAGACTTATTCAAAAGGATATTGAAAATGAAGAAACAACCGCCACTCCGTGGCTTCGAAGAGATGTTCGCTTCCGAGGAGCCGTCGTCTCGCAGCGAAGACCTGCGGGACTTCCCGAACTTGTCGCGAGATACCCTCACCAGAAATGCAAAGTGGTTCGGGCTCGCCGGAGAGCATTTCGTCGACAGCATTCTGTTCCGCTTCGGTCTCCCCTCCTCCGATTTGCCAGAAATTCTGCCGGCCGACCGCATCGTGTATTGTGCAGGTGTCGGACTGCGCATGCAGATCAAAACCGCTTGCAGGCCCAGGAACGGGTACTTCCATTTCAGTTTGATGAAGGGATACCACCGGTCGCCAACCGGTGTTCGGCACTATGATCAAGACGATTTCGATATCGTCGGACTTGTCGCCCTGTCCGAGAATGTCGTGAAGTTCACCACAGACCGACGTCAGTCCCACCGCATTGCGCTCTCCGAGATCGAGAGTTTGCGCGCCACTCCCTGCGCAAGTTTTGACCGCGCCATGAAGGACCTGGGGCTTTCGGACAGCATGGCCGCAACCAACACGCTTGGAGGACAAGGATGATGGAGCAGTATATGAATACACCGACAAACTCCGCGTCTGAGACCTCATCGGAATTCGCAGAACGCCTGGCCCGGTCAACTGTCCTGTGTCTCTTTGAGACCGAATGGCTTGGATTCGTCTCCGTCGACCATGCCCCTGATCCCGATGAATTCGAAGATGACGATGATCCCGAATTTCTCGCCAACCTGCCTGACGATGTGACGGTGCCAGCCGCGAAACGGTCCTGGGAGAGCCCCAAGGCTCCGCTTGCCCAGGCTATGACCGAGGCTGAAATCACGGCGTGCATCAGCAACGGTTGCGACCCGTGGGCGCAGTCTTCACTTGCTGAAGGCAGGATGCAGCAGAAAGACGATCCGCCCGCATCGATCATCACCGCGGCTTTGGGTCTGAGCATGCTCGTGGACAGCAACGAGCATTTGCATGAGCTTTTTGCACCCGGAAGCGTGACGAATTTCGTGTGTCCGAAACAGTTTTTGTGGCAAATGAAGCAGATTCTCGAGCGCGCAGAGAAGCGTTGGAAGGAACATCTGCGTAATCCAAAGGGCGCCGAACTACGTCATTTCGTGCAGGACGAAGACGACAAACGCGGCCTCAGACTGAGTCCTCTCAAACAGCAGATGTGGGGGGCTCGACTGGAACGAAGCCTCTCTCAGGGTGGCGCCGTCTTGCTGGTGACGACTGATGGCGGGCAACTCGATGATGCAATGAACGCCCTCGTGACGCGGCAAGTAACCTGGCGGGGTCTTTCGTCGGATGTGGTGCTGGAGACGCTTCGGATTACGCATTCCGCGACGGGCCTGCTGTCCGAGGCTGAAATCCGCAGGCGCTTGCCAGGTGATCGGAAACTATCCATGTTTCAACCGGCGCAGATCGACGCTGCATTTGCTGCTCCTACATCGCTCAAAGTTGCCGATGGCCTTGCCAAGATCGCGGGCAAACTGACGCGCCAAGTACCTACGGTTACGCTCGATGCGGTATTCGGACTTGGTGAAGTTCGGAAGTCGCTTGATCGCATGTTGAACGATCTGAACCTTTGGCAACACGGTGATCTGCCATGGTCGGATGTTGCCTCGAGCGCGGTGTTTCACGGTCCGCCGGGCACAGGCAAAACGACGCTGGCCAAGGCGTTCGCCGGATCGGCGGGCATTCCGATCATCGCGACATCGTACTCTGATTGCCAAAAGTACGGACACCAAGGCGACATGCTTGGAGCTCTCGACCGCGCGTTTGTCGATGCAAAGCAGTCTAGCCCAGCCGTACTCTTCATCGATGAGCTCGACAGCTTCTCGCAACGGGACGCACGAGCGCAAAATGTCGACTACCTCCGAGGCGTCGTGAATGGGTTGCTCGAACAGATCAATAAGACCAAAGATATCGGTGGTTTGGTCTTGTTCGGCGCAACGAACTACTTGGACACCGTAGACCCAGCTGTCATCCGCAGCGGTCGCTTCGATCTCAAGATTCATGTGCCGTATCCGGACAAATCCGGACTCGAGGCAATCCTGAAGGCAAAGATTGGATCGGCAATCGACGAAGATGTGGATACTGGTGCAATTGCAGATCGCCTGGTCGGGCTGTCCGGCGCAGACGCCGAGGCTGTTGCGCGCGATGCGCTCGGACGCGCGCGGACCGATGCTGTCCGTGTGACCCAGCGGCATCTGGAGATTGCCGCGGATCAGGTTGCGCCCGAGCTCGACAACGACACCTTCAGGCGCGCAGCTGTCCACGAAGCCGGACATGTCGTGGTCATGCTCCGGCTCGGATTGCCCCTTCCGAAGCGCGTTTCGCTCTCCTCACAAGGGGGCCAGGTAGAGCACGTACCGGTCAATTCCCTGACGCCAGCGACAGCCCAAATGCGACTTCAAGTCCTGCTCGCGGGTCGCGCTGCGGAGATCTGCACCTTCGGAGATGCGAGTTCCGGCGCTGGCGCGGGAGAGCAAAGCGACTTGGCCAAGGCCACGAGCCTGGCGTTGGCTATCGAACGCCACTGGGGGTTCGGCGACAGCGGACTGTTGTGGGACGGCATTGAAGCTGCGGACGTATGGCGTGCTCCGGCAGAGGTCCGGGATCGAGTCCAGGCCCATTTGCGTCGCGCACAAGACATGGCGTTCGATTTGGTCGACAAAAACAAGGGCTTCCTTCTCCGCCTTGCCGAGACACTGATCCAGCAGCGAGAAATCCATGGGGAGGAGGTTGAAGCCGTCGCACAGGAGTGCACGAACGGCACTGAAACAGGCAATTCGTGCAATGCCGAAACCGGATACACTTAGAGTTCAGGGCGCTAACCGCACCCTGTCTCGCTACGCAGTCCTAAGTAGATTGCAGCTGGTGTCAAAATTCCAACTGGTTATGAAGCGTGTGCTGGAGTCAGCCGGCTAGCGACCTCCATGATTTGATCAGGTCCGTGATGAGTTTGAGTAATTCTATGACAGGTGATTATCTGCTACTATATTTGCCATGCTTGGGATCCCGAATAGGTTCAATTCTGCCAGATCTGTGAAGATATCCTTTCTCGAAGATTTGCGCTCAATGCCCGATCATCCGGACGATCGATCTCTAAATACTGTCCTGTGGCGCGTCGGCGACGGATCGCACCATGTTTCTCGCCAGCGCCGCGACGAGGTCCGTTCGTGTAACGATGCCGATGATCTTGTCTCTTTCCAGAACCGGAACAGCATCCTTATCTCCTTCGGCCATCATCGGCAGCAATGCTCCGATGGGCGTATGTGCCATGGCACGGGGACCGGCGACACTCATAATGTCTCCGGCCCTTTTTGGATTTTCGCGGTTTCGGTCCAGCAGCCGCCGCAAGCCGGCAGCGTATCCTCGGTCAAGGCGCAAGGCATCCTCTCTTGCCTGGCGGATCAAGTGGATCTGGAAGATGACCCCCAAGAACTTCTTGCCCTGCTCGACGACAGGAAGGGACGTGAAACGATGCTGCCGAAACAGGTCCGCGACCTCGCTCAAGGAAGTTTCGGGGCGGATGGTGACAAGGTCGCGGGACATGATGTCCTGCGCCGTCACCGGAGCGGAATGATGTGCCGCGGCCTGCATCTCCGCTGCCCCAATCAGGCGCGCCAAGTCCTCGACGCCAAGGTTGAAGGACTGGCTGTAGCGTTCCAGGATGTCTGTCAGCTCTCCCTCGGACAGTCCCAGCCGTTCGGTCGGATTGCGGTCGCCAGTCCCGTGGTTGCTTGGATCATCGAACTGCCGAAAGGGGTAGTGCCGCCCCGTCAATCGCGCATAGACCGTCGCAAGAACCACAAGCGCCACCGTACCAACGCCAATCGGCGCAATCGCGAACCAGAAGCCCAGATGCGCGATGGCATCCGGCGACAGGGCCGCCGTCATGGCCACCGCGCCCGCAGGCGGGTGGACGGCGCGACACAGCATCGTCGCGGTCACGGCCAGTCCCACGGCAAGTCCGACCCTCAGGGCGGGATCGCCGACCCATAGGCAAACGCCGACTCCGACCAGTGCGGCTATCGTATTGCCGACAATCGCTGACCAGGGTTGCGCCAGAGGGCTGTTTGGGACCGCGAACAACAGGACGGATGAAGCCCCGAATGGTGCGACAAGATAAAGCCCAAATTCTAGGTCGACAGTCGGCGACAGCACGAACAGTCCGGTCAGCCCGAGCCCGATCAGGGCACCAAGCCCTGCCCTAAAAGCCTCGACGCCGGAAACACGCGCAACCGCAGGGCCAAGTGATTTCAAAATGTGCAACGACACGCCTCCCGGCAAGATATGCACAAACTTTCATCACAGTGCCGCAGATTCAACAACGTAACTGACCGAACCGTCAATCCGGCCGTCCCATCATCGGAATGCACGAACCTGCTCGAGGATCGGGTCGATCACGTCAAAGTCGCGCTCCTCGCGGATAAGCACCCAGGCGGGAAGGTCGAAAACCGGCGCGCGCGCCACCATTTGCAAGTCGCCCGTCCGGATGTGTCGCTCCACCAGCCTCTCCGGGAAATAGCCGCAGCCACGGCGCACCAGCATATGCTGCAACCCCAGCCAGCCGATATTGACGGACAGAACCGGGCTGGGAAAACCCGGGAACCCCGCACTAAACTGATCCGAGAATTCCGGCCCCCAATCGACATGGATATAGGCGTCGGGTGTCATCGCGCCCTCGGGGTCAGAGGTCACCATGACAAGGCGTTCGGTGAACAATGGCAGCAGGTCCAGGTTTGGCCGCCGCTGCGGTGTATACATAGCCGCGATATCCAAACGGCCATCCACGATGCCCTGCATCAGTTCCGGCTCGAATCCGATCTCCGCGCGCAATGACAGATCGGGTCGGGCCACGCTGATGTCCGCAAGCCATGGAGTCAGGAATGCTTCCCACAGACCTATCCGGGCACCTATGTTGATGCGGGCGGAAAATCTCCGGGGCAGGCCGATCTCCCGCTGCGCCTGCTCCAGCGCGCGCACCATCTGCCCTGCGTGGACCAGGAACCGCTCGCCGTCATGCGTCAGAACCGCGCCGGCCTTGCTGCGGGTGAAAAGCCGTCGGCCCAGCAACTGCTCCAGCGCATGAATCCGGGCACTGACTGTCGATTGCGTGATATGCAGCAGGTCGGCCGCGGCTACGAAGCTGCCGCTGTCGGACACCGCAAGGAACGTGCGTGCATGTTCAATGTTCATACCTAACCATAGTATCGCGAATCGCGATTTGAAATATTGATTAAATTCGTTTTCGCGATTTCACAATGTGGCCGATAGTGGCGTTGACGCTGCAAGGTTCGCCTCGTGCGGCACACCATCCACGCGACCGGGCGTTTTCACGTCCCACAGCAGACGGAGACCGAAATGACCGACAGAGGATACGCATCCTCCCCTTGTAACATGCACGAGTTCGACGACAGTGCGCGTGCCGTGTCGCCGCCCGACCCCGGGAACTGGTCGGAAATCGCACGCTGGCGCAAGCTTCAGCGTGAAGACCTGATCGAGAAACGCCTGGCGCTTTCGGTCCGCATCCGGCAGGCAACATCGCGCCTCATCGCCGCGACCCTGGACAAAACCGTGGATCTCGCCTCGAAACCCGTCATCGGCGTCTACTGGCCCTTCCGCGGCGAACCCGACCTGCGCGATTGGATGCGCCGCATGACCGAGCGCGGCGGTCGGATCGGGCTGCCCGAAGTCGTGGACAAGGCAAAGCCCCTCGTGTTCCGGGAATGGACCCCTAGCTGTACCATGCGGCGCGGTGTCTGGAAGATCCCCGTGCCGGACAATGACACGCGTCTTCTGCCGGACATCGTGATCTCGCCAGTGGTAGGTGCCGATCCAGCCGGCTTCCGTCTTGGATACGGCGGCGGCTTCTACGACCGGACGCTGGCCAGTCTCTCACCGAGGGCCCGCGCAATTGGTGTCGGGCACGTCGTCTCGACACTCCGCACGATCTATCCGCAGCCTCACGACATCGCGATGGACGAAATGATCCTCGTCGATCCGACCCGGGACCGCACACAATGACGCAGATCTGGACCAAGCGCGCCTATGCCGAGGCACACGCAAATGACGGCACGCGCATCCTGGTCGACCGGGTCTGGCCGCGCGGCGTGTCCAAGGAGGACCTGGATATCGTGGCATGGGAAAAGGACGTCGCCCCCAGCAAAGACCTGCGCCAATGGTTCGACCACGACCCCGGCAAATGGGATGAGTTCCGCGACGCGTATTTCGCGGAACTCGACAAACGGCGCGACGCGGTCGAACGGATTGCCGGTCAGGTGCGCGAAGGCCGGGTCACGCTGATCTATGGCGCAAAGGAGGAGCGTCACAACAACGCCGTCGCGCTCAAGGACTATCTCGAACGAAGATCCGTTACCTGATGCGCGGCATACTGCACCAACCGATCTGCGACATTCTTGGCTGCGATTACCCCGTCCTTCAGGCGGGCATGGGCGGCGTGGCACGCGCCGAACTGGCGGCGGCGGTCTCCGGTGCGGGCGGGTTCGGATGCCTCGGCATGGTGCGCGAGCCTTGCGACCTGATAAGGCGGGAAATCGCGGAGGTGCGACACCGAACCGACCGCGCATTCGGGGTGAACCTCATTCCGGCTGCGACCGACCCCGACCTCTTCACCGAACAGCTGAAGACCTGCAAGGACGAAGGCATCGAAACTCTGGTCTTCTTCTGGGATGTCATGCCCGAGGCCGTCGCGCACGCCAACGACCTTGGCATGCAGGTCATCTACCAGGTGGGCTCGGTCGGCCAGGCCCGCGCCGCGGAAGCGGCCGGCGCGGTCGCGATCATTGCCCAAGGTGTCGAGGCCGGCGGGCATGTTCACGGCACCGTATCCTCGCTGGTTCTGGTGCAGCAGGTGGCCGCCGCAACCGACTTGCCTGTCATCGCTTCGGGCGGTTTCGCAACCGGACGCAGCCTCGTCGCGGCCATGGCGCTGGGTGCGCAGGGCATCCACTGCGGCACGGCATTCCTGGCGACAACGGAATCCTTTGCGCACGATCTGCATAAACAACGCGTCGTACAGGCGGCGTCGGACGAGACGGTCCATACGGACGCCTTCGTCATCAACTGGCCCAAGGGCGCCGCGGTCAGGGTCCTGCGCTCCGCCGTCACCGACAGTCTGGGCGGCCGGCTGTTCGGCCACGACCCCAACACGATCCCCCGCCACCGGATCGCCGACGAGGACGGCAAGCCGATCTATCGCTGGAGCACGGACTCCCCGCTGCGCTCGATGCAGGGCGATCTGGATCAACTCGCACTCTTTGCCGGTCAGTGCGCCGGAAACGTACACGCCATCCGCCCTGCTGCCGAGATCGTAACGGATATCCTTGACGAGGCCCGCGAACAGATCGACCGGATCCGCGCGAACTGACGGTTCAAATGCCCTACAAAGCCTGTCGGCGTCTGTCATCGGCTGGGTTCTGTCGGGTCAGCAAATAGACGTTGACTGTAAACCGGGGAGGTCTAACCTGAGGCTTATGGTCACGAAGATGAATCATATCCGGTTTCCTGTTCTGAACCGCCGGGCTCCCCGGGCGGTCGACGCTTAGCGTTCAACCAGACCACCCGGGGCACTCCAAATCCTTGAACAGTGTAGGCAAGCAATTGCCGCTCCCGGGAGCAAGACCATGTCTTCGAATACCCCCCATCTACCCTACGGCACCAGTGCGTCCTGCCCGCACAGAAAAAGCTTTATCAGACAACGCGCGTTCTCCCTGACCCGCAGCGACCGAACCTCTCTTGAACGGCTGCTGCGTGACAGGGCGATGTCCGAAATCTCCTACCCCGTCATCCTGACCGGCTTTCTGCGTCACAAGCTTCGCACTGCGATCCCGGCGCGCGAACCGGCCCCCGTCGATCCGCTCACCGGCGGGTGCCATGTGCACTACATGATCAGCGGCGGCGGTCTCCAAAGCGGCGTTCTGACATTCAACGCGATGCACCAAGTCGGTGCCATTTCGGTCGCCTCGATGCTGGGCGCGACCATGATCGGAATGCGCCGATGCTGCGCGAAGACGGAACCGTCGACACGCTCGTCATCCTGGACACCTCACCGCGACCGGAACTCGTAGCGGCCTGAGCCGTGCAATTCGCCTTCGGCCCGGGCGCTTCAAGTCCTGATTTCCCCAAAGCGCGCTTCAGCGCAGTGCATGCAAAGGAGCAACGCCATGCAAAAATCCACGACCCCGTCGAACCTGCTGCGTCGTCGCCCCCGGCTGGCCTTGTGCCAAGAGGATTTCAACATCCTGGAGGCACTGGCCGAAGGCGGGTTTTGGCGCAATCCGGACCTTGCAAACCGTTTGTTCGACGAACTCGGGCGCGCGCGCATCGTGCCCGCGAACAAGCTGCCAGCGCATGCCGTCTCACTCGGTCGCACTGTGACCTATCGGGACGAGACAACCGGCAAGCAAAGCACCGTCCGATTGGTCCTGCCCGAAGACGCCGACATCTCCCAGAAACGCGTTTCCGTCATGACCCCTATCGGCGTCGCGCTCATCGGGTTGTCCGAGGGTGCCGTCTTCCACTGGCAAACCGTAGAAGGCGAGGCTCGGGCTCTGACCGTGCTCAGCGTCACTTCAGGGAATCCCGACGACAAAACGTCGGCTTAGCGGTTCGCCCCGAGCCGCGGCCGCAACCTCGGCTGGGCACAACTGACAGGTTCGGGCTGCGTTTGTCATAGTCCGACCGCGCAACCCGGAGTTCAAAAGGTCTATCCATGAATCAGCAATCTCGCATTCCATGTCCGTCCTGTGGTGAAACCCTGCCGCTCGCGGCCGCGCAACGCTGCCCCCATTGCCAACACCGCATTCACCGCCGCGAGCGCCCGATCAATGCAACCTGCCGCCACTGTGGCAATGACATACCCACCGGGGATATCTCCCTGATCTGCAGAACCTGCCGCATGATGCGTCCGCAAAAGCGTAGATTTCCTGAACCAGCCTAGTGGCCGGCCCACTTCGCCTCAGACCACGAAGAACACGGCGGTTATCTCCGCGCCAGTCGCCACGAGGACGGAAGCTCGTATTCCGAATGCGTCGCGCATATCTTGCGCCGGCATGCCATCCCCGCCGCGGCCGCCAGAGTCAGGACGGTGGCATAATCCCACGCGATCAGGCCGGCGGGCCCGAAGGTGATCGCTGTCACCACAAAGGATCGACCACAGAAGGTTTTTTCGACCGTTTATGCCATGTAGTTGCTCGAACCCGATCAGCCCGAGGACCGCCAACAGCAGCCACGCGACAACAGCTATGGCTGGCGCGGAATCGGGAAAACCCGGCCCGGCCAGCGGACGTGACGGTCAGCGCGCCCGGATGCGACGTGTTCTGCGACGACCCGGCAGGATGTTGTCCCGGTTAGAAGGCACCTGTTCACGCCAGAAGACATACAAGCCAGACGCCAGGATGATCGCGACTCCAAACCAGGTCAACTCATCGGGAAAGTCACCGAACACAACGTAGCCGGTGACGGTCGCCCCAATGATTTCCAGGTACTGAAACGGCGCCAGCATACCGGCCTCCGCGCGGCGGAACGCCTCTGCGATAAGGATGAAGCTCACCGCCGCGAACAGCCCGGATGCGGCGATGGCGCCCCAACCCCAGGCCGGCAGCGTTGCGAAGTCCGGCTGGATCCAGCCGGCGGCGGCCAGGATAATGCACAGGGTTGTCATGCCAACGCACGCATAGGCCGTCGCGCCACACTGCACGGACAGCCCCGAACGGATGCCGGACGCGCGGCGCAGCACGATCATGTTCAGCGCATAGGCCGTCGCCGCCACCAGCGGCAGAAGTGCGGCGAGCCCCAGATCGCCGCCGGGGCGCACCACGACCAGCACCCCGATAAGGCCGACGCCTACGGCCACCATACGCCGCGGTCCCACGCGCTCTCCCAACAGGGGACCGACCAGCAGCGTCAAAATTAGCGGTTCGGCAAAGAAGATCGCAATGGCCGTCGCAATTGGCATGACGGAGAACGCCAAGACGAGACTTGTCAACGTGATCATGACAAGGCCCCCCGACAGCGCAACGATGGGGGAAAACATCGGACCGCGCAGCCGATGCCGCAGCATTGCTGCAATCGGCATCATCACAAGGCCCTGCGCCAGCAGGCGGGCAGTCGTCACTTCCACCGGCCCCAGTTGCGAGGTCAGCAGCTTGGCGAAGGTGTCGCCCACGGGCAGAAGCAGCATCGCCACCGCCATGCAGATCATCCCGACGAGAGGTCCGGTTGCACCAACCCGCGGTGCCGTCAGAACATGTGTCATGGTCATCACTCCATAGATCATAGGCCCGGCGTGTACCGGGCGGGTGATGTCCGGGCGTCCAGGACATGAAACGAATTGTGGGAAACAGCCATGTAAGACGGCGCCACCGCCAAGGTCTGAGGCCGGTCTCTAGACCTCGGGACCGGATTCGGTCAAGCGGTGTTTACAAGCCATCGCCAACTGGTGACCCAAGTTGTCCTTCAGCACTCAGAAGACCGACCAGCCTGTCTTGCGGCTCACAACATCTTCGGGCTTGTCGCGAGTGTCTTATCGAGCAAGAGGCGCGCCCAGTTCGGACATGAAACCGTTCATATTCTCGCGCCGTGCGAAATTTATTGCGATTCTCAATGACCGTGCGGTGCATTCGGATCGTCCATTGACAGGGATTACGCAGTGTGGCTTGCAATGCACATGCGCGGTTTTTCCGAACAGCAAGAAGTAATAGTCAATTCACGGCTAAGCTGGAGGGCGCAGGCGCTCTCTTATTCCAAAGCTTCCATTAATTTGTCCATCATGACGTCACAGGCGTTTAGTTGCTCAACAGTAATGTATTCATCTGCTTTGTGCCCCTGCGCTTCCATATCCCCAGGTCCGCAAACGACAGTTGGAATACCCAAGCTTGCAAAGAATCCGGCTTCGGTTCCAAAGGCGACTTTGACCTTTTCTTGAGCTCCAAAAATTCCAAAGAACCGCGAAACCTCCTGCGAGCGCTCTGAAACTTCTAGGCCAGGGTATTGATTTACACCTGTGATACTGATGTCGGCGTCGGAAGACTTTTTCCGCCAAGTATCTACAACAGTTTGGACTTTCTCTTTCAGGCGGCACTCAAATTGCTCAAGGCTATCTGCAGCAAGATGGCGCAACTCGAAATCCAACTCCGCCTTACCCGGTACGATGTTGAGCACACTGCCTCCATGCAAACTGCCGACATGGATCGTGGAATAAGGAATATCGTATGCCGGATCCCGAACAATTGAGAATTCATATTCGTCCTGAAGTGCACGCAACGCAGACAGAAGGTCTCCTGCAATATGAAGCGCATTCACGAATTTGGGTGCCAAGGCTGAATGTCCAGTGTTCCCATAGCAGGTAGCTCGAAATGCCGCCTTCCCTTTATGACCTGTCGCCAACCTCATAGATGTTGGTTCTCCTACGATGCAAAGATCGGGTTTCCAGCCAAGCCTCCCAATATTTGGCAGCATTTTGCGGATACCTTGGCAGCCGATTTCCTCATCGTAGGAAATTGCCAACATAAGGGGTTTCTCGGGCGTGGTTTCTCCAGCACGCTCCGCAAGTGACAGCATAGACGCTAGGAAGCCTTTCATGTCGGTAGTCCCACGACCAAAATACTTCTCTTTTTCAAGGGTAAGTTCAAAAGGTGGTTTGGTCCACTTCTGCCCCTCTACCGGCACCACATCACTATGAGCCGAGAGCATTACACCACCCGGTCCTCCGCCACCGATCCTTGCCATCAAACCGGATTTCGGCGAATCCGGGTCGGTAAACCGAGTGGTTTCGAATCCTGCTGCTTTCAGAAGGTCTTCCATGTAGTCGATCAAAGGGATGTTAGTCTCTTGACTTACCGTCGGGAATGAGACTAAGCGTTTGAGAATCTCAATAGTCCGCCGGTATGGAAACTCGTTTTTCATCTGAAGGCCTCCGCTTTGAATTCCTGAAGCATCGAAACCTTTGCGAGATGCACATCCAGGGAAATCACCTGCAACAATTAAACCCAAGGTCGTGCACCGCGCGTCCGACATGCCTGCTCTGGCCGTCAGTCTATGGCCGTTGCTATCCAATGCGATACATAAGCAAGCGTCACTTGGCTACTACGCGCGTCATATCATTTTTCACTGCAGTGCATCAGAGATGCATTCTTTCAAAGCGTAAGTTTGACCTCCAATGATCCGCTTTAGTTGAGTGAAACTGCGAAAGCTAAAAATGTTTAACGCTCCCCCTACTGCAACAACTTACCGCCAAGAACAGGATGCTCTCGGAGAAGTGGAAGTCCCATCCGAGGCTCTGTACGGAATTCATACGACACGCGCTCTCGCCAATTTCCCGATAACCAATGTCCCATTGGCACACTTCCCGGATTTCGTGGTGGCATTGGCTATGGTCAAGAAAGCAGCTGCACTTGCAAATCGCGAACTCGGTACACTTTCGGAAGGAATTTCTGATGCAGTCATCGCTGCGTGTGATGACATCATTGCAGGCCGGTATCACGACCACTTCGTCGTCGATATGATCCAAGGTGGCGCCGGCACATCGACCAACATGAACGCGAATGAAGTTATTGCTAACGTCGCCCTATTGCGCCTAGGACATGCAAAAGGCGAATATAATCGACTGCATCCCAACGACCACGTTAACCGCTCTCAATCAACAAACGACGTTTACCCAACGGCGATGCGGCTGGCCACGTTGCTTTCCAGTGCACCTTTGCTGAAACAACAGGATCGGCTGGTAGGTGCCTTCGCCGACCGCGCCAGTGCTTTCAGTGACATCCTGAAAGTCGGCCGGACTCAATTGCAGGATGCTGTTCCAATCACTCTGGGCATGGAATTTGCGTCTTTCGCGGAAACTGTAGGTGAAGACAGCGAACGCCTGAAACAGCTGTCGGGCTTACTTACCGAAGTCAATTTGGGCGGGACCGCTGTAGGCACTGGTATTAACACGCCACCAGGATACGCATCTCTTGCAGTGAAGTATCTCTCTGAGATCTCTGGATTCAACCTTACTGAGTCAAGGGACCGGATCGAAGCAAGTTCAGATTTGGGCGCTTTCGTCACCTTTTCCAGCGCACTAAAGCGGATTGCCGTCAAAATATCCAAGATATGCAATGACTTGCGGCTTCTGAGCAGCGGACCTCGCGCCGGATTGGGCGAGATACATCTCCCACCAGTGCAGGCAGGTTCATCGATAATGCCTGGAAAGGTCAATCCCGTGATACCGGAGATGGTCAACCAGGTTGCGTATCAGGTAATCGGCAACGACCTTACCGTGACACTGGCTGCCGAAGCAGGACAATTACAGCTCAACGCGATGGAGCCAGTGCTTATCTTCAACGTCATGCAATCCATGCGGATGCTTTCACGCGCCTTTGAGGTGCTGGTTGATAGATGTGTGATCGGAATAGAAGCCGACGCGGCACGCTGCGAAGAACTGCTTTCCAACAGCTTGGTCCCAGTCACTTCTTTGGTGCCGTATATCGGTTACGAAAGAGCCGCAAAGATTGCAAAGCAAGCGCGCGAAACCGGCCGGAGCATCGCCGAGATAACTGTAGAAACCGGCGCGCTCACCGCCGATGACGTGGCACGAACCCTGTCGCCAAGCAATATGCTTTTTGGAGCTCTGGGCGTCGATGCAAAGCAGTATTGACATACACCTCCTCGAGAGCATCCGGCAGAATGTGTTCAGCACATAGCATGAAGCGCATGGCATTTTGACAGCGCGGGCCGACTGAACGCGGGTTTCCGTTGCGGAAGTGGGATACTTTCGGTACAGGGAAATCCATTCTTCAGAGATATAGGTGCCGGACGGTGTCGTCTTCCATCAGCTCAGAGCTCGCGCCGCTAACTACTATCCGGCCGCGTACCAATAGATAGCCCCGGTCGGAGACCGACAAAGCCGTCTCAGCGTTCTGCTCGATCAAAAGGACGGTGGTACCTTCTTCACGAATCCGCTTCACGATCTCAAAATACTCGGCAATCAGCTTGGGCGACAGCCCAAGTGAGGGTTCATCCATGACCACGAACTTCGGCGCTCCGATCAACGCGCGGGCAAGTGCAACCATGGCCTGCTCACCACCCGACATGGTACCTGAAGGCTGTGACAAGCGTTCCCGGATGCGCGGGAAGAGCTCCGCCACCTCCCTCAGACGCTGTTCAAAGGGCTCCTTGCAGCCTGAAGCATCATAGCCCAACTTGAGGTTTTCCCTCACGGTAAGAGACGGAAACAAGCGCCGACCTTCGGGGACAAAACCAACCCCAAGAGATGCCAGTTTCTCGGTTCCGCGACTTTGCACATCCTCGCCGACAAGTGTGACCTTGCCTTCATCGGTCGCCAGCAGACCCGTGATCACCTTGAACATTGTGCTTTTTCCGGCGCCGTTCGGGCCGAGAAGGCTCACGACCTCTCCCTCGCGCACGTCGAGGGACACGTCCTGAAGCATCGGGACCACGCCGTAGCTTGAACTCACGTTGGATAAACTTAGCATGTCACACCTTTTGTCCCAGATATGCTTCTTGCACATCAGGCATCTGCCGTATCTCTTCGAATTGTCCGTCGGCTATCTTTCGACCGTAGTCGATTACCACCACACGGTCCGGCAAAGCCGAAACCAGTCTCATGTCGTGTTCGATGATGAGAAAGGACAGCTCTTCGCGTTCCTGCATGATACGGCGCACATCATCCATCAACGCGTCGGTATCGCGGTCATCCATTCCCGAAGATGGCTCATCCAGCATTATAAGTTTGGGATCGCTGGCCAAGGCACGTGCGATTTCCAGGCGACGCCGGTCAGCCTGTGGCAGGGCACCTGCGAGCGAACCTCGCCGCGCATAAAGATCTTTAGAAATAGCCTTTAGTAGCGCTCCCGCTCTTTCTGCTGCTTCACCGAGTTTGCGGCGCGCACGGCCGCGCAACAAGAGTGCTTCCAGTACGCCGGTATTTGTCCGCGTATGCATCCCTATAATGACATTATCCAGAACCGTAAGGTCGTTGAATAATCGGCTCGACTGAAAGGTGCGCGCAATACCCTGCTCCACAATCCGATGAGCAGGCTGTCCCACGATGCTTTGACCATTCAGCAAGACGTCACCTTCTGTCGCCTTGTAGATCCCGGAAATAAGGTTCAGAAGCGTTGACTTTCCGGCTCCGTTGGGACCGATAATCCCAAGGATCTCCGAATGCTTTACAGTCAAGCAGACTTTATCGACTGCGACCAGACCGCCAAAACGGATAGACAAATCGCGAGTTTCGAGAACTGGGGTGGTCATTTATTCTCTCCGTAGCTGCGGGCACGTTGAGGAAACAGGCCCTGAGGACGCAGAATAAGGAAGGCAATTACGACGACGCCCACAAAGAGAAGCCGGTAGTCGTCGAATATCCGCAGTTTTTCGGGAAGAAGCGTCAACAGGAACGCACCGACGATGACGCCCAGCGTATTGTCCATGCCGCCGACGATAACCATCGTCATGATTGTCACGGATACGATGAACGTGAAGTTATCAGGAGAGATGTAGCTGACGTAGAATGCGTAGATTGTACCTGCAAACGCCGCCAGGAAGGCATCGACGCCGAACGCCAGCATCTTGTACCAGACCACGTTTATCCCCTGGCAGCGCGCCGCGATTTCGTCACTCCGCAGCGCGTTCCATGCCAGCCCTACCCGGCTGTCATGCAACCATTTGGCCGAAAGGATCGACAGGCCGACCAGTGCCGCGGAGATGTAGTAGAAATTCGCCTGACTGGGCAACTGGAACCCAAGAATCTTTATCGGCGACATGAAGGAATGTCCGAAGAGACTGGGCGCTGGGATACCCACGAGGCCGTTCGGACCGCCGGTCCAATCGAAATTGTTGAGCAATTGGTGAATGACGATGCCAAAGGCGATAGTCACCAGGGCCAAATAACTCTCACGAGTCCGCATCGATGGAAATCCTAGCAAAAAGCCAAACATCGTCGCGACGACTGCGGCTATCGGAAGGGTCAACCAAAAGGATATTCCGAAGTTGATCGCCAGGAGTGCGGACGTATAGGCCCCGATGCCGTAGGACGCGCCAGTTGCGAAATTCGGGATATTTGCGCTGCCAAGTTGAAAGTTCAGAGCCAACGCCAGTACCGAATAAAGCTGCGCAATAATCAGTAGATGCAGGGCATAGCTGCTTCCACCCATAAATAACGGGAACAGCAGTACAACCACGATGCCAAGAGTCAGGCCAAGGCGGCGATGAGCTTCGAAAGCGGCAACAATATACTCCTCGATCTGTGGACGCAGTTGCAATAGTACAAAACCAAGCCCGAGCAGCACTAGCAAAGCAAGAGTTTGCAACGTGGTCCCGGCCAAGATGATACCGCCCAGCATTGCCGCCCCGCCAAGTATCAAGGCAATGACAGT
Organism: Roseovarius sp. SK2; assembly: GCF_028807495.1. Taxonomy (NCBI): domain Bacteria; kingdom Pseudomonadati; phylum Pseudomonadota; class Alphaproteobacteria; order Rhodobacterales; family Roseobacteraceae; genus Roseovarius; species Roseovarius sp. SK2. The sequence continues at coordinate 350,070 of NZ_JARAMK010000004.1, forward strand.
CATAAGGCTCGACAAGGAATGGTGAATTCGGCGTCCGGTGGTAGCGTCAGTCACAAGGCTCATGAGCTTACACTTTCTCGATGACGGGCTTGCCAAACATACCCGAGGGTTTCAGTATCAAAACGGCGATAACCAAGAGGAAAACGAATACGAGACGGTATGCTGCACCGTCAGCCAACATGACCTGTGCCATCACATCGATTCCAGCAATCAGCAAACTGCCGAGAATCGCACCTGGCATCGAGCCTAGTCCACCGAGTACCGCCGCCGAGAAACCGATCAGTCCCAGCTGAATACCAAAATCGAAGCGAACCACCCCAGCATAGCTGCCGTACAGCATCCCCCCCACAGCGCCAATTGCCGAGGCGATGAAAAAAGTCGCCGCAAAAACCCGGTTGGGATTAACAGACATCAAACGAGCGGTGTCGCGATCTTCTGCAACCGCTCTTATTCTCATTCCGGTCTGCGTGTGGTGCAGCAGCACGTATAGCAGGGTGACCAAGAAGATCGTAGCCCCAAGAACCACCGCACCAAATGTCGATACTTCAAAACCGCCAACTGCGATTTTACCTTCAGCAATTAGGGGAAACGGTTTTGGATTGCTACCCTGTGGATAAAGCGTGCGAATGAGCTCGCGCAACACACTGCCGAGCGCCACTGTAGCTACCAGTGCCATCATGGCTGGCGAATTTCGAAAGCGCCTAATTATCAGCCAGTCGAGCAGAATGCCCAATAATCCTGTCGCAATGATCGCGAGACCAAGCGCCAAAAACCATCCCAAAGCCCCCGCACTTGGCCCGAGCCAAGCACTCAAAACCTGAACCGAAGCCAAAGCCACGAATGGCGCCACGATGGAGACATCTCCATGTGAGAAGTGGATCACATTTAGTACGCCAAACAGTAGGCTAAATCCCAGCGCCACCAGCGTATAAAGCGAGCCCAGCATCAGCCAGTTCATGATGTGTTGTGCAAGTATCGGGTCCATATACTTCCCTTTCCGGCGCAGTTTTCAACCGCAACGGATAATGGGAATGCACTGCATCTTCCAAGTACAAACGCTCTCAAACCGCATAAGCGTTTACGAACCAGTCCTTCAGGAAATCCTTCTTTCCCCAGCTCACAGCATGCATGCACGGTGACTGGGCGCTCTTGCCGGAAAAAAGCAAGAGGATGCGGGCAAAGACACGAAATTCGTGTCTGACCTCGCTGCAGATCAATCTAATACATCATCGAAGGACCATCAAATGAACTCGATCAAAATAAACCGCAGAGGTTTGGTTGCCGCAGCAATTGCCGCTTGCACTGCGCTTGCCGCCCCTGCCTGGTCACAGGAAACGCCGACAATAAAGCTCGGTTTCATCGGTCCGTTGAGCGGTGGCAACGCTGCACAAGGCCTTGGCGCCAAGAACGGCTTCCTGCTCGCAATCAAACAGGCTAACGAGGCAGGCTATCCCTATCAAGTGGAGGGTGTGGTGCTTGATGACGCATCAGACCCGCAAACAGGAGTGTCTGCGGCACTGAAACTTGTCAATGATCCACAAGTGGTGGCAGCTACTGGACACTGGAACAGTCCTGTAGCACTCGCCACTATACCGGTATTCAGCCGCTTTCAGACGCCTATGATAGTTTGGGGTGCAATTAGTCCTAAGATTACTGATCAAAACTTGGCGGAAATAACGCGCGTCACGCCAACCCTTTTGGTCGAAAATGAACCCCTCGCGGAATGGGCAAAAAATAACTTGGGCGCTCAAAGGGTCGCCGTAATTGGTGATACCAGCGATTATGGCACGGCCAATGCCAACGCTTTTGAGCAGTATTTCTCCGACAATGGTGGCGAAATCGTATCCAACGACCTATTGCCTGTCGGCACTACGGATTTCCGCGCCGTGCTGACCCGTATCAAGAACGACACGCCCGATGCTGTCTACTTCGGCGGCGTGATCACGGAGGCCGGTATTCTGCGGAAACAGATGGTCGAACTGGGCCTTGAAATTCCGATGATCGGGATATCTGGTTTCTATGACCCGGATTTCATCGCAATCGCGGGCGAGGCGGCTGAAGGCACAATGGTTAGCTATCCCGCTTCGGCTTCGAATCCGAAGTTGGAAAAACTGATGTCTGACTACCATGCACGGGGCTTCGAAGAGCAGACCAGCCCGTACACTAAGTACGCCTTTGACGCGACCAACATCCTTCTGGAGAATATCCGTGAAGTTGGAATCGAAGATAAGGCTGCACTGGCAAAAGCAATTCGTGATACGACACATGAAGGCGCCCTTGGCACAACGACGTTTGACGAAAACGGTCAGACCGAACTTCCGATTGTGATCGATATCAAAACCGTCAAGGACGGCGAGTGGGTCACAATGGGCGAGTCGAAGTGACAAAAGCTTGAAGTTTTCCGCGCCCGCACGAACGGGCGCGGAATTTGCGAAGGTTCAAACAGATACTTGGCCGACAGGGAAGGCGCCTCATTCACATCGCGGGCACGCCCAAGTCACCCGCAAAACTCCCCAGACACGAAAAGTCCATAGTCAACCCTTAAGCATGACCTGACGGGGTTGTACTCAGAAACCCAGGCCTCAAGAATTTAAACGACCCACGTCCACGCAGGCCAGCTGGCATTCAAGCATCTTGAGGCCTCGTGACCTACGAACAATTCAACGATATCATCTTCATTAGCTTCAGAAGATTGCGGGTTAGAAATGCGCTTTACGCTGCGACAACTTAATTATTTTATCGCCGCCGGCGAGACAGGTAGTGTCACTCGGGCAGCTGAACGCGTGAACATATCCCAGCCATCAGTTTCCTCGGCAATCTCGCATCTGGAAACGGAATTTGGCGTACAACTCTTTATACGACATCATGCGCAAGGCCTTACACTGACACCCGCTGGCAAGCGACTTTTGAAAGCGGCTAAACAGTCGCTACAGTCTGCGCACGAGCTTTATGAGGTTGCCAACGAAAGCAATTCGATAATGTCCGGAAGTCTTAATGTAGGCTCATTCAAAACATTCGCTCCACTAATCATTCCCGAGCTTTGGAGTGGCTTTAAAGAAAGCTATCCCGACGTCGATATGAATGTCGTGACTGGGAGTGAAGAAGACATGCTAAATGGCCTTCGTGCGGCACAGATCGATGCGGCACTCACCTACAAGATACATTTGAGTTCCGACATGGAGTTCACGCCGCTGGCGGAATTGCCGACCTATGCGCTTGTGTCCGCGGAACATGAACTGGCACAGCGAAATGAAGTCACAATCGCCGACATCGCCAGTGAACCCTTCGTTTTGCTGAACTTACCGTTAAGCGGTCAATACTTCCTCTCGCTTTTTGATCGCGAGGGGTTGCAACCACATGTAATCTCAGAAGTGACGGACTCGACGACGCTGCGATCCTACGTAGCCGCCGGTATAGGCGTCTCGTTGATGACCTCGCGCCCAATCAACAATAATGCAGAGACCGGAGAACCGCTTTCCTACATTCCCCTAACCGGCAGCTTCGAGCCGATGGTTATTGGACTTGCGACATTGAAAGACGTCAAGCCCACACGCGTTGTTCAAACGTTTCATGAGTACTGCAAATCACGCATAACAACCGGCAATATTCCCGGGATGCAGCCATACTGAATTGGCAGCGGTTTCGTTCCAATGATTTCCTGACTCAAGGCTGTAAGAAATCCAATTTTCGGGAAATCGCCTGATACACCATAATAGCACGGTAATCCGGTCAATTCTTGGAAGTAGGCATCATGAATGAAACGTCAGACCGCTTGCGGAATCTCTTTCTGCAAGGAATGAGCCATGCAGCGTGCACGGTAAATATTGTTACAACGAATGGTCCCGAAGGCCGGGCTGGCGTAACCGTCTCGGCGATGGCTTCCGTTTCGGCGGATTCAAACCGACCGACGCTGCTCGTCTGCGTCCATCATCTAAGCCCTTCTGCAGAAAAGATCGTCAAAAACGGTGTCCTTTGCGTGAACGTGCTTCGAGATGACCAATCTCATATTTCAGACGCATTCGCCGGCCGGTTCAAAAACGAAATAAGCGACAAATTCGAATGTGCCGAATGGGTCGATTGCGCTTCTGGATCCCCTCGGCTCGCAGATCCACTTGTCGCTTTCGACTGCACCCTTGTGTCGAGCGAAAGAGTGGGAACGCACCATATCTTCTTATGCGAGGTCCAGGATTTGACCCTCGCCGAACATGGATCTCCGTTGATTTATGCGAAGCGCGCTTATGGCACAACAACACAGATTGAAGGTGTTCGAAATCTCAAGCATGCGCTTACCGGAAACGGTAAAACTCTAAAGCTCGGCTGTTTCCACACTGTTGCGCCTTATGTTGTGCCTCCGATTATTTCACAGATGCCTGGAGCGGGTTTGCAAATGGTCGAAGGTGATCAACGGCGGCTATGTCAGGCACTCTCCACCGGAGAATGCGATTTGGCTTTGATGTATGACATTGACATTCCGACTGATTTCAGTGCCGACCCAGTCACTCGCCTTACTCCTTATGTGCTTCTTCCCGATGGCCATCCACTGGCCGATCAGCACGAAATTCTCCCCCAGGAATTGGCCGGAGAACCCATGGTGCTACTGGAAGGACAGCCAAGCCACGACTATTTCACGGGTCTGCTTGCGTCCGAAGATGTATCGCCCAACATAGCTTACCGGTCTACTTCTATCGAAGTTGTTCGTGGATTGGTTGCACACGGTTTGGGATACTCACTGTTGGTAACTCAACCAGCTTCCGCGATGAGCTATGATGGTTTGCGGCTTGTAAGTCGGCCCTTTCAGTCTTCCGCAGGCGCCACGCATCTCGCGCTGGTTCAGCGCAGTGGAGGGGAACTGCCACCAGTAGCGGAGCGTTTTGCTGCACTTTGCCGCGCGCATCTCAAGGATGTGAGTGATAATTCGTTGATCGAATAAGCGTAAGAATTTACGAGCCAACATCTCTTCTTGCGCAATGATTCAAGTCATCGTTCGTGATTTCTCTTAGCACAGCTGCTCGTTTAATTTGACGTGCGGTTTATGTACCGGGATTGGAGCTCGGCTCCATCAATCCATCATGAGAAATGGCTACGGATTACTAAACCTTTGGTTATGGCAATCATAATTTCATGAACTCTCGCAACGTTCTACCTTGATCTCGCGCCGAGATAGCAAGGAACACCTCATGGCTCAATCGTCCCAAGCTACGTGCCTCTACCAGTCTCGGACTCCATGTCCGCGAATTTTCGACCGCAAACTTGAAGATAGCGCCCCTGAGCGAGGAAGTACCATGATGCTGGGAAATTTTGACGGTTTCCACCTAGGGCATCAGGCATTGGCGCGAAAAGCACGCAGTCTTTCTAGAGGAAGACCTGTCGGTATGATGTCTTGCGAACCTCACCCACGCAGCTATTTTCGTACGGAGGCTACACCCTTCCGTTTGGTAACGCCCCGGAGCAAGGCCCGTACCCTAATGGGTGCCGGAGTGGATTTTGTCTACCAACCACGCTTCGACGCAGCATTCGCAGGGCAGACACCTGAGGAATTCGTCGAGAAAGTACTGGTTGATGGCTTGGGCGTATCGCACGTTGTCACCGGCCCGGATTTTCGTTTCGGGAGCAAGCGCGAAGGCGATGTTTCAATTCTACGAGAATTGGGCAAGTTTCACAATTTCAGCGTCAGCACGACGAATAAACTTTCTTGTGACGGCAGCCAAATTTCTTCCTCAAGGATCCGGGATTGTCTCCGGTCCGGGAATATCGAGGAAGCCTTGCACCTTTTGGGCGGCACTTGGATCATCGAAGTATATCGCGAAGCCGACGGTCGCTTGCGGATGCATGAGATGCTCTGCCAGCCAGCACCAGGTCGCTTCAAAGCAGATATGTTCTTGTCGACCAACACGAATATGGATCTCGAGCTCGAGATCTTTGCAAGTGGCCAAGTTTTGCCTTTGGGACCGGTGCCTAATGCGGCGCGGTACTTCTTCCAGATCAAGAGCAAGGCGACCTGAAGCTTGCTATACCCGATGAAATTTTACTTCAAGACCGGAGCATTATTGAAATGAGCATCTGCACTTACCGTGCCGAGGACTATATTCGCCTTCCATGGAAGAACGGTACGGGCGTGACTGACGAAATCTGTCTCTTACCCGAGAAGGCTACTCGTGAAAGTTTTGAAGTACGCGTCAGTAGCGCACCAATTCTAACAGAAGGTCGATTTTCTAGTTTTCCCGGTGTTGAGCGGACAATCATTCTTATTGAGGGAACCGAGTTGGATCTGGAATTCGATAACGAAACCACGTCGCTCGAGCCGTTTCAACCATTCACCTTCGATACGGCCCTGACCCCGGTCGGAAAACCTCGCAGTGGCCCTGTACGCGTCGTAAATATGATGACCAACCGAAATCAGTGGTTTGTTGAGCACACACGCATTCTTACGTGCGACACGCAACTTGATGCCGCCGCCAACTCCAAGATTTTCATCATTGCCTTGAACACGTCGTGGCGAGTCGACTGCGCCGAACGCGAAACTACCTTGGCACCCTTCGACAGCGCGCTAAGCGACAGGTCCGTTTATCTGTCTCTTCCGCACTGCAGCGACGAGAGCCCTCGTGGTCTGGCCTACGTACTTTCACCCAACAGTTGACCCGTGATGCGTCGCACGAGCATTTAGCAATCCTACCGTGCCTGCGGTAAATGCAAAAAAGGCGCGCACAATGTCGTGCGCGCCTTCGTGTGATCAGCGGAAGAGCATCCATTCCGCAGTATTTCACTTTAAAGATCGCCAGGCACCCCATAGCTTGGCGCTTCCGACGGATTCAGCGCTCTGCTGATATAATCGGCCATTTGTGGTTCGTATGCATTCCATAAATCACGTAGCTCTGAAATCGGGCACGAGTCAGACCAATCGACACGCAGATCCACCAATGGCCATGGGGTTTGGTCAGCGACAAGCAAACAGGCTGATCTTACGGGTCCTTCTTCGCCACCGCCCTCGTGCAAGCCGGCTTCCAAGGCGCCCAGCAGCCTTGCGGGCAAAGGCAAATCGCCAGTGACCTCAAACCGATCCACCATCACCTGTGGCAGCTTCTTATCCGAAAGCAGGTTTCCAGCAGCGATCACTCCCTTTCCCTGCGCCACCGCGTTCGTGCCCAGCGTATTGTCACCGGTAAAAACTGCGGTTGCGCCGCTTTTATCGACGACCGCCACCTGGCGATAGGCCGGAAACCTTTCTTCGGCTATGATCGAGTCAAGCGCAGACTGCGCGCCCTCACCTACCGCGATCCGATCCAGCACATCATTACCGATTGATGGCATTGTGACGTTTTGAGTAGCAACCGCTCCAGTCCCGGCTCGCACCCAAGGGCAGCGACTTCCAACAGCGATTGACGAAGTGGTAATTGCGACGCCAACCTGTCCGGTACGTTCACAGCGTCCAGTAACGGAAAAAGTCATCTCACACCTCGTCTGGAATAACTGCAGTAACCTCGATTTCGACCACCCATTCCGGACGCGCAAGCTGGGGCACCACAATGCCCGTCGAACAAGGATGAACACCTTTCAACCATTTACCCATTTCCTGATAGACGGCCTCGCGATATCGAATGTCAGTTAGATAGACTACGATGCGACAGATGTGATCCATGCAACTGCCTGCCTCATCAAGCAGCATTTTGATGTTCTGCATTGTCTTTGCGGTCTGTGCGCCAGGGTCGCCGACGTGAAGACATTCCCGGCTTTCCAGGTCCTGTGAAACCTGGCCGCGCAGAAATACGGTAGTGCCTCGGGCCACGACACCTTGGCTGAGATCATTGTTCAGAGTTTGCTCTGGATAAGTGTCCTTGGTGTTGAAAGGACGGATACGGTGATGGATCATGTACAGTTTCCTCGAAATTGGCCCTACATGACATGCAAGGTCAGCAGGTAATGGGATTATATATCGCTACGGAACTTTCGGATCCCGCAGCGTGGTGCAATCACTCTGCAGCCTTGGAGTCATGCTTACTGACATCGTTTCCGAACCATTTCGAAATGGCCGGGTCTACGGCAGAGAGCCTCTGTCCTCCCGTCACGTTGTCGGATAGGTCCGCAGCATCTTTGACGAAAGCCAACGGACCATCCCAATCGAAATTACGATAAACCGCGGCCAGATGCGCGAAGGGCGGAGACTGAGCGAATAGTTGGAAGGTAAGCCGATGGCCGGCATAGTCTGAATTCAGCATGTCGCGAGCAAAAGCCAGCAACTTGCGTCGGTCGGCAGCGACCCATTCCTCATTTATCGAGTAGTACTTTTCCATCCACGGTTTCGTTTCCGGCGCCTCGAACGAAGCGACGTCGGGTGTTACACAAATCTGCCCGCCACAAAGTTCGCGGGCGATGTGCATCATTTCATGAAGCTGGCTGCATGCGTGCACCCGGCCAGTGTACAGCAAGGATTGGTTCGGCATCATCAAACCTGCAGGTGATGTTTCTCCTAGAGCGATTGCTGCAGTCAGATGAGCATTGATGCCTTCACGATAGACGGCGAGTTTTGCCAGCTTCTCCTGTACGGCCTGCTGCTTGTCGAGCCCTGTCTGCCGCGCGTTGAACAGCGCTGCGCCGATCATCATATCTGCGACCTTCAGATTTCGCTGTACGAATGCGAATGCCGAGTAGCGGTGCAAGGTTGCCCGGATAAAAGTTGCAGCCTTCGTATGGCGATAGAACAGTACATTTTCCCAAGGTATCAATACGTTGTCGAAAATGACGATGGTATCGACTTCGTCGAACTTGTTTGCCAAAGGGTAGTCGCGCTTGTCGGCGCGGCCTGCAAAACCCGTCCGACAAATAAATTTGAGGTTAGGAGAGTTCAGATCACAAATGAAACCCACCGCGTAATCCGACATTTCTGCGTTGCCCCAGTTGGCAATTGTCGGTTTCGTGAACGCCTGATTGGCATAAGCTGCCGCGGTTTCGTATTTCGCGCCGCGAACGATGATACCTTCGTCAGTCTCCTTGACCACATGCAGCAACATGTCCGGGTCCTGGTCTTGTGGTGCTTTGGACCGGTCACCCTTGGGGTCTGTATTCGCAGAAACGTGAAAGGGGTCCTCCTTTAGGACTCGGAATATGTGCTTCTCGATATTCTTGGAGAATTGGGGATCAACCTCGTTCAATACGTCCTGACCGTCGTACAGCGACCACATTTCACCAACAGTTTCGTCGCCGACACGAGTAACCACACCTCCAACTTCATTCATCATGTGGTCAGTCGCCCGCCTCTTGGCCCACCAATCGTCTTGAGTGTACGGCAACGCATTGCCCAAGGCGTTGACTTCACCGTCTTGTGTTACGGTCATCACGTCTTTGTGGGCATCCTCATGCTGCATGTCGTAGATCCGTGCACGGACATCGACTAGCGGCTTGAACTGAGGATGCTCGGTTACATCTTTGACCTTTTCACCGTTGATGTAGACTTCGCGGTTTCCGCGTATGGAGTCTCGGTACTCCTCACCAGTTCTGATCATCAGTCTTTCCTTTTCCACCGTGCTGCGTCGTTCGCGGTCGTGCGACTAGCAAAGCACTCAATTTTTTTTGGATAGCAGCCCGCGCCAAAGTGCTAAAATATCGTTTTCAATGCTCTTGGAGTGGAAAAACTGATGCACGTCATTGTCCATATTAATCTTGGCTTGCCAACTTGGTGGTTGGATTGATTACCGCTTCTTGGGTTGCACGTGTGCATCCAAAATCGCTTCATTGCTCACGCAATCAGTCGAACGTCAGTCGTTGCGAAAGCTACATTTATTTGCGGATGGAGGATCTAGGTCCCGTCCGGATCTATAAACTGACTAGTAAAAGACGACAGTTCCGACAGTCCAAATTGGATCCAACTATTTGACTCGGTTGAGTTAACGAACATTCAACTGTTCGTGGATAAGAGATTAGAGCCGGTGGATTATATGCCCAGACGATCCATTAACCTACCCCATTGCATTGCGGCGTTTAGGAAGGGTGCCCGAAGGAAGTGAAACGGGATTGTGCGAATCGGTGTCGAGGGAATCTCAAACTCCGCAAACTGATTTCCGGCTAACTTACTGGCAAGCCACGCACCGGCCATCGTAGAGACGGCGACCCCTCGACCATTGAACCCCAGCACCATGTGGAGCCCCGGCTCGGGGTTATGATAGTGCGGCAGGAAATCAGGCGTGATACAGACCAGCCCTGTCCATCGCTTTTCGAACTGGATCCCCCCTATCAAGGGAAAGATGTCCTGCAGCGTCCTTTCTAGCACGCTGTAGTCGGGGATCTTGGAACTCTCACCGGACTTGGATGAGAATGACGCCCGTCCGCCCAGCACTAGCCTACGGTCCTTGGTTTTTCGGAAATAGAGCACGAGGCGCCGGCTATCATAAGCAGCGTGTCCATCAGGAAGGATGCGAGACGCCGCATCGATTGCGAGCGGCGCCGTTGCTACCTGGAAGCTGTTGACGGGAAGAACACTCCTAGAGAGCTTTGGTGACAGAGAGCCTGTATAGGCGTTCGTTGCCACAATGACCTGATCGGTCGAGACCTTACCGGAAGGTGTTCTAACCACCCATCTGCAACCCTCTCGCTTCATAGCAAGAGCTGGGCTATGCTCATACAGCTTTACTCCCGCGACTACGGCTGCACGGGCAAGTTCGCGACAGAGTTCCAATGGATGCAACGATCCGCCTCGAGGATCCACCATACCACCCAAGTAAGCATCGCTACCCAGCAGTTTAGCCGCACCGACACGGTCTAACACACGTACCTTGACCCCCTGGGCCTCTAGGTCGCGCGCAGCAAGTTCCACCGTACGCAGTGCCTGCTCCGAATGGGCGAGTCGTAGCGTGCCAGGTCTTTTGAAACCGCAATCGAACTGTTTTCGGTCGATTAAATCAGATAAAAAATCCGGCGCACTTTCGCAAAGAGCATGAAAACGCCCACCCGCCGGCCCGAATAACTTCTCCAAAGCCGAACGGGAAAGTTTACAGCCAGGGTTTACCTGTCCCCCGTTTCTGCCGCTAGCGCCGTGTCCTGTCTCGTAGGCTTCAAGAACAATCGTATCTAACCCCGCCTCCGCAAGATGCAGTGCGGTCGAAAGCCCGCAGAAACCACCGCCTATAACCACCGCATCCGCAGATGCCTCGCCTTTTAACGCCGCGCAGTCGAGTGACTCATGGCGCGTGCTTGCGCGCCAAAGACTGTCTGGTTTATGTTGTTCATTCGGGAAAGACACGGAAATCCTTCGCATTCCATCCGACCTTCGTCTGGTCGCCGGGTCGCAATTCAGCGGCAGGCCCAGTTCGCTGGCTTTTTGCAGTCATCTGCCCAAGTGGGGTTTGTAGCGTAAGGCGCAAAGTCGAACCGAGATGTTCTCTCAGTATTACTCTTGCGTCGAGAGAGTTGTCGCAGTTTAGCGCACCTTCGCCTAACGTAATCATCTCTGGCCGGACCATGGCCTTTGCTTGACATGCTTCCATCTTTTTCACCCCGGTCCCCTTCAGGAATATGCCGCCCTCTTTAGCGCGCAGCGAAAGCGACGCCTCTCCAGCGTCAACATCAACATCAACATCGAAGAAATTTGACTCGCCGAGAAAGCTGGCGACGAAGACGCTGCATGGCGCCTCGTAAACGTCATCCGGGCTACCGATCTGTTCAATCCTGCCCTCAGACATAACCGCTATCCGATCCGACATCGACAGCGCTTCCTCTTGGTCATGGGTCACGTAGAGCACGGTAATGCCCAATTCCACCTGAATGCGTTTAATCTCAGTCTGAAGCTGATCGCGCAGCTTTCGATCCAGCGCACCCAACGGTTCGTCCAGCAACAAAACCGGCGGCTCGAAGACCAACGCCCGAGCCAAGGCTACGCGCTGCTGTTGACCTCCCGAAAGCTTGTCTACCTTTCGCGCTCCCAAATGGCCTAGTTCGACCATCTCCAACGCTTCGCCTACGCGGCGAGAAATCTCTTCCTTGGTCTTTCCACGCATTCTGAGCGGAAAGCCAATGTTATCTGCCACATTCATGTGCGGAAAGAGAGCGTAGGACTGAAACACTACGCCCAGTCCACGTTCCTCCGGTGACAGTCCGTCAATTTGACGCTTGGCAATCTGGACCGTACCCTTGTCCGCCACCGCGAACCCCGCCACTATCATCAGCGTTGTCGTTTTCCCCGAACCGCTGGAGCCCAGCAAACTTACGAATTCCCCTGCATTAATTGTGAGTGACACGTCGTCGACTGCGACTACATCGCCGAAACGTTTGCACAAATTTTCGATACGGACCGATGAGCCGATGCTTTCCTTGGTCATAGAAACCTCTTTACCAACGACGAATGACGGCATCGGTCAACTTCCGTGAACCGTCCTCGGTGACCACGACAGTCTCTTCAAAATCTCCGACGAATCCGTGACTGTAGATCGTACGTTCCACGCAAAGAACCATGTTTTCTTCGATTTCCTGCTCATTTCCGACAGTCAGCCAGGGTGCGTCCCAACCGAGGCCGATACCATGACCCATTCCGGAAAAGTTACTTTTTATTTCATACCCCATCGTTTCCTGCGCTGAGAGCCCGGCGCTGGCAACATCATGGGCCGTGACACCCGGGCGTATCGCGGAGATAGAGGCCTCGACAACCTCGATGGCGGCCTCAAATAGCTGGGTTTGTTCGTCCTGCGGCTTACCAATCGATCTCGAGCGAGCAAGATCGAACACATAGCCTTCCACGGCACCTGACAGGCCCACTTTGAACCAGTCACCCTCTTCCAAAGGGTCACGCGCCCCCCAAGTTGGGAAGGCTGTTCCTACTTTCTTTGGCGAGCTGCCTCCTTTACCCGAAGACATGAAACTGTTGTAAAGCATTCCCGAACGAGGCATCAGAACCTGCATACCGCTTGCCACGACTTCGCCATGCAGTTTGCCTGGCGTGGCCGCCTCCATCATTGCGTCTAGGGTCCGAGAACCAACAAATGACGCCTGTTCAAGATTATTGATCTCGGCGGTTGACTTGACAGCACGTAGCCGGTCGAGCAGGGCTTGCGAGTCTTCAAAAGCAATTGAAGGCAGCATTTCACATAGCCTCTCGTGGCTTGAGACCGGCAGAACGTCCGCGCCGACAAGACCCAGCTGCGACCGGTCCAAACCAATCTCCCGCACAGCTTCCGCCACTGCGTCTATAACATCCGCTACAACTCGGATCTGCCCGGCCGGCAGGCTGACATCTGGCGGCGTTGCGATGTCGGCGATCAAGATCGGCTCACCTTCGACAGGGAGCAAGAGATAGGCATGTGCGCGACCGCTCCAATGTCCCGGCAACTCAGGAATATAAGGAAAGGGCGTGTAGAAATTTGCCAGGTAGAGAACATCAGCATACCTGTCCAGCGTCCCGCCCCCGCGCGAGCAAACAAGGAGCCCTTTAAGATTGTTTGCTTTAGCGGCCTCGCAAGCCTTGCGGCGGCGCGACTGGAATTCTTCTTCGGTAATATGCTGTAGTGACACTATTATCTCCTTTTACTCAGCGCGTAGACAGTCACGAACAGTAAAGACAGAAGCGTAAGAAGGCATGAAACCGCAGCTACTGTTGGACTGATCTCAAATCGAATTCCGCTCCACATCTTTACGGGAAGTGTCACGGCATCGATGCCACTGATGAAAAGCGCCACGACCACCTCGTCGAAACTTGTAAGAAATGCGAAAGCGGCCCCGGCAAACACGCCTGGTCGGATGGCTGGAAGCGTAACCAGAAAGAACGCACGAGAGGGGGTCGCGCCCAAAGAGCGAGCGGCGTCGACGATCCGCCAGTCCACCTTCTGCATGATGGCCGACACATTGATGACGACAAATGGCAAGGCCAGAATTGTATGTGCCAGAACAAGGCCGGGAACTGTCCCGACAACTCCGATCTTCGAAAAGCTGTCATAGACCGCGACGGCCGTGATAATCGTGGGTATCACCAGTGGCAGAATAAACATTGTTTGAACTGCTCCCGCGAACCGGCGACTCAGACGAGCCATCCCGACCGCAGCGAGCGTTCCCGCGGTAGTCGCCAGAAGCGTGGAAGCCAAGCCAACCACAAGGCTTGTAAATGCTGCGCCCCTCCAAGTCGGATCTGAAAAGAATGCTTCATACCACCGCAAGCTGAATCCTACGGGCGGAAAGGTAATGAACTCGGTCGAGGTGAAAGAAACCGGCACGATTGCAAGTGTAGGCAACATCAGAAAAAAGCAGGCCGCTACGACCAACACCGACAAGATCGCATCGCGCACGTGTGGGCCTTTCATTCTACACTCCACACGCGTCCAAGATTAAACCAGCGGCTGCCAATCCAGTAGATTGCCAGTGTCGCGACGAGAAGCAATGTCGAAAGCGCCGCCGCAAACCCCCAATTCAGAACACGATTGATGTTGTATTCAATCAGCTGTGACAACAGGATTTCGCGCGAAGCTCCAAGAATTGCCGGAATAACAAAGAACCCTAAGCTGATCATGAAGACGAGAATAAGCCCCGCTGTAACGCCCGGAAGTGTGAGCGGGGCATAGATCAACCAGAAGGCTCGCCACCAGCTGGCTCCCAGACTCCGCGCTGCGTTGGGGATGGCTGGATCAAGTCGGCTCATCACGGCGGCCAATGGCAGCACCATGTAAGGCAGCATAATTTGGGTCATTCCGATAAGAACGCCTGTCGTATTGTAGACCAATGCGAGCGGCTGGCTCACGAGTCCCGCGTCCATGAGGACACTGTTGATCACGCCCTGTGGGTTCAAAACGAGCAACCATCCATAGGTACGCACCAGAAGGTTGGTCCAAAAGGGAGTAAGGATACAGAACAACAGGATCGCAGTGCCGAGACGACTGGCACGCACCAGGCGATAGGCGAGCGGGTACCCAATCAGCAGGCACAGAAACGCCGTCATAGCGCTAAGGAACAAAGTTCGTCCCAACACCCTGAGATAAGTCGGAACCTCCAGGATGCGCTGGTAGTGGGTCAGTGCGCCGTCATCGCCTTCGAAACTGCGCAGGACAAGCTCCGCAATTGGCCACACGAAAAGAATTAGCAGCAAAATCGCTGCCGGCAGGATCAATAGAATCCCACCGACATTTGCGATCTTAACTTGGACTGCGCGTATCACCCGAGCATCCAAGTCGTAAGCTTCTCTGACGCCTGCTCGTAGTTGTCACCCCACCAAAGCGCATCCATCAGCACCGCCTTGCCTTCCATCTGCGGCCCACCAGACAGGATATTTGAACGCTCCTCGGGAATGTCATCGAAGGCCGCGGGCACGACTGGACCGTATGTATAAGCCATGGCTATAGCTGCCTGTGCCTCCGGCGTTAGCGAGTAGGCAAGGAACTTCATGGCAGCTTCTTTGTTGGGCGCTCCCTTCAGAACCCCCATGGCGGACCACGTGAGGAAACTCAGTTCGTACTGGATATCCACAGGCGCTCCGGCATTCATGATATTCAATGCTCGACCATCTGGAATCAATCCAAGCGCAGCCTGCCCGCTGGACATGTATTGCTCGCCTTGCGCATTGGTCTCGTAGAATAGCAGGTTCGAGCGTATTTCTTCCATCTTGTCCAGCGCACGATCAACATCGAGCGGATACAAATTCTCCGCCGGAACGCCATCAGCCAGAAGAGCCGCTTCAAGCACACCTGCATTTGCCTCCGCCTGGAAGGCACGCATGCCAGGATAGGCTTCAACATCCCAAACCTCAGCCCAAGTGGACGGAACCGATCCCTGATCTTTATTGTAGGCAAGAACGTAGGAAAACAACACCTGCGGGATTAACAACTCATTCGCCAAATCATCGCGAAGAAGACCGGATCGGTCGACCACGTCATAATCAACGGGTTCAAGCAACTGATTGTCGCGTGCTAATGGATAGAAATCCGGCAGAACTTCCACAAGATCCCATTCGGTTCGTCCCGCCTGCACCATTGCTTCGATGCGACCGTAGTCATTTCCGCTCACCGTGCGAATAGCAATGCCGGTAGCCTCTTCAAAGGGATCGAACCACGCGTCTCGCATGGCATCTGCCCACGAGCCACCCCAGGTCGCAAACACCAGCTCTTGATTTGCGGCAAAAGCGCGCTGCGGGAAAGCGGATGCAAGACCAATGGCAGCTGTAGAGCCGAGAAAGTTTCGGCGGGTAACGGAAGAGTTAAGCATGTCTTTTCCCTTTTCTGGATGACAGTCACTCAAAAGGACCGACCAATACTACTCACCCTGCCACTACTCAGTCGAACTGAAAAGATAAATTTTTCTATTTTTATGGGGATTTTTATTATACTGAAAAAGAAGCTGAAGGAATTGGCGCAAATTGGACCGACCAAAAAGTAAATTTTTGAAACTTGAGCCGGTTGATGTAAGAGATCTCGTCGACGGCCAAGTCTTTGCCGATAAAGCGGAGCTTTTGGAAATGCTCCGAAATGCAATTGCGTCCGGTGCACTCGGATTAGGAACTCAAATTCCGAACGAGAGGGAGCTCGCCAATGCTACGGGTCTGTCGCGATCCAGCGTACGGGCCGCGCTGGACAAGCTCGTTCATGAAGGGAGATTGATCCGACATGTTGGACGCGGGACTTTTGTAATAGATACGGGCACGGATACTCCCTCTTGGGTCGATCCGGCTGCGATTTCTCCAGCGGAGATTCTTGCTGCCAGAACGCTTTTCGAACCTACTCTTCCAGCCCTCATCGTGATGCATGCGTCGGACACCGAATTGAGCACACTCGAGAAATTTGCCCTTGAAGGCCGTTTAGTTGCTGGCTGGCGCGACGCGGAGTTCTTCGATAGCCGCTTCCATTTCTTGCTCCACGAGGCCACCGGCAACGCAGTGATCAAAGATGTCGGTCGTTTCCTAAGTCGCGCAAGGAAGGGCAGCGCCTGGAAACGGATAAAAGAGCAACGATTTAACCCGGTTGCTTGGGGAAACTTTCAGAAAGAACACGAGAACATTGCAACGGCACTAGTAGCCCGCGACGCGGAACTCGCAAGCAAGCTGCTCTCGGAACATCTGTCCACAGTGCGTATGGGAATGCAGACTTGAATTAGATTTTCGCCTCATTCGGGAGTGACCCGGGAAGATACAAGTGTTCAGCATCTCGACGCTGCGCTTCTCTACTTGCGCAGACCAACCTCCATAGCACTGGATTCCGAGTCGAGCGGAGCCCCGATACTCGTTAACGTCAATTCATAAAGAGGAGTCATCCGACGTCACCTCGAACCTCGCCTGATCGCCAGGTAAACCGAAGCCACTGTGAGTGCCCAGAAAAACCAGCATATGCCGGATCGGAAAAAG